>JAHEAZ010000003.1 GCA_024642505.1 Gammaproteobacteria bacterium
GGGCGCTCCTGGCTGGCCGCCGCCTGGCCGCCGCGCTCCGCGCGCGGCGGGGCTCCGCGACTGCCCATACCACGTCGTGGCGGCCTGCCCCCACCCCGCTCGCCGCGGCGTTCCTGCCGCTCTCGCCAGGACTGTGTGTCCTGGTGCCGCGGCACATTGCTCGCCGAGGCGACTTCCGGGAGTTCGTGGGGGTCGAAACTCGTGACCGGCAGCTTGTTGCCAATGAAGGCCTCGATCTCCGGCAGGGAAACGACATACTCCTCGCAGCCGAAGCTGACCGCATCGCCGGCAGCGCCTGCGCGCGCGGTGCGGCCGATGCGATGCACATAGTCTTCCGGGTCCTGAGGCAGGTCGTAGTTGAAGACATGACTGACGTCGGGAATGTGCAGCCCGCGGGCTGCTACATCGGTCGCTACCAGCGCGGCGATCTTGCCGTCGTGGAATTCGCGCAGCATGCGCTGGCGGCGGGTCTGCGGGACGTCGCCCGACATGGCTGCCGCCTCGATGCCATTGGCCCGCAGTTTGCGCTCGAGATACTCGGCCACGCGCTTGGTATTGACGAACACCATGCTGCGTGTCGCGCCTTTCTGCTTGAGCAGGTGGACCAGCAGCGGCGCCTTCTCCTCCATGGACGGAAAGTAGATTGACTGCCGGACCCGGTCGGCGGTGACGCGCTCTGGCTCGATGCGGATGAGCTCCGGGTCGTTCATGTGCTCGTAGGCGAGTTCGAGTACGCGCTGGGCCAGGGTGGCTGAAAACAGCAGGTTCAGGCGCTGGTCGGGCGGCGGCAAGCGCCTGAGCAGGTAGCGGATGTCCTTGATGAATCCCAGGTCGAACATCCGATCTGCCTCGTCCAGCACCATGACCTCGGCAAAGCGGAGGTCGAACACGTGCTGCTTGAAATAATCGATTATCCGCCCGGGCGTGCCGATCAGAACGTCTACCCCGGCCTCGATATGGCGTCGCTGCTTGTCGTAGTCGACGCCGCCGTAGGCGAGACCGAGGGTCAGGCCGGTGTACTGCCCAAGGATCTCGGCATCGCGGTGAATCTGCAGTGCCAGCTCGCGGGTCGGCGCCAGGATCAGGGCGCGCGGCGAGGTAGTCGGCCGTCCTGGCGCCGACTCGTTTCGCAGCAGGCGGGAGTAGAGTGCTACCAGAAAGGCCGCCGTCTTGCCGGTTCCGGTCTGCGCCTGGCCCGCAACGTCGAGGCCGGCGAGCGCTCTCGGCAAGGATCGTGCCTGAATCGGGGTGCAGCGCTCGAAGCCGGCATCGGCGATTCCGCGGGCCAGGGCCTCGGGCAGGTGGAGGTTGGTAAAGGACAGTTCCGAGAGTTGTTGTTCGCTCACTTTGGTCTTCTGATTACTCTATGTCTTGAAAAATTGCGCGCGAAAGGCTAAAAAGCTACCTGAGCACCGCGGGTTCCCCGCAAGCATTCGCACAACACCGGCAGATCCGGGACGGTCCAAACAGGCCCCCGGCGGAGCCGGTACCCTGGACAGGCAGCCTTAGGTTCAAGCGCCAGAACAGTATTGTGCCGTATCGGGCATCGGCTCGTCACTTGCAGGCCCGTTTTGCGCGCCTTTTTCTCTGATCAGCAACATCCATCCACGACCTCTGCAAGGGAGGAAAACCGCTTGAGCGGCAACAACATCGTCCATACATCCGATGACACCTTCGAAGCCGACGTGCTGAAGGCCGACGTCCCCGTCCTGCTCGACTTCTGGGCCGAATGGTGCGGTCCATGCAAGGCCATTTCGCCGATTCTCGACGAGATCGCGAGCGAGTACGGCGATCGGGTCCGGATCGCCAAGATCAACATCGACCATAACCGCCAGACGCCGCTGAAGTACGGTGTCCGGGGCATCCCGACACTGATCCTGTTCAAGAACGGGGCGCCCGAGGCGCAGCAGGTCGGGCTGGTCGCGAAGTCGAAGCTCGCGGCCCTGCTGGACCAGCACCTGTGAGGGGCTATCTCGGTAACCAGGCGCGCGGCGGCGGCCGGAAGGGCCAGGGCGGTGGTCGCCACCGCGGCGGCGGCAACCGGCAAAGCCAGGAGGGCCTGCCGCAGGACGATTTCGTCGAGGGTGGAGACACCGACATCATCTCCCCCGAGGAGCTGGCGGCGTCGCGCCGGTCGATGAATCTCACCGAGCTCAAGACCAAGCCGGTCCATGAGCTGGTCCAGATGGCCGAGTCCATGGGGCTCGAGAACACCGCACGGCAGCGCAAGCAGGACGTGATCTTCTCGATACTCAAGGCGCACGCCAAGGGCGGCGAGGACATCTACGGCGACGGTGTGCTGGAAATCCTCCAGGACGGCTTCGGCTTCCTGCGGTCGGCCGAAGGGTCATACCTGGCCGGGCCGGACGATATCTACATCAGCCCGTCGCAGATACGCCGGTTCAATCTCCGGACCGGAGATTCCATTTCCGGCCTGATCCGGCCGCCCAAGGATGGCGAGCGCTATTTCGCGCTGCTCAAGGTGGGCGAGATCAACTTCGACTCGCCGGAGAGCTCGCGGCACAAGCTGCTGTTCGAGAACCTCACCCCGCTGCACCCCACCAAGCGGCTGAAACTCGAGCGCGGCAATGGCTCGACCGAGGACATGACGGCGCGGGTCATCGACATGACCGCACCGCTGGGCAAGGGCCAGCGCGGCCTCATCGTCTCCCCGCCGAAGGCCGGTAAGACGATGTTGCTGCAGAACATTGCCACCTCCATCGTTGCAAACCACCCGGACGTCTACCTGATCGTGCTGCTCATCGACGAGCGGCCGGAGGAAGTCACCGAGATGGCGCGCACGGTCAAGGGCGAGGTCGTTGCCAGTACCTTCGACGAGCCGGCCAGCCGCCACGTGCAGGTGGCCGAGATGGTCATCGAGAAGGCCAAGCGCCTCGTCGAGCACAAGCGCGACGTCGTAATCCTGCTCGATTCCATCACGCGCCTCGCTCGCGCCTACAACACGGTGGTGCCGAGCTCGGGCAAGGTGCTGACCGGCGGCGTCGACGCCAACGCGCTGCAGCGGCCGAAGCGTTTCTTCGGCGCGGCCCGCAACGTGGAGGAGGGCGGCTCGCTGACCATCATCGCGACCGCGCTGATCGACACCGGCTCGCGCATGGACGACGTGATCTACGAGGAATTCAAGGGCACCGGCAACTCGGAAATCCACCTGGACCGTCGCATCGCCGAGAAGCGCATCTACCCGGCTGTCAACATCAATCGTTCAGGCACCCGCAAGGAAGAGCTGATCACGGTGCCGGACGAGCTGCAGAAGATGTGGATCCTGCGCAAGCTGCTGCATCCAATGGACGAACTGGCCGCGATCGAGTTCCTCATCGGCAAGATGAAGGACACCAAGACCAACGGCGAGTTCTTCGACGCGATGAAGCGAGGATAAGCCGAGGTGCCTGGCACCGTGACGAGAGGCGGACGGTTCACTTCTCGTCACGGTGCCCGGCACCCACCCGGTTGTTGAATGGATCCCTCCGTCCGCCGCCATCTCTCCCGAGACCCGGTCATGCGCGCCCTGATCCGCGCTGCCGGGCCCTGCGAGATCAAGCCGGAACGGGGCCGCACGCCCTTTCAATCCCTGGTCCGGTCGATCGCCCATCAGCAGCTGACCGGCAAGGCCGCCGGCACGATCCTGCAGCGATTCTTCGCGCTGTATGGAGAGGGAAGGTTTCCGGAACCGGCCGAGTTGCTCGATACGCCCGAGGAAACCCTGCGTTCGGTGGGCTTCTCGCGCGCGAAGGCGGCTTCGCTCAGGGACATCGCTGCCCGGACGCTGGACGGCACGATCCCGTCCCGGCGCAGCCTGGCACAACTTCCCGATGCGGCGATCATCGAGCGGCTGGTTCAGGTCCGCGGCGTCGGCCGCTGGACGGTCGAAATGTTCCTGATGTTCACGCTTGGCAGGCCCGACGTGCTGCCGGTGGACGACTATGGCGTGCGCAGTGGATACCGCATCGCGTATGGCTTTGCCGAGCTGCCCCGACCCAGTGAGCTGGCAGAATTGGGACGACGCTGGGCCCCGTATCGCAGTACCGCCGCCTGGTACCTGTGGCGGGCTGTGGATCTTCACCGCGGAGAGTAGGGCGCACATCAGGGGACAGTCCCCCTTTCGGTCAGATCTTGCGCGTGAGCTCCTCGTCGAGAATCTTGCTGATCTCGTCCTCGACCCGGTGCTGGAACATCGACAGGAAGAAACCAAGCCTGGCGTCGATCACTACCTCGCTCTTGGTAACCTGGACCGTGCCGGTGACATTGGAGTGGTCTATGTGAACCACGTCGCCTTCCCAGTGGCAATCGGCGCTGTATTTCTCGCCCAGCCGCTCAGCCAGGTGCGAAACGCGATCGCGCAGCTCGGCGTGGCCCAGCTGGTGCTTGCGTCGGATGGTGATTTGACTCATGACAGCTCTCCCCCTGGGGCGGCGCCAAGCATAAACGTCCGCCGCGGGACGAGCCAGCGCCGCTGGCACGGCGGGTTCCGGGCTAGTTGCCACGGAACAGGGAGGGCAGCCAGGTTGTCAGCGGTGGCCAGTAGGTAATGACGATGACGCCGGACAGTAGCACCAGCATGGGCACCAGTGCCGCGCGGGCCACAGTCATCACCGGCCGGTTGAAACGGTACGCAGCCAGGAACAGGTTGAGCCCGACCGGCGGGGTCAGGTAGCCGAGTTCCAGGTTGGCGAGGATCAGGATGCCGAGGTGCAGCGGATCGATGCCGAAGGCGAGGGCGGCCGGCAGGACCAGCGGCACCACAACCACCACGGCCGTGAAGATGTCCATCAGGCAGCCGACGGCTATCAGGAACAGGTTGAGCAGCAGGAGGAACGCCCAGCGCGACTCCACATGTAGTCCGATCCAGGTGGCCAGAGCGTCCGGTACCTGCAGGGTAATCAGGTAGTTGGTGAAGCCCATGGCGGTGCCGAGGATGAGCAGTACGCCGCCGGTGAGTAGCCCACAGTCGACCAGCACACGACGCAAAGTGGCCAGGTTTAGGTCGCGATGGAAAAGCATCCCGGTCACCATCGCGAACAACGCGGTCGCGGCTGCCGCCGGCACCGGCAGGGCGAGCCCGCCGATCAGTAGGGTGAGAGGTACCAGCGGCAGCAGCAGTTCGAACCGGGCCGCCCACGCCGCGGACAGGGCACGATCAAGGTCAAAGGCTGGCCGCGCCTCTCCAGAGCGGCCGGAGGAGGCCATGCCCCAGCCGGCCATCATTGCGATGAGCAGTGCGCCCGGAAGCAGACCCGCCAGGAACATGTCGTTCATGCCAACCTGGCCGATGATTGAGTACATGATCAGCGGCAGACATGGCGGCAGCAGCACGCCGAGGGAGGCCGCGCCGGCAATTAGTCCCAGGGAGTCGCGATCCGAATGCCGCGCAGCCAGTAGCAGCGGTAAGAGCAGTCCGCCCAGTGCCAGGATGGTGACACCAGAGCCGCCGGTGAACGCCGTAAAGAAGGCTGAGCCCAACACCGTAACGATGGCAGGCCCGCCGCGCAGGTGCCCCGTCCAGGCGATCAGCAGCGTGACCACGCGCTGGGCCGCGCGTGAACCCGCCAGCACGTAGCCGGCCAGCGTGAACAGTGGCAACGTTGCCAGCAGTGGGCTGGTGACCTGGCCGTAGTGATCGAGCGGGATCGACGCGATCGGGTCCCCTGCCGCGCCAAACAGTAATAGCGATGCGCCGCCAAAAACGGCAAAGATGGGTGCGCCCAGCAGGGTCGTGGCTGCCAGCAGGGCAAGTGCCGGCCCCAGCAACTGAGCGGGTGGCAGTGGCGGGTTCCAGGCCACGAGCATCAGCGTGACCGCGAGTACCAGTGAAATGGCCCGCCCGCGCGGCGTTCTGGTCGAATGGAACCAAACGCGCGCAGCCAGTACCGCGAAGCCGAGGGGCAGCGACAGCTGGATGATCCAGACAGGGACTCCCAGGGCGAGGACGAGTCCGGCAGGACGTTCGAAAGAAACGAACTGCCACGAGGCGACGGCGAGGCCGGCGGCGATACTGGTCGACGTGGCGCCAACGAAGATCGCGATGGCTGGCTGCAGGCGTTCAGGGGCCAACTGCGCCAGCGTGCCGATCGCGAGCAGTCTCCGCTCGCGGGCGGCGACCATCGAGCCGAGCATGCCGATCAGCAGCGTGACGTGGCGGGCGACGTTGTCCATCACCCCGACATTCAGACGCAGCCCCAGTGCCGGCCAGAGGTCCAGCTGGCCAATCCCCAATAGCACCAGCGCGCCCATTGCGGCACACAACAGCAGGTCCTCGGTAATCCGGAAAGTGGCTCGTGATCGATCCAGCCAGCCCTGCCAGGGATCGCTGCCCGCCATTGCAAGCGAAGCCAGCATGGCTAGTCCTCGGCCCTGGCGAGTCCGGCTGGCGCGTGCGAGCGGTAGTCCTGCAGCGTGGCGCCGACGCGGTCGTAGATGTCGGTGGGCACGATCTGGCCGCGGATCTGTGGACTGAGGCGGGCAAGTTCCTTGCGCCACTCCTGCTCGAGCGCGGGTGGAAAGGGCACCACGTTGAGCTTCTGCTTGATACGCATCGCGTCGACCGCGGCGTCATCTTCTGCCCGGGCCTGCCGGCGAATCTCCGCGCCGGCCTCGCGGCCCGTACGCAGCATGTACTCGCGGGTCTCAGCCGGCAGTGCATCGAAGGACTTGCGCGTTACGATCATTGCGCCCGCGATCGGCACCCATCGCATGTCGAGCATGTTGGGTGCGAACTGGGCGACCTGCAGCAGGTTGGCCAGGAATGCGGGCATCGGAATGGCATCGATGGTGCCGTTCCTCAGGCTCAACTGGATGTCGTGCGGCGCCAGCGGGACCGGCGTGTAGTACTCGCGCATGAGATCCAGCGTGACGGGATCGCCACCGTCGGCGTAGACGCGCATGCGCTTCAGGTCGGCCGGGTGCTCAATCGGGCTGCGGGAGAAGAACCGCACCCAACCCGCGTCGCCCCAGAAGATCACCACATAGCCGGCATCGTATAGTCCTTGCTCCAGCCGTGCCCGCAGCGCCTCGCGCACATGGTCCACTTCCTCCCAACTACGGAACATCATTGGCAACAGCTGCAGCGCGGTCGCGTCCTTGTCCAGCTGCCCCAGTCCATTGGCCGTCAGCATCGCGCCCTGGATGCTGCCGGCGCGCATCCGGCTCGCAATCTGTGCTTCGCTTCCCTGCTTGCCCTGTGTGTAGATCATCAGGCTCACGCCGCCTCCAGGCGCCTTGCTCCATTGCTGATTGAGCTGCTGCAGGCTCTTGTGGAACGACGAGCCGTCCGGTGCGACGGTCGCTATCCTCAGCGTCACAGGTCCGGCCGCGGCGGTGCTGAAGACCGTGAAGATCGCCATCAGGGCCAGGATTAGGCGGCTGAATTTCATGTCGTGCTCCTTATCCGGTCGTTCAGGGTTGTTCGTCAGGACCTGGCATGAACAAACGGTCGATCCGCCCGAGCAGCCAGCGCGCCCGACGTTGCATGAGCGTGTTGGCAAGCCGAGCGTTGGGGTTCTGCCCGATATCGATCGCGAGTGCCGCAGTCAGCGCGGTCCTGAAGCATTCGCGATCGTCCTGATCGCGGCAGACTGAGTCGGCGAAACTCACATGCGGTCCCGCCTCGAGGCCGTGCGAAAGCCGGACCGCCCGCAGGTAGTGCCGCGTGGCGCGCTCTGCTGCGTCGCCTTCGGCGGCCGGGCGGATCATCTCGTAAGTAATCATGAAACCGTGGAGGGCGCCCGCGCCGAAGCCGGGATCGAGGGCCAGGGCCCGGTCAGCGAGCTTCTCTATCCACGGGAGGTCACCGACAAGATCGGGGTGGTCCTTGCCCAGGCCGACCGCGGCCCCCCAGGCGGCCGCGGTCCAGTAGAGCAATTCGACGTCTTGCCTGCCCATTTCCGCCAGCGAGCCTGCGGGGTCCGCCTGAAAATTCGTGGCGAAACCCGGGTGGCCGACCGCGAGACCCCGCAGGCCGTAATCGCGGGCGCGCAGGTACAGGCGCCGGGCGCGATCCTTCTCGGTCCAGGCGCGCTCGAGGTCGGCGTCCTCGAGCTGCTCGGCCGGCATCTGCACGAAGCCGTAGGCGTACTGAGTGAAGCCGCTGGCGGCGGCGGTGAGCATGCCGCGGTGCTCCGGGCTTTGCGCCAACAGGCTCTCAATCAGCTTCAGGCCGAAGGGCAGGGCGGCTCCTACGAGCTCCGGGTCATCATCGACTGCGTAGGCACCGTTGCCGCCGGCGAGCGCGTCGCCGACCCGGTTGACTGCCAGGCGATTGATGGAGCATCCGGAAGCGGTGACGGCGCATAGCGCCAGCATCACCCACCTGCTGAAGCCTCCCATGGCTTTCGCCCCCCTGATCCGTCGCATGCCTTCCGGAAGCCGGCCCCGCGTGCGGCCATGCCGTCCGGTACTGCGAGGCACTGTGGGTGGCTGATTACAGAAATTGCAACTTTCAGCACAAAAGTCTTCAAGAGTTAAACCGGAGGTATCAGAAAACGCTACCTTATGGTCGAATTTCAACATTGGCCGCGCAAACCGTGGGGGACGCCATGCGACGACGGGACACATTGATCGACGAGCTGAAGCGGGTCCTGAGGGAGCAGGGGCTCACCTATGCCGAACTTGCCAAGGGGCTGGGCCTGAGCGAGGCGAGCGTAAAGCGCATGTTTGCGACTGGCCGCTTTACGCTCGAGCGATTCGAACTGGCCTGCAACATCGCGGGCGTGGAGATCGCCGACCTGGTCGAGCGCATTGCCGCGCGCAAGTCGATGGTCACCGAATTGACCATCGAACAGGAGGAGGAGCTGATGGCTGACCCCAAGCTCTTCCTGATGACCTACCTGACGTTCAACCGCTGGAGCTTCGACGAAATCCTGCGTGTCTACAGCTTCACCGAGCCGGAAGTTGACAAACTGCTCTCCCGCCTCGACCAGATTGGCGTGATCGAGCTCAGGCCGGGCCGGCGGATACGCTACCTGTTGACCCGCAACTTTTCCTGGCGCAAGGACGGGCCAATGCAGCGATTCGTCGAGCGCAGGATCCTGCCCGAGTTCTTTCGCTCGCGCTTCGATGAACCAAACGCTGGATTTCAGTTTTTTGCCGCCGCGCTGTCACCGTCATCAGCCGCGCAACTGCAGCGTTCGATCATGCGCCTGGTGCGCGAATTCAATGAGCTTGCCGAGCAGGACACGTCGCTACCGATGCAACAGCGACAGGGAACGGCTGGCGTGCTGGCGCTGAGGCCTATGCACTTCTCAGGCTTCTCGCAACTGAAGCGTGACTAGACTCGGGCGGCCGAATTGCACCCTGCGCGCTGATCGGGTCTCAGCCGGACCCGCGGTTCTCGCGCTCGACCGCCCGCCAGCCAATGTCGCGGCGATACTGCATCCCGGGCCAGTGGATAACGTCCACCAGCGCATAGCACGCATCGCGGGCGGTCCTCACCGTGTCCCCGAGACCGACGGCACAGAGTACGCGTCCACCGGCGGTCAGCACGCGGTCCTGGTCGAGTCGGGTCGCGGCATGGAACACCTTGCCCGGCAGGGCGGCAGCCGCGTCCAGGCCTTTGATGACGTCTCCCTTGCGCGCGGTTTCCGGGTAGCCGTCGGCGGCAAGGACGACCCCCACCGCCGCACGCGGGTCCCATTCGGCCTCGACTTCCCCGAGGCGCCCGTCAAGCGCGGCCTCACACAGATCGACGAGGTCGGACCGCAGGCGGGCCATGATCGGCTGGGTCTCCGGATCGCCGAACCTGCAGTTGAACTCGAGTACGTTGGGGGTGCCATCTGCGGCGATCATCAGACCGGCGTACAGAAACCCGGTATACGGCGTTGCTTCGGCCGCGAGACCGCGCACCGTCGGCCAGATGACCTCCTGCATGATGCGTCGGTGGAGCACCTCGGTTACCACCGGAGCCGGCGAATAGGCGCCCATGCCGCCGGTGTTGGGGCCGGCGTCGCCGTCGCCGAGGCGCTTATGATCCTGTGACGTGGCGAGAGGCAGCACCTGCTCGCCGTCGACCATGACGATGAAACTGGCTTCTTCCCCCTCGAGGAATTCCTCGACCACCACCGCATCGCCGGCGGCGCCAAAGGCGCCAGCGAACATGCCCTCGATGGCTGCGATGGCCTCGTCGGCCGACGCGGCGATGATCACGCCCTTGCCGGCCGCGAGGCCGTCGGCCTTTATCACGATCGGAGGCTGCTGCGCGCGGACGAATTCAGGGTCGAAATCGTCGCGAGTAAATCGGGCATAGCCAGCCGTGGGGATGCCGTGGCGCACCAGGAATTCCTTGGTGAATGCCTTGCTGCCCTCGAGTTGAGCAGCGGCCCGGCGCGGCCCGAAGCAACGCAGGCCGGCCTCGGCGAAGGCGTCGACGACCCCGGCAACCAGCGGCACTTCGGGGCCGACGATGGTCAGTCCCACGTTTTCGCGACGCGCCAGCGTCACCAGGCCGGCGATGTCCTCGGCACGCGTGTCGACGTTACGACAACCCGGCTCGGTTGCCGTGCCTGCATTGCCAGGTGCCACCAGCACCTCACTGACCCGCGCCGACTGCGCGACTTTCCAGGCCAGAGCGTGCTCGCGCCCGCCACTGCCGATGATCAGGACTTTCATGGGGGAACTCCAGCAGCCCTAGTGCCGGAAGTGGCGCATGCCGGTAAAGACCATCGCCATGTCGTGCTCGTCGGCGGCGGCGATCACCTCGGGGTCGCGCATCGAACCGCCTGGCTGGATTACGGCCTTGATGCCGAATTCGGCAGCGACGTCGAGCCCGTCGCGAAACGGAAAGAACGCGTCGGAAGCCATCGCGGCGCCTTCGATCTCGAGGCCTTCCTCGCGCGCCTTCATTGCCGCGATACGGCTCGATACGACGCGACTCATCTGGCCGGCGCCGACGCCGAGCGTCATTCGCTCACGCACAAAGACGATGGCGTTGGACTTGACGTACTTGCAGACCTGCCAGGCGAACAACAGGTCGTCCAGTTCGGCAGGTTTCGGCTGGCGTTTCGTGACAATCTTCAGGTCGGCAGGGGAAACCTCGCCGACGTCCCGTGACTGGACCAGGAGTCCGCCAGCCACGCTGCGCAGATCGCGCGCGGCGCCAGCGGCGGGGTCGAGCGGGCCCGTTTCCATGACCCTGACGTTGCGCTTGGCAGCGAGCAGAGCGAGCGCGGCGGGGTCAATGGCGGGGGCAACGATGACTTCGACGAACTGGCGCTCGGCGATGGCCCTCGCGGTGTCATGGTCCAGTGGACGGTTGAAGGCGATGATGCCGCCGAAAGCCGAAGTGGGGTCGGTCCGGTAGGCGCGATCGTAGGCTTCAACGAGCGTCGGCGCCACGGCCACGCCGCAGGGATTGGCGTGCTTGACGATGACGCAGGCGGGCTCATGGAAGCGACGAACGCATTCCAACGCGGTATCGGCGTCGGCGATGTTGTTAAAGGACAGTTCCTTACCCTGCAGCTGCCGCGCCGTTGCAACGCTGGCCGCATTGCTTTCCGGGTCGGCGTAGAAGGCTGCCGACTGGTGCGGGTTTTCGCCGTAGCGCAGCTCGAGCTTCTTCTTGAAGCGCAGTGCCAGTTCCTGCGGATAGAAAGGGCCCTGCCGCGCGTCGACAGCAATCGTCCCGGCAGAGGATTGTCCACTCTCCGACGGGTGTTCCAGTCCCTGTTGTCTGTCGAGGTATGCCGCCACCATCGCGTCATACGAGGCAGTATGCGCAAACGCCTTGGCTGCTAGGCGTTGCCGCGTGCCGAAGCGCAGGCTGGCCTGGCTACCGATTTCTTCGAGCGCCGGGCCGTAATCGGCCGGGTCGACAAGTACCGCCACGTGCTCGTGGTTCTTGGCCGCGGCGCGCAGCATCGCCGGCCCGCCGATGTCGATGTTTTCCACCGCGTCATCGTAGCTGCAGCCGGGCCTGGCGACGGTCGCGGCGAACGGGTAGAGGTTGACGACCAGCAGGTCGATCGGCTCGATGCCATGTTCGCGCATCACACTGTCGTCGGTCCCGCGACGGCCGAGCAGACCGCCATGGACCTTCGGGTGCAGCGTCTTGACCCGCCCGTCCATGATCTCCGGAAAGCCTGTATAGCTCGCCACGTCGCGCACCGGCAGTCCGGCTTGGCGAAGCTGCTCGGCGGTTCCCCCGGTGGAGAGCAGCTCGACACCGTGTTCATGGAGCTGGCGGGCCAGGTCGGCAATGCCGGTCTTGTCGGAAACGCTCAGCAGCGCGCGGCGGATCTTGCTCATTTGTCGCTCCTGTCCCGCAAACGCTCCATGAAGCGGCTCGCTGGCGGCGCTAGTCCGATAAGCCGTACTCGCGCAGCTTCTTGCGCAGCGTTCCACGATTTATCCCGAGAATGGTGGCGGCGCGGCTCTGGTTGCCGTCTGCATAGTCCATGACGGACTTGAACAGCGGCACTTCGACTTCGCGCAGCACCAGCTCGTACAGGCGACCCGGCTTGTGTCCGTTGAGAGTGCCGAAGTACGCGCTTAGCGCTTCCTCGGTCTGGCTGCGCAATGGGATCGGCCTGCCGCCGCCATTGCTTCCGGCGCGGGAAATCCCGCTGCGACGCCCGTCGTGCGCCTTCTTTCTGGCGATCATTTCAAACCGTTCCCCGCGTGCCGCTTTTTGCGTGCAGTTTTTTTTCAGGCCGCCCGGCTCGCTACGTAGCCGGACGCCGCCAGGAACTCGCTCGCCAGCCTCAGCTGTTCGACAGCCCGCGCCGCGGTCAGCAGCTCGCCAGGCAGCCTCGAGGCCAACGGCAACTGCCGGCAATACCAGCCGAGGTGCTTGCGCGCCATGCGGACGCCGACGTCTTCTCCATAGAAAGCGTGCAGCGATTCCAGGTGGGTCATGATGATATCACGGACCTGGCCCGGACAAGGTGGCCCGACCGCAACGCCCGACGACAGATACGTCTTGACTTGACGAAAGATCCATGGCCGGCCCTGTGCTGCACGACCGATCATTACGCCCGCGGCCCCGGTCGCCAGCAACACGTTGCGGGCCTTCTCCGGCGAGTCGATGTCGCCATTGGCAAATACTGGAATGGAAACGCTCCGTACCACGTCCGCAATGGTGGCGAATTCAGCCTCGCCGGCGAACTTGTCAGCGCGCGTCCTGCCATGCACTGCCAGCGCCGCGACGCCGATGTCCTCAGCCATGCGCGCGATACTGACAGCGTTTCGGCTGTCGCGATCCCAGCCGGTACGCATCTTGAGCGTTACCGGAACGCCTGCCGTTCGCAACACGGCTTCGAGGATGGAGCGGATGAGCGCCTCATCCCTCATGAGTGCCGAGCCAGCGGCGCGGTTGCATACCTTCTTGGCTGGACAACCCATGTTGATGTCCACGATCTGTGCGCCCATCTCGACATTGAGTTGCGCGGCTGCTGCCAGCATTGCCGGGTCGCTGCCCGCGATCTGCACCACCCGCGGCTCGGGCTCGCCCGCGTGATCGAGTCGGTGGCGAGACTTGCGGGTGTGCCAGAGCCTGGTGTCGGCCGTGATCATTTCAGAGGCTGTGAGCCCCGCACCCATCTCGCGGCACAGCGAACGGAATGGCCGATCGGTTACGCCGGCCATCGGCGCCAGCGCGAGCGCCGCCGGCAATTCATAAGGCCCAATCTTCACGGCTGATCGTCGGCGGCAGAACTGCAATGGATGCCGCCAATGCCACGCAGGCAGACGTCCAGTTCGAAACCCACTGCGTCGCGGCCAGGATCGACGAACACGACCTCCGCGTCGGCCCGCTGGGACGGCCCCAGCAACCCCGATGCTGATGCGGTACCCCCAGGCAGGTACTCTTCCGGCTCGAGGTCGCGAGTCCCGATGGTGGAACCAAAGCGATCCTGCAAGGACAGACGCAGCAGCGGCAGCGGCTGGGCGAAAGCGGCGCGATTGACGATGCTTGCCCGCACCTTGATTCGACCCGCCTGGACCCCATCGCTGGCAGCGCCCAGCTGCCTCAACTCGAAGGCCGAAAGGTCCGCCGGAACCGAAAGTTTGGTGCCGAGCGCAGCGTAGATACGAATCAGCCAAGGTCCGGTGGCCGGGTTGCGAACCAGGTCTTCACGCCAGAAATGAATCGCCTGTGCAGCAAGTACAGTAATGAGGATCGCCGCCACGACAGCCAGTGGCCAGCGTGGCGAACCGTGCTCCGGCTCCGACTCGAACGCGCTCGACGCGCTAAGCGCCGGCTGGTAGCGTAGCTCCTCCGGGATCAGCAGCCGTAGTGTTTCATCCGCGGCGCCGGCAGTCTCCGCCGGATAGTGCGACTCGTCTGCCGGTTCCGTCACCGCCTCAGTCTCCGTGCTCGGATCGTCGAGCACCAGGATCGGGTACTCGTCGGTGCGATCGAGGGTTGAACCGTCGCCGGAATCGGCTTCCTCCGGCTCTTGCTCAGTCGTTCCGGATCCGGTCTCGGTTTCGGTGGTTGCCTCGGGGCCCGTTTCACCGGCTCCCCGGAAGGCGAGTACCGCGGCAATGCGTCCGGGACTCGAGTCGCCGGCGCCGTCCTCGTCGTCAAACCCGGGGAACTCTTCCTCGACGACTTCGATTCCGCTGAACTCGCCATCCGCGATGGCAGTGATGGCCCGATCAAGCTCCTCGCGATCGTCCTCAGCCTGCCCATCCTCGTGACCGGATCTTGCGGGCGGGTGCCACATTGACTGCGGGTCTGCGGTGACGAACAGGCGCTCGAGATCCTCTGCGGAGCCACGAAACTCTAGCTCGGCGTCGCCGACGTCGTCCGTGTTGCTTTCGCCCGTGCCGACAAGGTCGCCTGCAACGGCCGCGTCCAGAGGTTCCGCGGCCTCATCATCGCTCGGGTCCGGCCGGCCGGCGGGGCTATCCGGAGCCGCCTCGATGGAACCCGAGAGCTCGATGAACTCGGTTCCCGGCAGTTCCTCGACCGTGATGGTGTCTTCCTGCACCGGATCATCGCCGTGACGCGGGACCGGCTGCTCACTGAGGAATTCCAAGGCATTGAAGCTGGCTGAGCAGATGCCGCAACGCACGGTGCCCCGGGCGACTCTGAGGGCATCCGCCGTGACACGAAATACCGTCGCACATTCTGGGCACTGGGTGAACAAGAAGACTTACTCCGCGCTCGGGATTCGCCTGGTGCCGCTCAGCACCGTCCAGCCATCGCGGCTCGCGTATTCGCTCATATGAAACCACGGACTATAGGCGACTGCCACGCTTTCGGCCTGCGGTTCCAGCATTCCTGCCAGTACGATCCGTCCCGCCGGCCTCGTGGCTGCGGCCAGCCGCGGTGCCAGTTCGATAAGGGGTCCAGCCAGAATGTTGGCGACGACGACATCCCATAGTGTCTCAGGCAGCGCTGCCGCGGGCCAGATGCTGAGCGCGGCTGCGAGCCGGTTCCGCGCCGCATTCTCGCGCGTCGCGATCAGGGCCTGGGCATCGATATCGGCGGCGCTCGCGCTGGTGGCGCCGAGACGAAGCGCCGCCAGCGCCAGCACGCCCGATCCACAGCCGAAGTCGAGCACCGACTTGCCACTCAAACTCGCGGCATCCAGCCATTCGAGACACATGGCCGTGGTGGCATGCGTGCCGGTGCCAAAGGCGAGCCCGGGGTCAAGTTCCAGGACTATGGCGTCCGGATCTGGTGCTGCCTGTCCCCCGGGGCAAATCCACAATCTGCGGCCGAAACGCATGGGATGGAAGTCCTTCAGCCACTCGCGTTCCCACACGCGGTCTTCGATGACTTCCCAGCGGAGCTTCCCGGGCGCCAACCGCAGTTCGGTCGCCAGGGCCGAGACCAGCTCCCGATTGTTCGCCACTGAATCGTAGAGGGCGCTCAGCCTGACTGTCTTCCATAACGGCGTGGAACCCGGCGCCGGTTCCAGGACCGGGTCGTCTGCGCCGTCCGCCAGCGTCACCGACAACGCGCCAGTCGCGAAACAGGCAGCCTCCGCGACGGCCGGATCACGGTCGCCGATCTCCAGCACGATCTGCAGGTATGGCATCGGCGGGTCCGGGCCTACTTCAGACCGAGCCGACGCTCCAGGTAGTGGATGTCGAGACCGCCCTGGCGGAATGCCGCGTGATTGAATATTTCCTGATGCAGCGGCGTGTTTGTCTTGATGCCCTCGATGACCATCTCGGACAGCGCGTTGCGCATGCGCACGAGTGCGGTTTCACGATTCTCGCCGTACGACAGGATCTTGGCGATCAGTGAGTCGTAGAAAGGTGGCACCGTGTAGCCGCTGTAGATGTGGCTGTCGACGCGCACGCCGGGGCCGCCCGGCGGGTGCCAGAGCTTGACCGGCCCGGGCGACGGCGCGAAGGTTTTCGGATCCTCGGCATTGATCCGGCACTCGATGGCATGCCCGCGGATCTTCACGTCGTCCTGCTTGAACGGCAGCGGTTCCCCGGATGCGATCTGCAGCTGCAGCTTGACGATGTCGAGCCCGGTCACCAGTTCGGTGACCGGATGCTCCACCTGCACCCGGGTGTTCATCTCGATGAAGAAGAACTGCCCATCCTCGTACAGGAATTCCAGGGTTCCGGCGCTGCGGTAGCCGACCGCGGTGCAGGCCGCGCATACCCTCTCGGTCATTTCGCGCCGCTGCTTTTCGGTGATCCCGGGAGCCGGCGCCTCCTCGATGATCTTCTGTCGCCGCCGCTGCAGTGAGCAGTCGCGCTCGCCGAGGGACACCACGTTGCCGTAACTGTCGCCGATCACCTGGAACTCGATGTGCCGGGGCTTTTCCAGGTACTTTTCCATGTAAACCATGTCATTGCCGAAGGCCGCCTGCGCCTCGGCCTTGGCCACGTTGATGGCGTTCAGCAATGTCGCCTCGGTGTGGACCACGCGCATCCCGCGTCCGCCGCCGCCGCCCGAGGCCTTGATGATGACCGGATAGCCGATGTCGCGTGCCAGCCGGAAGCTTTCGTCGGTATCATCGACCAGCGGGCCGTCGGAGCCAGGCACGCAGGGTACTCCATGCTCCTTCATGGTCCGGATCGCTGAAACCTTGTCGCCCATCAGCCTGATGGTCTCGCTGCGCGGTCCTATGAAAACGAAACCGCTCTGCTCGACGCGTTCGGCGAAGTCGGCATTCTCGGAAAGGAAGCCGTAACCCGGGTGAATCCCGACCGAATCCGTGACCTCGGCCGCGCTGATGATGGCAGGCATGTTGAGATAGCTGTCCTTTGACTGCGGCGGACCGATGCAGACGGTCTCATCCGCAAGCAGGACGTGTTTGAGACTCTGGTCGGCGGTCGAGTGAACCGCGACGGTCTTGATGCCGAGCTCGCGGCAGGCCCGCAGGATGCGGAGCGCGATCTCGCCCCGGTTGGCGATGACGATCTTGTCGAGCATGCTATTCGATGACGAACAACGGCTGGCCGAATTCCACCGGCTCGCCATTGCGAGCGAGGATTGAGACCACGCGGCCTTCCTTCTCCGACTCGATCTGGTTCATCATCTTCATGGCTTCAATGATGCAAAGCACCTGGCCGACCTTGATTTCGTCGCCAATCTGCACGAAAGCCTTGGCGCCGGGCGCTGGGGCCGCGTAGTACGTGCCGACCATTGGCGCGGTGATTGAATTGTCCGTAGAGGGCGCAGGGTTCGCCGGTGACAGGCTTGGCGGGGGTGCCGCCTGAGATAAGGCGCTGGCCGGCACTGCCGCGGGCAGCTGCGCCATCACTGAGCCCTGGGAGACGGTCATTCCCTGCGGGTAGCGGCTGATCCGGACCGATTCCTCGCCTTCGGAAATCTCGATTTCGGCAATGCCCGATTCTTCGAGCAGTTCGATCAGTTTCTTGACCTTGCGAATATCCATCCTGATCAATCCCCCTGGGGTGCTGCTGCCGCGATGCGATCGAGCGCGGCGGTCAGGGCCAACTCATAGCCTGCGGCACCGAGCCCGACGATGCTGCCGACGGCGACGTCGGAAAAATACGAGTGCCGGCGGAAGGGCTCGCGCGCGTTCACGTTGGAGAGGTGCACCTCGATAAAAGGCGCCGCAACCGCCAGCAGCGCATCACGCAAGGCGACGCTGGTATGGGTGAAAGCGCCCGGGTTGATGATGACGAAGTCCACCGGGTCCTGGGTCAGGCGCTGGATTCGCTCGACCAATTCATGCTCCGCGTTGCTCTGGAAGGTCTCGAGGGACGCGCCGCGCGCCGCGGCCAGGCCAGTCAGCCGCTGTTCGACATCCGCAAGGGTCGTAGCGCCGTACAGCGACGGCTCCCGCGTCCCGAGCAGATTGAGGTTGGGCCCGTTCAAGAGCAGCACTTTAGACATCGTTTTTTTCGCCCCGCCGTCCCCGGTTGCGGCAGTCGGGCATCATTCAACCTTACCGGTGGATTTTTGTCTACTTGCGGCATTTAAGCGGCAAGTTCGCGGTAGTTCGATGCCGTTCGGAACGATTCCTGCTAGCTGTCCCCCGCGGGGATGGCTGCCAGCTCGGCCCTGATTCGGATTCGCGCCGCTTCGATGGCCAACTTGCCGGCGTCGACCTCGCCGACGGCCTGGAGTATCGCATCGGCCTGGGAGGCGTGGAGCTCCCCCACGTGGACAGTCACGATCCGCCCCAGCCGGTCGGTGAATATGGTAAACGGGAATCCCATGGTTTCCATGCCGAAGGCCCGGGCTGCGTCCAGTCCATCCTGCTCACCGATCAGTATTGGATACTCGATCGGGGTTTCCTTCATGTAAGCCAGCACATCCTCGCGAAAGTCGACGGCTACGCCGATGACCTCGTATCCGCGCGGCCCATATCGGCCCCTGAGTGAGTTGAGCAGCGGGATTTCGCGCCGGCACGGCGGACACCAGGTGGCCCAGAAGTTGATCAACAGCGGCCGCCCATCCCACTCGGTGATCGAGCGCTGCTGACCGCTCGCGTCGGCAAGCGAGAACTCGGGACGCGTCTCGGGCACGGTCCGGCCGGCGCTGGCGGGCCCGGCCTGGGTCGCTGCCGCGCCGTCGTCCGTGCGACTGAGGTGGTAGCCGGCAGCGAGCGCGACGCCGGCGACGACGACCACGCCGGCCGCAGCGGCCGCGCGTTTCATGCCCGGCATTCCCGTGCGAACCTCGCCAGGTGCTGCCTGAACTCCCCGGCCGGAACAAATCCGACCAGCCTGAAGTTGCGACACTCGCTGCCGTCCGGGCCAAAAAATGCCGTAGTGGGTGGTCCGAAGATCCCGAAACGCTTGAGCAGCGCCTGATGGTCCTCGTTGTTGGCACTCACGTCCGCCTTGAGCAGAACGAACCCGCCGAGATCGCCCTGGACCTGCGGGTCCGAGAACGTGTACTTGTCCATCTCCTTGCAGGAAACGCACCAGTCGGCATAAAAGTCGACCATTACCGGCCGGCCGGCGGCCGCAGCAACCTGCCGATCGAGGTCGGTAACGCTCTGGATGGGCTGGAATGGCAACTCGTTGACAGTCGCAGCCGTGTGGCCGCCGCGGCCGAAGAGTGAAACTCCTTTCAGGGGCTGCAGCGCGTCACCAGAGCCGGCCGCTGCGCCTACCAGCAGGATTACGCCACATACCATGGCGAACAGGCCGACACCCCGCGCCAGGGGGCTGGTGATCGCCCGGCCGTGGCCGGGACTCTTGCTGAATCCGCCGAAGTAATAGCCGGCGACGAAAGCCAGCAGCGCCCACAGTGCGACAGTCAGCGGGCCAGGCAGGATGCGATCCAGCATCCATACCGCGACGCCGAGGAACATTACGCCGAACAGCGCCTTGACGGTGTCCATCCAAGGTCCGGCCCTGGGCAGCAACTTGCCTTCGGCGACGCCGACCAGAAGCAGCGGCGCGCCCATGCCCAGGGACAGCGAAAACAACGCCAATGCGCCGCGAACGACGTCTCCCGTCTGTCCGATCACCGCCAGGGTCGCAACCAGCGGCGGCGCAACGCAGGCGGTAACCACCAGCGCCGACAGCGCGCCCATGATGAAGGTGCCGGTGAAGGTCCCGGCCTTCTGCCGCCCGGAAGCGGCATGCAGGCGACTATGCAGGCTTGCTGGCAGCTGCAGTTCGTACAGCCCGAACATGGCCAGGGCCAGCGCCACGAAGAGCAGCGCAAAGGCGATCAGGATCCAGGGTTGCTGGAAGAAGGCCTGCGCCTGCTGGCCGGCTGCCGCGAAAGCCGCGCCGGCAACGGTATAGGTGAGCGACATGCCGAGCACGTAGGTCAGCGAAAGCGTGAACGATCTGCCGGGCGTGGCTTGCTTGCCCTGTCCGGCAATGATCCCCGACAGGATCGGGATCATGGGTAGTACGCAGGGAGTAAATGCCAGCAGCAACCCGAAGCCGAAGAACGAGGCCACCACGGCCAGGATGTTGCCGCTGGAAATGAGCCTGGCGAGCCGGTCCTGCTCCGCCACCATGGTGCTGCCAGCGCCCGACAGCGCTCCGGACGATACCGCTGCGTTGGCACCCGGAGGAGGCATGGATACGCTGATGGTCTTGGTAATCGGTGGGTAGCACAGGCCTGCGTCCGCGCAGCCCTGGTAGGTTACCTTGAGTTCGACGCTGTCCGCCCCTGGCGCCCGCTCCAGTGGCACCTGAGCGTCGAGCTGCTGGTAGTAGACTTCCACCTCGCCGAAAAATTCGTCGGTCTTCCTTTTGCCGTCCGGCATCGTGACCGTGCCCGGGGTGAAACCTGGCGTTTCGGTCTTCACTGCCACACGGTGCCGATACAGGTAGTAGCCGTCGGCAATGATCCAGCTGAGGGCGACCACCTCGCCGCCATCGGCCGTGGCGGTCAGCTTGAACGCCTCGTCAGGCGGCAGGAATTCGTCATCGCTGGAGACCCCGCCAAGCAGGCCCTGGGCCGAAGCGCCAGCGCTACCCAGGCACGCCAGGCCCAGAAGGAAAACCGCGATACTCTTCATGTCGATCCTGTGTCCAAGAACTGACGGCCGTGATCATCCAGACAGGGTCTGACCGAGCCAGGCCAGGTATCGTTCCGAGCCGCCCGCCACCTCGATGGCGACGACCTCCGGCGCCTCATAGGGATGCAGCGCCTCGATCCGGGCGGTGAGGTTAGCCAGTCGTTCCTTGCTTGTCTTGATAATCAGTAGCACTTCCTGGTCATCGAGGAGCCGCCCCTCCCAGAAATAGGTCGAACCGACCGGACCCAGCCGGTTTACGCAGGCTGCCAGCCGCTGCAGCACCAGGTCATTGGCTATTTTACTGGCCACGGCCTCGTCTGGACAGGTGCAAAGGACAATAAAATATATGTTATTCATATGGTTATGCTTGATCTGAGGGCTGATCCGACTTCCGACCCTGATCGTGTGCTGAATTTGTCGCCCCCTTGAATTCTAGCTTTTAGCCCCTATGATTAGCAGCCACCCGAGGCGAGTGCTAACAGCGCTGGCCGGTGTTCACCAAGCAACGTCCAGAAATGGAACCTAAGGAGTGATGATCCATGAAGATTCGTCCGCTTCATGACCGCGTGATCGTCAAGCGCGAAGAAGAAGAGCGCAAGTCACCAGGCGGCATCGTGATTCCCGATACGGCAGCCGAGAAGCCTATCCGGGGCAAGATCCTTGCAGTCGGCAAGGGCAAGATCCTGGAAAACGGCAACGTCCGCCCGCTCGACCTCAAGGTCGGCGACAAGGTGCTTTTCGGCAAGTACGGCGGCACCGAGGTCAAGGTCGACGGCGAAGATCTCCTCGTCATGCGCGAGGAAGACATCATGGCCGTGATCGAGAAGTAACCCGGGCCAAACCAAAGAATTCAGAGGTAATGACACATGGCAGCTAAGGAAGTCCGTTTCAGCGATGACGCGCGCGGCCGGATGGTTCGCGGCATCAACGTGCTGGCGAACGCAGTCAAGGCGACGCTCGGCCCCAAGGGCCGCAACGCAGTGCTCGAGAAGAGTTTCGGCGCGCCGACCGTCACCAAGGACGGTGTCTCGGTGGCGAAGGAAATCGAGCTCGAGGACAAGTTCGAGAACATGGGGGCGCAGATGGTGAAGGAAGTCGCCTCGGCGACTTCCGACGAGGCTGGTGACGGCACTACCACCGCCACCGTGCTGGCGCAGGCGATCGTCCGCGAGGGCATGAAGGCCGTCGCCGCGGGCGTCAACCCGATGGACGTCAAGCGTGGCGTGGACCTGGCGGTCACGACCGCCGTCGCCGAGCTCAAGAAGCTATCGAAGCCCTGTAAGGACTCGAAGGCCATCGCGCAGGTCGGCACGATCTCCGCGAACAGCGACGAGAGCATTGGCCAGACCATCGCCGAGGCGATGGAGAAAGTCGGCAAGGAAGGTGTGATCACGGTCGAAGAGGGCTCGGGCCTGGAGAACGAGCTCGACGTAGTCGAGGGCATGCAGTTCGATCGCGGCTATCTCTCGCCGTATTTCATCAACAACCAGCAGAACCAGACCAGCGAGCTCGAAAACCCGCTGATCCTGCTGTACGACAAGAAGGTCTCGAACATCCGCGAGATGCTGCCGTTGCTCGAGGGCATCGCCAAGGCCGGCAAGCCGCTGCTGGTGGTCGCCGAGGACGTCGAGGGCGAGGCGCTGGCAACGCTGGTCGTCAATACCATCCGTGGCATCGTCAAGGTCAGCGCCGTCAAGGCGCCGGGCTTCGGCGACCGCCGCAAGGCCATGCTGCAGGACATTGCGATCCTGACCGGTGGCACGGTGATTTCCGAGGAAGTCGGCCTGTCGCTCGAGAAGGCGACGCTCAATGACCTCGGCAAGGCCAAGAAGATCGTTGTGGAGAAGGAAAACACCACGATCATCGACGGCGCCGGCAAGCCGACCGACATCAAGGGCCGGATCGAGCAGATCCGCGCGCAGATCGAGGAGGCCACCTCCGACTACGATCGCGAGAAGCTGCAGGAGCGCGTTGCGAAGCTCTCCGGCGGCGTCGCGGTGATCAAGGTCGGCGCAGCCACCGAGGTCGAGATGAAGGAGAAGAAGGCCCGCGTCGAAGACGCGCTGCACGCGACCCGTGCGGCCGTCGAGGAAGGCGTTGTGCCGGGTGGCGGTGTAGCGCTGATCCGCGTGCAGCGGGCCATCGAGAAGATGACCGGCGCCAACGACGACCAGACCGTCGGCATCAAGATCCTGTCCCGTGCGATCGAGGAGCCGCTGCGCCAGATCGTGCAGAATGCGGGCGAGGACGGTGCGGTCGTGCTGGCCAAGGTTCGCGATTCCAAGGGCAGCCATGGCTACAACGCAGCGACCGGCGAGTACGGCGACATGATCGACATGGGCATCCTGGACCCGACCAAGGTCACGCGCCTTGCGCTCCAGAACGCCGCATCGGTCGCGGGCCTGTTGCTCACCACGGAAGTGATGGTGGCCGAAGCTCCGAAGAAGGAGCACGAGCATGCGCCGATGCCGGGTGGCATGGGCGGCATGGGCGACATGGGTATGTAATCGGTCCCCGACGGCCGTACTGCCAGGGAAGCCCCGCCAACCGGCGGGGCTTTTCTTATGCCAGGTCCCCATCGGTTACGATTGGGCCTCTGCACCCGGAGCGACGCGCATGCAGGCTGCCTGGCTGGTTATCGCCATCGTTTCGACCTTTGGATATCACCTGGTCATCAAGCTGACGCCGGCGTCGGTCAATCCGCTGGTTTCGCTGGCCGTCACCTACTCGATCGTGACCGTACTGTTTGCGCTGGCCGCCGTGCTGGTGCCCGATGGTGCGCCGCTGCGCGAGTCGTTCCGGCAGGTCAACTGGACGGCGCTGGCGCTCGCGGGCGCGATCATCGGCCTGGACCTCGGCTTCCTGCTGCTCTATCGCACGGGGTTCGCTCTCAGCCTTGGCCAGATCGTCACACAGTCCGCCGCCGCATTGCTCCTGATCGGCGCTGGCGTGGCGTTGTTCCGGGAACGCATTTCGTTGTCTGCCATCGCCGGCGTAGCGCTCTGCATCGCCGGACTATGGCTGATCAGCAGGCGTTGAGCGACCGGCGATGACGGACACTCCGGCAATCGCGCCCACGGCACTTGCGGGCCAGTTATTGGATCGCGCCAGGGAATTGTCGAGCCGATTCAGGCAGGCCGGCGGCGCGGCATCCCGGCTCGACGCGAGCGAGCTCGAAATGGTCTTCGCCTGCAGCGAGTTTGTCGCAGCAAGCGCCGTTCGCGAACCGGCGATGCTGGACTCGCTGGCCGTTTCAGGGGGGCTCGACCGACCGCGCCGCGACGGCGAGGTCGATGAACTCGCGCTTCGTCTGCTGGATCTTCATGAGGATGAGCCGGGCTTCATGGCTGCGCTGAGGTCACTGCGACGCCGCGAACTGGTCCGTATCGCGTGGCGCGACCTGACCGGCCGCGCCACCCTCGCCGGGACGCTGGAGGAGCTCTCCGCGCTGGCCGATGCCGCGATCCACTCGGCCCACGACTTCGCATCTCGTGCGCTCGCCTCGCGCTTTGGCACGCCGCGCTCGCCCGGCGGCGCGCAATCCGGGCTGGTCGTGCTCGGGATGGGCAAGCTTGGCGGTAGGGAGCTGAACTTCTCGTCGGACATCGACCTGGTATTTCTCTATCCGGAAGGCGGCGAGACCGACGGCAGGAAGAGAGTCGCCAACGAGGAGTACTTCACGCGCCTCGGGCAGGCGCTGATTCGCCTGCTCGACGCGCCGACCGCTGAGGGTTTCGTCTTCCGGGTGGACATGAGGCTCAGGCCTTTCGGAGAGTCCGGTCCGCTGGTCGCCAGCTTCGGCGCTTTCGAGGACTACCTGCAGCAGCACGGGCGTGACTGGGAGCGCTACGCCTACGTGAAGGCGCGCGCAATCACGGGGCTCGACCACTACGCCGAGCTGTACGAAGAGGTGATCAGGCCCTTCGTCTATCGCCGTTACCTCGATTTTGGTGTGTTCGAGTCGTTGCGGGAAATGAAGGAAATGATCGAGCGCGAGGTGGTGCGGCGCGAGTTGCAGGACAACGTCAAGCTTGGTCCGGGCGGCATACGCGAGATCGAGTTCGTCGCACAGTCGCTGCAGCTGATCCGCGGCGGTAGTGACCGTCGGCTGCAGAGCCAGTCGTTGCTCAAAGTCCTGCCGCGCCTGGAAGGGGCCAAGCTGCTGGATCATGCGGCGGTTCGTGAGCTCGGCGAAAGCTATGATTTCCTGCGCCGGGTCGAAAATCGGTTGCAGATGTTCGAGGATGGGCAGACGCACACCCTTCCCGCGGATGACGCCGGCCGGACCCGGGTTGCCCTGAGCATGGGGTTTGCTGGCTGGCAGGCATTCAGCGCCGCATTCGCTGCCGTTCGTACGCAAGTATCGAGCCATTTCCGTGATGTCGTATTTGGTCCCGAAAGGGCCGCGGGCGAGCCGGCGACGGCCGATCTCGGCGCGCTATGGGCGATGGAGACCGACCGGCAGAGGGTTGCCGAAGATGTTTGCCGTCTGGGCCTGGAGGATCCCGATGCAATCGCGCGCGAGTTGCTCGAGATCAGGGATTCGAGCTACCACGCACGACTGGACGAGCATGGACGCAGGCGACTGTCGATCCTGCTGCCCCGGGTCCTGCGGAACATCGCCGCGAAACCGCGCCCCGGCGATGTGCCTGGCGCGTCGCCGGCGGTGGGCGAGGTCGTCCTGCTGCATCGTATCCGCAGCATCGTCGAGGCCATCGGTGGGCGTACCGCCTATCTTTCACTGCTCAACGAGAACCCGTCTGCGCTCGAGCGGCTGGTCGAGGTGTGCAGGCATGGCGATTTCCTGGCCCGGCAGGTTGCAGCATTTCCAATATTGCTGGACGAGCTCATAGACGAGCGCGTCTTCGAGGTGCTGCCGGACCGTGCACAGTTTGCGCGCGAACTCGATGCCCGGCTCGAGCACGCGGGTGGCGACCTGGAGCGGCAGATCGACGCGCTAAGGCATTTTCGTCGAGCCGCCAGATTCCGCGTGGCACTGCTCGATCTGACCGGGCGGATGCCGCTGATGGTGGTCAGCGATCGCCTGACCGACGTAGCGGAACTGATACTCGACCGCGCCATGCGGATGGCATGGGAGCAACTGGTGGCGATCCACGGCGCGCCGACCTGCGGTGGTGCCGGCGCTCCCAGGGTGGCGGGACTCGCTGCCGTCGGCTACGGCAAGCTGGGAGGCTGGGAGCTTGGCTATGCGTCGGATCTCGATCTCGTCTTTCTGCACGACTCGGGGGGCGACAGCCAGCAGACGGCGGGACCCAAGGTCGTGGACAACGCAGTCTTCTTCACCCGGTTCGGACAGCGGCTCGTACACCTGCTTACCGTCCACACGGCCGCCGGCAGGCTCTACGAGGTGGATATGCGACTACGCCCGAGCGGCAAGGGTGGGCTTGCGGTCACGCATGTAAGCGCTTTCGAGGAATACCAGCAGCGGGAGGCCTGGACCTGGGAGCATCAGGCCCTGCTGCATTCGCGCTCGGTGGCGGGCAGCCCGGCGATTCGTGACGAATTCGAGCGGATCCGCCGGGACGTTCTGATGAACCACGTGCGCCGCGAGACGCTGCGCGAGGACGTGCGGTCGATGCGCGACCGGATGCGTGCCGAGCTCAGGCGTTCGGGTGAGGGCGAATTCGACCTCAAGCAGGATCCGGGCGGGATCGCCGATATCGAGTTCCTGGCGCAGTACTGGGTGCTGCGCTGGGCCCGCGACTACCCGCCGCTGTTCAGGTTCTCCGACACCATCCGGCAGCTGGAGTCGGTCGGTTCGGCGGCGCTGGTCGATCACCTCGTGATCGACGAGCTGGTGGACGCCTATCGGAGTTTCAGGCAGGTGGTCCACCGCCTGTCGTTGGAAGAGAGGCCCGCAGTGACCCTGGCGGCCCCGTTTGCCGTCGAACGGCAGGCCGTGTCGCGGATCTGGGACCAGGTCATGCTCGCGGGCCGTGAACCTGCGCCGCTATAATCCCGGCCAGCAGGGGAGAGCACAACTTGACCACCGCGCCAGTCCAGAGCGGGCTAATCGAGCCTAACGCGAGCAACGCCTACGAGGTCATGCGCGCTGATCTGCCGCTGTCCTGCCCGATGCCCGGGATGAAGCTGTGGAATTCCCATCCCAGGGTGTACCTCCCCATAGAGAAGACCGGCTGGGCCAAGTGCCCCTACTGCAGCGCCGAGTTCTCGCTGCAACCCTGAAGTCAGCTGCCGGTCCCACTGAGGCGCGAGGAACGTCATGAGCCAATTCGTTCAGTTTGCCGCCAGAGTCGGCCGCGTAATGGTCCTGGGAGCGGCAATCGTGTCGCTGGCTCCGGTCGTGGCGCACGCCGCGGACACCTCGACTGAGGAAGGGACGACCGGCGAAGTTGCGTCCCATCAGAGCGTACCGATCCAGGTCGACGGCCGGGTTCTGATGCGGGTTCGCGGCTTCGCCGGCTATACAGCCGAGGAGCGCGCCCGCGCCGTGCAAAAGCGAATCGTCGAGTTCGCGGGCGACCGCAGCGTCCCGGTCGACACGCTTCGCTTGGTCGAGTCGCCTCGCGGCAGCGAGATACGCGCGGGTTCAGTCACGATGCTGACGGTCACCGATGCGGACGCGGCACTCGAGGACATGAGCAGGGTCCTGCTGGCCGACGCGACACTGGAAGTCATGCAGCGCAGTATCGAATTGTGGCGGGAGCAACGCTCGCCGCGACTGTTGCTGCGTCACGCAGCCTACACGGTTGGTGCCTCCATCCTGCTGGCCGTTGTGCTGTGGTTGCTGAGCCAGGGCTTCCGCAGGCTGCGCGCCCTGACGCGCCTGCAGGCTGGCGCGCACGTCCGCGCAGTCAAGGTTGCCGGTTTTGAGGTCATTCGCGCGGAGCACCTGCGAGGTGCGGCGCAGTCCGCCATCAAGCTGCTCTACTGGTTCGTACTGCTCTGGGCGGTGTACCTGTACCTGCAGTTCGTGTTGCCGCTGTTTCCGTGGACCCGTGCCCTCGGCGAGGGCCTGCTGGAACTGGTGATGGACCCGCTGACGACCCTGGGGCAGTCGTTCATCGGAGCGCTGCCCAACATGGTCTTCCTGGCAGTGCTGTTCCTGGTCGTCCGCTATCTGCTGAAGCTGGGCCGCTTGTTCTTCGCGGCGATAGAGCATGGCTCGCTGCGCTTCGAAGAGTTCGACGCGGAATGGGCCATTCCGACCTACAAGGTGGTACGCATCTTCATCGTGGCCTTCGCGGTAGTGGTTGCGTATCCCTACATCCCTGGGTCGGACTCCGCTGCGTTCAAGGGTGTTTCGGTGCTGCTGGGCGTCATCTTCTCGCTCGGATCGTCCTCGGTGATTGGCAACATCATTGCCGGCTACACGATGACCTACCGCCGCGCCTTTCGCAGCGGTGATCGCATCAAGGTCGGCGACGTGATCGGGGAGGTAGTGGACTCCCGGGTGCTGGTGACCACGCTCCGTACCCCCAAGAACGAGATCGTCGTGGTGCCCAACTCGGAGATCCTTGGCAACAGCATCGTCAACTTCAGTTCGCTGGCCCGGGACAGCGGCCTGATCCTCCATACCACAGTGGGGATCGGCTACGAGACGCCGTGGCGGCAGGTCGAGGCCATGCTGGTCATCGCCGCGGGGCGGACCGACGGCCTCAAGCAGGAGCCGGCGCCCTTCGTGCTGCAGACGGCACTCGGCGACTTCTGCGTGACCTACGAACTGAACGCCTACACTAGCGACCCGTCGTCGCTGCCGCGCCTGTATTCGGCGCTGCACGCCAATATTCTCGACGTGTTCAACGAATATGGCGTACAGATCATGACTCCCAATTACGAAGCCGATCCGTCAGAACCCAAACTGGTCCGTCGCGCCGACTGGCATGCTGCGCCGGCCCGCCCTGCCGCTGAGGACGCAGCGCTGCGGCCGCAGCCCGATTGAACGTGGCGGCCGAACGGGCGTTACGATGGCCGCCATGAAGTTCGGGCGAGTCGAACTGCCGGGCGGCGCGATCCTGCATGACGCCTCGCTCGGCCCGGATCCATCGGCGCTCTTTGATCGCGAGGCCCTCCGGATGCGCGCCGCGCTCGCTGACGCGCGCGGTGGCCGCGGCTCGATAAGTTACATCGCGGTTGATGGCCGGGAACTCGTGCTACGACGCTACCTGCGCGGTGGCCTGCCGGCGCGCGTCTCGCGTGACTGCTATCTCTGGCTCGGCGAAGAACTTACCCGTCCCTTTCATGAATTCAGGCTGCTCGCGACTCTGCTGGACCGCGGACTTCCGGTCCCGAGGCCGGTTGCGGCGCGCTACCTGCGATCGGGCCTGACCTACCGTGGCGAGCTCGTGACCGAACGCTTGCCCGCTGCGACCTCACTGGCTGAGCGTTGGCTGGCGGGCAGGATACGGGACGCCGACTGGCGGTCAGCCGGGCGCTGCATGCGGCGCTTTCACGATGCGGGCGTCCAGCACGCGGATCTCAATGCGAATAACGTCATGCTCGACGACGCGGGCAACGCCTGGTTGCTCGACTTTGACCGAGGCCGGATTCGCGCGCCCGGCCACTGGCAGGAGCGCTCGCTGGCGCGGCTCGGCCGCTCGATCAAGAAAATCGGCCGCGCGGCCGGGCTGGAAGATTGGCGCGCAGGCTTCGATATCCTGCGAGCCGCGCATGATGCGGACGGTAGCTGAGGCCAGCGCATGCGCCTCCTCTACAATCTGCTGGTCTACATCGCGGCGCCCGTCGCATTCTTCATCCAGTTCTGGAGAAGCCTGCGGGACCCAAGCTACCGCGAGCGGCGGCAGGAGCGCTTCGGCTTCGGCAGCCAGCTCGAGGGTTGCTCGATCTGGGTCCACGCCGTCTCCGTCGGCGAGGTGCAGGCCGCGGCGCCCCTGGTGCGCGCCCTGCGGAAGCGCTACCCGGAAACCGGGCTGGTGCTCACGACGGTGACGCCAACCGGCGCGGCCAGGGCGCAATCGCTGTTCGGCGAGTCGGTGACGCTGCGTTACGTGCCTTTCGACCTGCCTGGATCGGTCCGGCGTTTCTTCGAGCGCATCAAGCCATGCATCGCCATCATCATCGAGACCGAGCTATGGCCGAACCTGTATGCGGAATGCGGCCGTCGTGGCATTCCGCTGGTGCTGGCCAGCGCACGTATTTCGCCACGGTCGGTCAGGCGCTATCGTTGGCTGGTGCCGCTGTTCCGCGAAGCGTTGTCGCATGGCATCGTGATTGCCGCGCAGGGCGAGGCGGACGCCGCACGCTTTCGTTCGATTGGCGCCAATCCGGAACGCACCCACGTCACCGGCAACATCAAGTTCGACTTCGAGCTGGATCCCCGGGTGCCCGGCGAGGGCGGGGCGTGGCGTGCCGCCTGCGCGGCTGGCCGGTCCCTGTGGGTGGCCGGCAGCACACACGAGGGCGAGGAGTCCATGGTGCTGGAGGCCCATGCTGGCGTGCTGCGTCAGGATCCGTCGGCCCTGCTGGTGCTGGTGCCGCGCCACCCGAGCCGTTTCACCGAGGTCGCGGCGCTGCTCGACCGGCGCGGGTTTCGCTGGGTCAGTCGCTCCAGCGGCGGGACCATCCGACCAGACACCCAGGTCGTACTCGGCGACACCATGGGCGAATTGATGGTCTTCTATGCAGCCGCGGACGTCGCTTTCGTGGCGGGAAGCCTGGTGCCGATCGGCGGCCACAACCTTCTCGAACCCGCGGCGGTCGGGGTGCCGGTCGTGACCGGCCCGCACAATTTCAACAGCGAGGACATTTACCAGAAGCTCGTCGAGGCGGGCGTGGTACGGACCGTGGCTGGCGCGAGCGAACTGTCGGAGACGGTGGCAGGTTTGCTGGCCGATTCCGCCAAGCGCGTCGAACTTGGCCAGCGAGGGAGGCGGGTAGTCGAGGAAAACAGGGGCACGCTCAAGCGCCTGCTGGCACTCGTGACGCCGCTGCTGGACGACGAGCTCGGGCCCGACCCCTGATGCGCAGCCGGCTGACCGACCGTTGCACAGGCGCTAGACTGGCCTAGAATCCGCGCTCTTGCCAACTCGCGGGCCGCCTCGACGCAGGAACAGCCAATGTTGCCGAACGACGATGGGGAGATGCAGTTGCCGACGCCATGCGGCAACGGTGTGCTGGCAGGCCTCGTGCAACGATTCGGTTCACCGTTGTTCGTGCTCGACTGCGAAGTGATCCGGCGGCAATACCGTTCGCTCGCCAGTGCGCTGCCGGGCGTGGAATTGCATTACGCGCTCAAGCCACTGCCGCAGCCTGCCGTGATCGACACGCTTGCATCCGAGGGCAGCTGCTTCGACCTCGCCACCACCGGCGAGGTCGAGCTGGTGCGGCAGGCCGGCATACCTCCGTCCCGTTGCATACACACGCACCCGATCAAGCGCGACCAGGATATCCAGGCGGCGATCGACTTCGGGGTGAAGACCTTCGTGGCCGATAACCCCGACGAAATTCGTAAATTCGCGGGCTATGCCGGCCGCGTTGCCCTGCTGCTCCGCGTTTCCTTTCGCAGCCCTGCCGCAGTCGTGGATCTATCGCGCAAGTTCGGCTGCGACCCCGAGGCGGCGCCCGGCCTGGTCGAACTGGCGATGTCGCTGGGTCTAGAAGTCATCGGCCTGTCCTTCCACGAGGGTTCGCAATCGCGCTTGCCCGATACCAAGCTCCGCGCCATCGAGTCCTGTGCGGCGATCATCCGGGCCACGCAGGGCCGTGGCATGACGACACCTGCCACGCTCGATATCGGGGGCGGCTTCCCCATCGACTACATCGAGCCGGCGGTACCAGTCGAAGAATTCTGCGCACCCATTCGCCGGGCACTCGCGGCAATTCCGGAAGGGACGCGGGTCGTTGCCGAACCAGGCAGGTTCATCTGCGGGCCCGCTGGAACCGTCCTGACCACGGTCATGGGGCGGGCATGGCGCGAAGGCCGCTGGTGGTATTACCTCGACGACGGGCTTTACGGTTCCTTCAGCGGGCAGCTGTACGATCACGCGCGCTACCCGATCGAGCCGTTGCGGGAGGCGGACGGCCCAAGGTTCCACAGCGTGCTGGCAGGACCGACCTGCGACAGCATCGACGTCATTGCCGAGGACATCGAGTTGCCCGAGTTGCAGGCGGGCGACATCCTTGTCGGGCGGCAAATGGGCGCCTACACCGTGGCGTCAGCTACCGATTTCAACTTTTTCCCGCGTGCCCGCATCCTGGCGGTCAATCGCTGAATCGCTGGTCTCGCCCCCGCGCGTGGTACGGAGCGATGGTGGGAAACCCGTCAAATCGCCCGGATGTGACTGAATCGCTTGCACTTCCTGATGCTATCCGCGATCCTTCGCCGGCCCCAGGACCGATCAAGGGACTTCATTTGTCGATGCTTGATTTCGAGCACACAGCCCCGTTACACATTTCCCGCCGGCGCTTTCTGCGCGGTCTGCTGGCGGGCGGATCGACGGTGCTCGCCCTGGGAGGTCCGGGACGCGCCCTGGCGTCGATCGCTGATGAGGGCGAGCGCCTGATATCGCTGGTCAATACCCACACCGGTGAGCAGCTGACCACGGGTTATTTCCGTTCGGGCGACTACTGCCAGGAATCACTGGCGGCTCTCAACCACATTCTCCGGGATCATCGCAGCGGCGAGGTCGCACCCATCGACCCGCACCTGATCGACTTGCTGCATGACCTGGCCCGGGTCGCGGATCGCGAACCGCGTTTCGAAGTGATATCGGGATACCGGTCGCCGGCCACCAATGCCATGCTCAACACCCGCTCGAACGGGGTCGCAAAGCACAGCCTTCACATGGAAGGCCGCGCCATCGACGTCCGGCTGGCCGGCTACCGTACCGATCGTCTGCGCGATGTCGCGCTTTCCCTGAAGTCCGGCGGGGTCGGCTACTACCGCAAGTCGGACTTCGTCCACGTTGATACCGGCCGCGTCCGAACCTGGGCCGGCTGACCGGTTCCCCGCATCCGCGGCGGCCTTTCCGGAGAGGTTCCCATGCGCCCGCACCATGCGCTGCTCGCGACGGCATTCCTGGGGCTGGCCGGGTGCGGCGGCAACGGGCCGGCCAGCTCCGGGGCCGGTACAGAGTCCGCAGATCGAGGCGCCAGGCTCTATTCCGCGCACTGTATCGCCTGTCACCAGCGCGACGGCAAGGGCCTCGGCGAGGCGCAGCCGGCATTGGCCGGGTCAGCGACCGTAGCGGGCGATCCGGGAAAGCTGATCGCCTGGCTGCTTTTTGGAACCCGGCCGGAGACCAACCGCGCGACGCGCAGCGTGGTGGTCATGCCGCAGTTCGCCTGGCTCGACGATGAAGATCTCGCGGCCGTGCTCACCCACATACGCACCAGCTTCGGTAACTCCCAGGCGGCTGTTACCGCTGCAGATGTTGCCGCGGTACGCGCCGCGGGCCGGCAACCGTGACTCCGCGGCTCAACGTCACGGATTTCGTTGACGGCGCCCGCGAGGCGCGTGGCCTCGCTGTGATCATCGATGTATTCCGGGCCTTTTCGGTTGCCTGCTACGCGACGGCAGGCGGCGTGGCGCGCATCTACCCGGTCGCGGCAGCGGAGGACGCACTGGCGCTGATGGGAGCGCATCCTGGCTGGCTTGGTGTCGGGGAGCGCGAGGCGCGCAAGCTTCCCGGTTTCAATTTCGGCAACTCTCCAACGGAGATCCGCAAGGCCGATCTCCGCGGGCGAACGCTCGTCCACACCACCCACGCCGGGACCCAGGGCCTGATGGCGGCGTCCGCGGCGGATGAGGTAGTCACCGGGAGCCTGGTTAATGCGGGCGCCATTTGCCGGCATATCCTTGCCCTGCGTCCCACGACGGTGACCCTGGTCCGGATGGGACATCAGGCGCGTGAGCGATGCGCCGAGGATGACCTGTGCGCCGAGTTGATAGCCGCCCGGCTTGCGGGGCACGATTTCGACGCGATTGGCGTGCGCAGTCGCCTGCGCGACGCCCCGTCTGCACGAAAATTCTTCGATTCCGCCGCCGACTGGGCGCCCGAGACGGATTTCGAACTTTGCACCGAGGTGGATCGATTCGACTTCATCCTGCGCCTGCGTGACCGGACGGGTCCTCTTCCCTGGCTCGAGCGATTGCCTGCCTGACGCGCCCGGGCTGATCTATGATTCTCGCGGACGCGCCACCATGAAAACCAGGACCGACGCCGGCAGCGCCCGGCAGGCCGGTTCCGCGCCGGTCACCATAGATCTGACTGCCGTCATAGTCGCCGTGACGGACGCGCAGCCACGTGTGCTCACCCTTGGACCCTCCGTGGGCCAATTGCTCGAATGCCTTCCGTCCGGACCGCTGACCCGCCGGCACCGCACGCTTGAGCAGGGTCTCAGGACCTGGGTCGAGGCGCAGACGGGCCAGTCACTCGGCTATGTCGAGCAGCTCTATACCTTCGGAGACCTGGGCAGGCAGGATCCCGCGACTGGCGATTCCCCCAGAACCCTGTCGATCGGCTATCTGGCGTTGGTACGCGAGCCCCGCAGCGGCTCCGCGGACGCCGCGACCTGGCACGACTGGTACCGGTACTTTCCCTGGGAAGACTGGCGCAAGGGGCGGCCAGAGGTCATCGACGGCTTCGAGCCCATCCTTTCGCGCTGGGCGGAAGCAGGCGAGACCGCAGGCGAGCGCCACACCCGCCGGGAACGCATTGCGGTGACCTTTGGCCACCATGGCAGCAACTGGAACGAAGACCGCGTACTGGACCGCTACGAGCTCGCCTACGAAATCGGAATCGTGGCGGAGTCGCATCGCGACGATTCCGGCGCAAGGCTTGCCCCGCATGCCGCCGGTAGCGGTGTGGCGCTGGCGGGCGATCACCGGCGCATCCTGGCAACGGCTATCGCAAGACTGCGCGGCAAGACCAAGTACCGCCCGGTCGTATTCGAACTGATGCCGCCTGCGTTTACACTGTTGCAGCTCCAGCAGGCGGTCGAGGCGCTGGCCGGAATCAGGCTGCACAAGCCGAACTTCCGCAGGCTGGTGGAGCAGCAGGGATTGGTCGAGGAAACCGGAGCCGTGACCCTCGGCACCGGTGGCCGTCCCGCGCGCCTGGTTCGGTTCCGCCGCGAGGCCCTGCTCGAGCGTCCCGCTCCTGGATTGCGTGTTCGTGCCGCGCGCAAGAGGCAGACCACCGGAGTGCGCGGAAAGGCTTGACAAGCTTAAACCCAAAACTAGAATAAGGGTCAGCGGTAAGGCCGCTTTTGTCTTCATTTACTTATTCTCTCTTAGAGTATAAATATGGACGCAATTTCTCCGGGAATGCTTCGATCCGCGAGCGTCGTAGCCGACGGGCTTTTTGCAACGCAGGCCGCTGCGCTCTATGAACGCGTCAGGCGTGTCGTCCCCGCGGCGGAGTGGGGCGTGTTCGTGCCCGACATCGAAGCCATCCTGAGGCTGAAGCGGGAGCGCAATGCGGTTGTGCTGGCGCATAACTATCAGACGCCGGAGATCTTCAATACGGTTGCGGACATCGTTGGTGACAGTCTCGCCCTGGCACGCAAGGCGGCCGCGGTGGAGGCCGATGTGATTGTCCTGTGCGGTGTGCACTTCATGGCCGAGACGGCGAAGCTGATGAATCCGGACAAGACGGTGCTGATTCCTGACCTGCGTGCCGGCTGCTCGCTGGCGGAGTCAATCACTGGCGCCGACGTACGCGCATTGAAGGCGCGGTACCCGGGGGTGCCGGTCGTCACCTACGTCAATACGTCCGCCGATGTGAAGGCGGAGAGCGATATTTGCTGCACTTCCGGCAACGCGGTCGAGGTGGTCGAGTCACTGGGCGTCGAGCGAGTGATTTTCCTGCCCGACGAATACCTCGCAAGAAACGTCGCTGCTGGCACGAGCGTCGAGATCATCTCCTGGCATGGGAAGTGCGAGGTTCACGAGCGCTTCTCACCCGAAGACATCGCGAGCCTGCGGCGCGATTACCCGGGAATCACGATTCTGGCGCACCCGGAATGTGACCGACCGGTGGTCGAGGCTGCGGACTTCGCCGGGTCGACCGCGGCAATGGCCAGCTTCGTTGCCCGGCGGCAGCCGGCCAGGGTGGCGCTCATCACCGAGTGCTCAATGAGCGACAACGTTGCCCTCGCCAATCCCGAGGTGGACTTCGTCCGTCCCTGCAACCTATGCCCGCACATGAAGCGCATCAGCCTACCCGCCATCCGCCACTCGCTCGAGACGATGACGCACGAAGTCACCGTACCGGCAGCCGTCGCCGACCGCGCGAGGCAGGCGGTCGAGAGGATGGTAGCGATCGGCCGCGGAAAATGACCCGCATGAAGCCCTCATGCAGCCCAGTGGTGGTGGTCGGCGCCGGCCTCGGCGGGCTCATGACCGCCCTTGAACTCGCCCCGGCACCGGTCGTGCTTCTGTCGCGTTCACCGCTGGGTCGGGAGGTCGCGAGCGCCTGGGCGCAGGGGGGGATCGCAGCGGCGATGGCTGCGGGGGACTCGCCGGTACTGCATGCTGCGGATACCCATGCGGCCGGTGACGGACTGTGCGATCCGGAGGTCGTCGAACTGGTAACCAGCGAGGCGCCCGGGTGCGTCATGCAGCTGGAGCGTTATGGTGCTCGTTTCGATCGGGATGCGAGTGGCGTTCCGGCGCTGGGTCGCGAGGGTGGCCATGGCCGCCGCCGTATCCTGCATTCCCGGGACGCGACCGGCGACACCGTCACCAGGGCACTGATCGCCGCGGCCCTGCGTACCCCCTCCATCACCATCCTCGAAGGCGTGGACGTCCGTGAACTGCTGATGGTCGACGGCGTGGTCGTCGGTCTGCTTGCCGCGCGCGGTGACGAGAAACTGCTTTTTTCCGCGCGCGCCGTGGTGCTCGCCACGGGCGGCTCAGGCGGGCTCTATGGGCACACCAGCAATCCGCTCGGCGCGCGCGGCGACGGCTTGGTCATGGCCGCTCGCGCAGGCGCCCGCCTTGCCGACCTCGAGTTCGTCCAGTTTCATCCGACGGCGCTGGACATCGATAGGGACCCGATGCCGCTGGCTACCGAGGCACTGCGCGGGGAGGGAGCGACACTGGTCAATTCCCGCGGCGAGCGGTTCATGATCGGCCTGCACCCGCAGGCAGAGCTGGCTCCCCGTGACGTGGTTGCGCGAGCCATTTATCGGGAACGGGCCGCCGGTCGTCGCAGCTTCCTGGACGCGCGTGAGGCGTTGGGTGAGCGCTTCGTCACCCGATTCCCGACAGTTCATGCCTCGTGCATGACGGCGGGCATCGATCCGGCCCGCGACCTGATCCCGGTCGCGCCGGCGGCCCACTATCACATGGGAGGTATCGCAGCAGACCTGAGGGGGCGGAGTTCGCTGACCGGCCTTTGGGCGGTTGGTGAGGTGGCTTGCACGGGGCTGCACGGTGCCAACCGGCTCGCCAGCAACTCCTTGCTGGAGGCAGCCGTCTTCGGCATGCGTGCCGCCAGGGACATCAGCGGGCAGGATCAGGGCGGCCACGGCCGGCAAAATGCCAGTGGCGCCGTCGGCAAGCCGGTGGAGGTACAGGAGTGGTCGCTGGTTCAACGGATCCGCGGGATCATGGACCGCGAAGTCGGCGTCGAACGCGACGCGGCGGGTCTTCGGGCAGCAGTCAAAGCGTTTGAAGCCATCCGCAGGGAAAGTGGCCCCGGCCCTGCAAATGACGCAGCCACCGCCGGATTGCTGATAAGCGTGGCCGCACTCAGGCGCCGGGAAAGCCGCGGCGGTCACTGCCGGATTGACCATCCTTTCTCCGATCCAGTCGGCGGGCGCAGTTTCATGACCCTGGCTGAGGCAGAGTCGATAGCTGCTTGCCTGGACGATGACGGGACCGTGGCGGTGGCGCTCGCCGCAAACGGCTGAGACAATTGCGCTTCGTCGGCGGGACATTCCCGGCGCGGCGGGGCCCAGCACTTGCTGCCTTGGCGGCGCTGGCGAGGAGCGTGTTCCCGGCACAGAGACCAGCATGCCGACTATCGATACGGTCGTCTTCGACATTGGCCGCGTGCTAGTCCAGCTCGAATTTTCGCGCTTCCTCGGCTTTCTGGCGAGCCATGGACTCGGTGCTGAACGGATCGACGGCCTGCTTGAACAGGTCGACCTCGTCGCCTACGAGCGTGGCGACTTCGATGGCGAGGAGCTGCTCCGGCGTATCGCGGCGCTTGGAGACGGGACGATGACCGTCGGCGAGCTGCGTGACCACTGGCTGGGCATGTTTGTGCCCCAGCAGGAGATGATCGGGCTCGCGCGCCGCCTGGCACAACGGCGACGGGTCTACCTGCTATCCAACATCGGTGACATGCACTGGGATTTTCTGCTGCACGAGATCGACGTCGCGAGCATCGGGCATGGCGCGCTGCCGTCGTTCCAGGCCCGTGCCTGCAAGCCGGACCCGGCGATCTATCGCAAGGCCGAGGAGTTGTTCGGGCTGGTGCCGTCCCGCACGGTCTTCATCGACGACCTGTTGCCCAACATCGACACCGCGCGACAGCGCGGCTGGCAGGCCATACATCATTACGACTACGACTCGACCGCCGGGCGCCTTCGTGCACTGGGCATCGTGCCATGATGTTGGTGATTTTCATCAGCCGTGAATCATGGGCATGACGACTGCCATTCATCGACGCGTGGACGCCCTGCGGACTGGAGTGGAACCGACCTTCGTCGCGCGGCTTGCATCCGGCTGGGCGGTGATGGGGGATCCACAGATTCTGCCTGGCTATTGCCTGCTGTTGCCTGATCCGGTTGTAGGCAATCTGAACGTTCTCGATCGCGCAACCCGGTCCCAGTTCCTGTCCGACGTGGCGGCCCTGGGTGATGCCGTGCTCGCAGCAACCGGAGCGCTGCGCATCAACTACGCGATCTTCGGCAACGTCGAGCCGGCGCTGCACGCGCATGTCATTCCGCGCTATGAGTTCGAGCCTGCGGGACAGCGCGAACTGCAGCCCTGGGCACTGGACTGGTCAGCCGCCCCCAGTTTCGATATCGCGGACCACGGCGCGCTGCGCGAGAAGATTCACGCGACGCTGGGCCGCGCGAGCCAGATCGGCGCACGCGGTCGCGTGCATCATCTGGACCTTACGGTCGGCGACCTGGTCGTCGCCGCGGCATTCTACGATGCGGTCCTGCCGCTGATGGGCTTCAAGCGGCAGCCTGACGTACCGGAAGGGCCTATCTGGTCCGGTGATTCGATGGAAATCGGCTTGCAGGCTGCGCGACACTCGCGGCCGCACGATCGCTATGCGCCTGGCCTTCATCACCTTGCTTTTGAGGCGCCGGGACGCCAGGACGTGGATCGCGTGTATGAACAGCTGGTCGCACTCGGTGTCCGGGTGCTCGATGCACCGGCTGAGTACCCGTCCTACGGGGCCGGTTACTATGCAGTATTCTTGGCCGATCCCGACGGCATCAAGCTTGAGTACGCCTTCACGCCCTGAGGCGCAAGGTCTGTCCCGGCATAGATGTCCAGAGTCTGGGACCTGGCGGTCAGCTTGCCGGGAGTTTTCACATGGCGGTGTCGCGGGACTTTCTGGACTTCGTGCTCGAGCAGCTCCGGAACTCCGGAAGGGTCGTATCCCGACGCATGTTCGGCGGAGCGGGGCTGTATCTCGACGGGCTGTTCTTCGCCCTGGTGAGCGATGACCAGCTTTATTTCAAGGTTGGCGACGCAAACCGCCCGCGCTACGAGGAAGCCGGAAGCCGGCCATTCGTACCATTTCCGGACAAGCCAGAGCGGGTGATGGGCTATTGGCAGGTGCCGGCTGACGTGCTGGAGGACCCGGAAGTGTTGCGCAACTGGGTGCGTGAGGCCTGCGCGGTCGCGCTCGCCGCGCGCGGCCGCGGCCGGGCGAAGCCAGGCGTGCATCGGGCGCGACGAAAAGGTACCGCGGGGCGGGCGCACCAGGCGTGATGCCGTGAAAGCCATGCCTCCTGCATTCTGGTTCGGCGGCAGCGCAATCCTGCTGCTGATCGCCTACCTTTGCTGCTGGCCGGTTCCGGTTGATCCGGTTGCCTGGACGCCGGACGGCGATCGCGGGTTGACAGGGGCTTTCGCCGACAGCGGCAATTTCGAGCAGGCCGGCTTCGAAGCCTGGGAGCTCGGACCCGGCCCGGAGGACGTCGCGCTGGGGCCGGATGGCATGCTGTACTCCGGCCTTCAGGATGGCCGCATCCTGCGGATCACGGCGGGGGAGTCCCTGCCCGAACTCTTTGCGGATACTCAAGGTCGCCCGCTAGGCATGCAGTTCGATGCCGACGGCGACCTGGTTGTGGCGGACGCCTTCAGGGGCCTGCTGTCGGTCGATCCCGCCGGTGTCGTCACGGTCCTTACCGACAGCGTCAATGGCCAGAAACTGATGTTTCCCGACGACCTCGATATCGCGGCGGACGGAACCATCTGGTTCAGCAACGCCAGCCAGCGCTCTGACCAGCGCCGCTGGATCCTCGATTTCTGGGAAGGCCGCGCCTCCGGGCAGCTGCTGAGTTTCGATCCAGTGACCCGCGAAACGCATGTCAGGCTCGACGGCCTGCGCTTTGCCAACGGTGTAGCCGTCGGGCCTGACGACAGCTTCGTGCTCGTCAACGAGACCATGGCGGCGCGGATCACGCGCCTGTGGCTCAAGGGTCCCGCAGCCGGAACGCGCGACGTGTTTGCCGACCGGCTTCCTGGTCATCCAGACAACCTGTCCTTCAACGGCCGCGACCTTTTCTGGGTAGCACTACCCTCGACCCGCTCCGCCACATTCGACTGGCTGGCGCCGCACCCGGCCCTGAGGAAATTGTTGCTGCGGCTGCCGGAATCCTGGGTCCAGGTCATTCCGCCACCACTTGGATGGATCGCGGGTTTCGGTCTCGATGGGGAACCCCGATACAGCATCCGGGACCAGTCTGGGCGGTACACTGACGTGACCAGCGTCAATGAGCATGCTGGCGTGCTCTATCTGGGCAGCATCAAGATGTCGTCGATCGCGCGGCTCGATGCACCTCGTTAGGAAGCGCGGCTCATTCCGGCAGCAACGCGAGGCTCGGAACATGGACGCATACCAAGGTCGTTGCCTGTGTGGCCGGTTACGTTACGAGGCCGGCCCGCCGACGCTGTTCTTTGCGCACTGTCATTGCCATTGGTGTCGCGAGGCGCACGGTGCGGCGTTCGTAAGCTGGGTGGGTATCGCGTCGGAACGCTTCCGGGTGGTTGCGGGTGAGGATTTCCTGAAGTGGTACCAGTCCACGGAGCAGAGCCGACGCGGCTTCTGCTCAGCGTGCGGCACGACGTTGTTCTTCTCCTCGACCCTCTGTTTCGGGGAGATGCACGTTACCCGTAGCTCCTTGCGTTCCAGCATCGACCGCGAGCCGCAACTGCACTGCTTCTACGACCAGCACGTGAGCTGGGCCGTGGTGGGCGATTCGCTGCCGCGCTACGACACCAACGCAGAGGGGCTGGCGAAGTACCGGACGGTGAAGGCCCGTGACTGAACGGGATCTGGTCAAGTGAGCAATGGTCTGCCGACCCTGGCCGGCAACGGCGTCATCCTGCGGCAGCTGGGCGCAGACGACATCCAGCGCCTGTTTGAGATCTTTTCCGACCCGGAGGTGATGCGTTACTGGAGCCGCGGACCTTTCGTCGACCTGAGCGAAGCGCGCGCGCTGCTAGGTGAGATTGACAAGGGCTGGCGCGAGGACGGGTTCTACCAGTGGGGCGTGACGATTGCTGCAACGGGCGAGCTGATGGGGACGACGACCCTGTTCAGGATCGATCGAGACCATCGGCGCGCGGAGATCGGCTTCGCACTCGGCTCGCGGTGGTGGGGGCAGGGGTGGGGAACGGCAACGGTCGCGCGAATAGTCACCTACGCCTTCCAGGCCCTCGGTCTGCATCGCCTGGAGGCCGATGTCGATCCCCGCAATGCGGCCTCGCTACGCGTTCTCGAGCAACTCGGATTCAGGCGCGAAGGATTGCTGCGTGCACGCTACCACGTCGCCGGCGAAATCCAGGACTCGGTACTGCTCGGGCTGCTGTCGGCCGAATGGGCGCCACCTTGAGCGCCGCGCCGGTGCCGATCCGGACCCAGGGCGCTGCGGCAAACTACCAGCGGGACAGGAGCGCGCCCGGCAATTGTGCTATGAATACCCGACCTGATAGCTAAATGGCTTGGATCTCCGCGCAGCCCTCGACGATGCTCCGTCGCAACCCAGACAACAAGTTCCCTTCCCTGCGACGATACTGGCAGGCGAGACGCTTCAGCCGGTCCTGTCGCAGGGATTTCGCGGACGTCGAGCGCTACTGCCAGTTCGTGGGCTTCCCCTACAGTGGCCATTCGCTGATCGGGTCGCTGCTCAATTCCCACCCGGAGCTCGTCATCGCGCATGAAGCCGATGCGCTCGGGCTGCTCGGATCATGCCCCTCGAGGGACGCATTGTTCGAGAAACTGATGCAAGCCGAGTGGCGGTTTGCCGATGGCGCCTTCCGCTGGTGGGGCTACGACTATTCGGTGCCTGGCCAGTGGCAGGGTCGCTACCGCCGGCTACGGGTCATCGGCGACAAAAAGGGTGGCCGCAGTGCGCGCCGGCTGCAAGCGGATCCTGCGCTGCTCGACCGGCTGCGCACGCTTGTCGACATGCCCCTGCGCCTGGTGGTCAACACCCGGAATCCCTACGACAATATCGCGCGCATCGCCTCGCGCAAGCGCCTCCACATCGAAGCCGCGATTGGACTTTACTTCGTCTTCGCCGAGGGCGTGGCCAACGCACTCGAGCGAGCCGGACCGGGAGAGTCGATAATGTTCCGCCACGAGGAATTCATCGCGGAGCCGGCCGCCTGGCTTACGCGCCTGGCTGGATTCCTCGAAGTGGACGCGCCCGCGGATTGGGTCACTGCCGCTGCCGCACGTGTCTTCGAGTCGCCCCGCCGGGCCCGCGACGAGGTGGAGTGGACTGCGCGTCATCACGCGATGGTGGCCGCGGGCCTCAAACGGTTCCACTTTCTGGCGGGTTACGAATTCTGAAGGCGCGGCCGGCCGCGTAAGGGGCATCCATGCAGAGCGTCAACGTCCTGTGCATCAAGTGGGGCACCAAGTACGGTCCCGAGTACGTCAACAAGCTGCGTTCCATGGTGGCCCGCAACCTGAGCAGGCCACACCGATTCGTGTGCCTGACCGATGACAGGGCCGGCATCGAGCCCGACATCGAGGTCCATGATCTGCCCGGGATCGGTATTCCCGAATTCGACGAGCGCAAGGCCTGGACCAAGGGTCACGGCTGGCTGAAGGTGACGAGTTTCGCGAATCCCCTCTACGATCTGACGGGCCCGACGCTGTTCGTCGACCTCGACGTGGTCATCGTGGATAACATCGACTGCTTCTTCGAGCAGGAGGGAGAGTTCCTGGTCATCAAGGAGTGGGACAAGCGGGACGAGACCGGTAACACCTCGGTCTACCGCTACGCCGCTGGCGGGCACCGCGACCTGCTGGACTACCTGCGCGATCACCGGGAACAGGCCCTCAAGTCGGTACGCAACGAGCAGGAATTCGTCACTGGCTTCCTGGCACGCCAGGGCAGGCTCAGGTACTGGCCCGAAGGCTGGTGCGTCAGCTTCAAGCGACATTGCGTGCGCAAGGGAATCCTCGGCTGGTTCCTGCCACCGGTGGTACCGCCCGGCGCAAGGATCGTTGCCTTCCACGGCAAGCCGAACCCACCCGACGCCATCGCGGGAATCAGCGGCAAGTGGTACCGACGGGTCCTGCCAACGCAGTGGGTTGCCGACAACTGGCGGTGATTCAGCCGGCGGCTGGCGCCAGCGCCTCGCAGAAAACCTCCGCATCGACGTTGCCGCCCGATACGATGACGGCGACCGTTCGGCCGCGCGTCTCCAGCTTGCCGGACAGCAGGGCGGCCAGCGCGACCGCACCGCCCGGTTCGACTACCAGCTTGAGGTGCTGGAACGCCCAGGCCATGGCGTGGCGCACCTCGCGATCGCTCACTGCCAGTCCGCCGGCCAGCAGCTGCCGCATCAGCGCGAAAGTCAGCACCCCGGGGGTCGGCGCCTGCAACGCGTCGCAAATCGAGCGCTTCCCTGGAGGATTGCGCACACGCTCGCCGGCCTCAAGCGAGCGCCGCGTGTCGTCGAACGCCGCGGGTTCGGCCGAGAACACGCGCGCAGCGGGGGAGAGATCTTTCACCGCCAGCGCGCAGCCGCTGACCAGGCCGCCGCCGCTGCAGCAGACCACTACGTCATCCGGAAGGCCCCCCGCCGCAGCCGCCTGGGCCATCAGTTCCAGTCCGACGGTGCCCTGGCCCGCGATGATGTGAGGATCGTCATAAGATGGCACGAGCGTCGCGCCCCGTTCGTCAGCCATCCTCGAGGCGATGTCCTCGCGACTCTCACGCTCGCGATCGTAGAGGATTAGCTCGGCGCCCAGCGCGCGGGTGTTGCTGATCTTGGCTCGTGGCGCGTCCGTCGGCATGACGATGGCCGCGGCAATGCCAAGACGTCTCGCAGCCCAGGCGACGCCCTGGGCATGGTTCCCCGACGAGAAGGCCACCACGCCCGCAGCCCGTTCGGCAGGTGAGAGTTGCACGAGACGGTTGTAGGCGCCGCGGACCTTGAAGGAACCGGTGTACTGCAGCGGTTCGAGCTTGAGCAGTATCCGACCCCCGGTCAATTCGTCGAGCAGCGTACCCGCCAGGAGCGGGGTCTCGCGGGCGACGCCGGCAAGCCGTACGGCTGCTGAACGTACGTCCCCGGCGGTGGGGAGGACGCGATTCAAGCCCTCGCTCCTGCGCCTACAATACGCTGCCTGTCGGGGAGGTCCATTGGAAGCCTTGTTGACATCTACCGCGATCGTCGCCGTTGCCGAGATGGGTGACAAGACCCAGTTGCTTTCATTCGTGCTAGCCGCAAAGTTCAAGCGTCCCTGGCCAATCGTGCTTGGAATCCTCCTGGCTACGCTGGCCAATCACTTTCTCGCAGGATCGGTCGGCGCATGGCTCGCCACCCTGGTCTCGCCGCAGGCGCTGAAATGGATCGTAGCCCTGTCATTCATCGCCTTCGGCCTGTGGGCGCTCGTGCCCGACAAGCTGGAAGACAGCCCGACCATGCCGGCCGCGGGCGTGTTCGTCACCACACTGGTCGCGTTCTTCCTGGTGGAAATGGGTGACAAGACCCAATTGGCAACGATCGCACTGGCTGCGCGCTACGATTCGCTGGTAGCCGTCGTGCTCGGCACCACCCTTGGCATGATGATTGCCAATGGGCCGGCTGTCTGGATGGGCGAGAAACTGGCCCACCGGGTGAATATGAGGGCCATGCGCTGGATCGCCGCGGGGCTATTTGTCTTGCTCGGGGTTCTGGCGCTCGTTGCCTGGTGAGGGGACAGTAGAAGGGCCTGGACCAACGCCAGCACTGCGGGCCAGCGTTCACCGATCACGGGTGAGGACACCATCGCGTAGCAGCCGTAGCAGTCGCGGCAGCTCGTCGATTGGCTCGGAGCACTGCGGTCCTTCGCAAAGATAGGCGACTGTCGTCCTGCGCGACGCCTTGCTTGCAAGCGCCTCGGGCAGACCGGTCTCACCGGCGGGAATCGCAAAGACCATGCGTCGCGGAGCATACAGCGGCGCCAGGGCCGCCGACCAGGCGGCAACTTCCTCTGCCTGGCCGCGCAGGATGACGACCTGCGGCGGATCCAGGTACTCCTCCAGCGCAGTAAGCAACATGGTGTGCGCCTGGGGCGCGCGGGCGACCGACGCCCAACCCGCGCGTAGCGTCCGTTCCGCAGCCTCCAGGTAACGGCTTTCGCCGAGCAGCCAGCCCAGTCGCGCGAGCGCAAATGCGGCGACGCCGTTGCCTGATGGCGTAGCCTCGTCAGCGAATCCCTTGGGCCGGTAGAGTGGCGGGTCCTTGCCCTCCGCCGTGAACCAGAAGCCGCCGCGCTCGCGGTCCTCAAAACGCAGCAGCAGCGCTTCAGCGAGCATCCGGGCGAGTTCCAGGTCCCTGGCCCGCCAGCGCGCCTGCAGGAGTTCCAGCAGGCCGTCGAGCAGGAAAGCGTAGTCGTCGAGATAGGCAGGAAAGCGCGCGCGGCCGTCCTTCCAGCTTGCCTGCAGCTCGCCGTCTGTCATGCAGTGCGCACGCAGGAAATCCACGGCATCGGTTGCCGCTGCAGCGAAATCCGGTTGGTCCAGCGCACGTGCCGCGATGGCGAGGCCCCGGATCATCAGCCCGTTCCAGCCAGTGAGGATCTTGTCGTCGCGGCCGGGCCAGATGCGCCGGTTGCGTACCGACAACAGCTTCGCTCGCGCGGCGTCGATGATCTCTGCGATCGCGGCCGGCGTCAGGCCCTGCTCATTGGCGACCTGCTCGATGCTGACAAAGCAATGCAGGTGCCAGCGGTCCTCGAAGTTGGCCTCGCGGTCGAGTCCATAGCGTCGCGCGAAGGCCGCGTACTCACCGGGGGTGAGCAGCGCTTCGACCTCTTGGCGGTCCCAGACGTAAAAGCGGCCCTCGTGGCCCTCGGAATCGGCGTCCAGCGTCGAGTAGAAGCCACCCTCGGGCGAACGCATGTCGCGGATGGCCCAATCGGCGGTCTCGGTCGCGACGCGACGAAAGAACCCGTCGCCGGTTGCGATGGCCGCCTGCGCGGCGAGCGCCAGCAGCGGGCCGTTGTCATAGAGCATCTTCTCGAAGTGGGGAATCATCCAGTAGGGGTCGACTGAGTAGCGGGAAAAGCCGCCGCCGAGCTGGTCGTAGAGCCCGCCCTCGGCCATGCGCTTCAGGGTCAGGGACGCCATGTACAGCGCCTTCAGGTCCGGCTCGGTTGTCGAGGCGGTAGCCTGCCAGTCGCGCAGCAGGCGCTCGATGCTGGCTGGATGCGGGAACTTGGGCGCGTCGCCGAAGCCGCCAAACTTGTCGTCGAAGTTCGATTCCAGCTGGCGGCGCGCCGCCTCGATCGGGGCTGCGGTCAACGATTGGTCGCCGCTGGCAGGTGGCACCAGGTCGGCGAAGACCTCGTGCAGGGACTTGTTCTGGCGGGTGATCTCGTCACGGTGTTCGCGGTAGTAGCCGGCCACGCGCTCAAGGACGTCGGCAAAGCCAGGCATGCCGTAACGTGCTTCCTTCGGGAAGTAGGTCCCGGCGAAGAACGGCGTCAGGTCGTCGGGTGTCAGGAACATGGTCAGCGGCCAGCCGCCGCCGCGCTGGGTCAGCACCTGATGCGCGACCTGGTAGACCTTGTCGAGGTCGGGCCGCTCCTCCCGGTCGAGCTTGACGTTGACGAACAGGCGGTTCATGACCTCGGCCATGGCCGGATCCTCGAACGACTCGTGCGCCATGACGTGGCACCAGTGACACGCCGAGTAGCCGATGGACAGCAGGATCGGCTTGTCTTCTTCGCGTGCACGGTCAAGTGCCTCCTCGCCCCACGGGTGCCAGTCGACCGGGTTGTGGGCGTGCTGCAGCAGATACGGGCTGGTTTCCGCAGCGAGGCGGTTGGCCGCCGCGGCAGGGTGGGTCACGGTCATGGTGGAGGGCCATTCACGATACAATGTGCGAACTATAGCAGCCCACCCGGATGCGCCTGGCGCAGCCGCGGACGCGCCGCGCCCCGCGGCCGAGAGGCTCGCCCAAGGAGCATCCAGTGACCGAACTGCAACCCGACGCCGACCGTCTGTCCGCGCCCGATCTGCCACTGCTGCGCCTGAAACCCCATGAAGAGCGCCGTCTCCAGGCTGGCCACCTGTGGATCTTCTCGAACGAGGTCGACGTCGCGACCACGCCGCTGACTGCCTTCACGCCAGGACAATGTGTGCAGGTCCGCTGCAGTCGCGGTCGCTTCCTGGGTTACGCCTATGTAAACCCGCAGACACTGATTGCGGCCCGACTGCTGGGTCGCGATCCGGCCCATCCGCCCGGCCGGCCGCTCCTGGCACACCGCCTGAAGGTCGCGCTGTCGCTGCGCGAGCGTCTCTATTCCCAGCCGTTCTACCGCCTGGTCTTCGGCGAGTCGGACCTCTTGCCGGGACTGATCGTCGACCGTTACGGGGATACCTGCGTTGTGCAGGTCGGCACGGCCGGCATGGAGGCGATGAAGGCCGAAATCCTCGACGCGCTCGAGCGCGTGGTAAAGCCGGCCAATGTGCTCTGGAAGAACGACTCAGCGTCGCGCGGCCTGGAGGGACTTGCGTCCTACGTCGAGACAGCTGTCGGCACCGTCCCCGAGCAGGTCGATATCATGGAGGGAGGCGTGACATTTCGCGTTCCGTTGGCCGCCGGGCAGAAGACCGGCTGGTTCTTCGACCAGCGGGACAACCGGGCGGCGGTAGCACGGCTCGCCACCGGCTCGCGCGTCCTCGACATATTCAGCTATGCCGGCAGCTTTGGCCTGCAGGCGGCCCGCGCCGGCGCGTCCGGGGTGCTCTGTGTCGATTCGTCGTCGGCAGCGCTCGCTGCTGCCGAAGCCAGCGCTGCCGCCAGCGGGCTCGCGGTGAATACGCGCAAGGGCGACGGTTTCGACACGCTGGCTGCCCTTGCGGCAGAGAAAGAACGCTTCGACATCGTCGTGATCGATCCTCCGGCCTTCATCAAGCGGAAGAAGGACCACGCCAAGGGACTGGCCGCATATCGCAAGCTCAACCAGCAGGCGATGCGGTTGGTCGCTCGTGACGGCTTCCTGGTGACCTGCTCCTGCTCCTATCACCTGGCCGCGGAGGAATTGACCGACGCGGTACAACGGTCGGCGCGGCATCTCGATCGACTTGCCCAGGTGGTGGAATTTCGCGGCCAGGCGCCGGATCATCCGGTCCACCCGGCAATTGCCGAGACGCGCTACCTGAAGACGCTGATCTGCAGGATTACCGGGGATTGATCACCAGGCGCTCCCTGCCGGCAGACGCCTTCCACGCCCGATGAACGGCTTCCCGCAAGAAGCGGGACAGCCTCGCGCTTGATAGAATCTCGTCCCATGTTCGTCTACCCTGACATCGACCCCATCGCCTTGGCCATGGGACCCGTGCGCATTCACTGGTACGGGCTGATGTACGTCCTCGGCTTCCTGGGCGGCTGGTGGATCGCGCGGCGGCGCGCAGCAATACCTGGATCGACCTGGACGGCAAATGACGTCGACGATCTGATCTTTTTCGCGGCCCTCGGCGTGATCGCGGGCGGCCGCCTGGGCTGGATCCTGTTCTACGGCTTCGACTCGGTGCTCGCAAACCCGCTGTCGATCTTCAAGGTCTGGCAGGGCGGCATGTCGTTCCACGGCGGACTGATCGGCGTGCTGATCGCAATTTCCATCTTCGCCCGCCGGCGGGGGCGGAGCATCCTCGACGTCTTTGACTTTACTGCGCCGCTGCCGGCGATTGGCCTCGGTGCAGGCCGGATCGGCAATTTCATCAACGGCGAACTGTGGGGAAAAACGACCGACGTACCCTGGGGCTTCCTGGTCAACGGTCAGGTCCGCCACCCGTCTCAGCTCTACGAGGCCCTGCTCGAGGGCCTCGTGCTGTTCCTGATCCTGTGGTGGTTCACGTCGAAGAGGCGGTTGCAGTTGGCGCCGTCAGGACTGTTCCTGGTCATTTACGGGAGCTTTCGTTTCCTGATCGAGTTTGTGCGCTTGCCGGATGCGGATATCGGCTACCTGGCCTTCGGCTGGGTCACGATGGGCCAGGTGCTGTCTCTGCCGATGATCGTCGTCGGCCTGACGATGCTCAGCTGGTCAGCGAGGACGGGTCGTCCCTCGGGGAACTACGTCTGATGCGCCAATACCTCGACATGATGCGTCATGTGCTCGAGCATGGCGCCCGCAAGACCGACCGGACCGGTACCGGGACGCTGTCCGTCTTCGGCCATCAGATGCGCTTCGACCTGGCCGAGGGCTTCCCGCTGGTGACCACCAAGAGGGTTCATACCAAGTCCATCTTCTACGAGCTTCTGTGGTTCCTGCGTGGCGAGACCAACGTCCGCTGGCTGCAGGAGCGCGGCGTTACCATCTGGGACGAGTGGGCGGACGAGCAGGGCGAGCTTGGCCCGGTCTACGGCAAGCAGTGGCGCTCCTGGGGAACGCCCGACGGTCGCTCCATCGACCAGATGGCGCGGGTCGTCGAGCAGTTGCGGTCCGACCCCGACTCACGTCGCATCATCGTCAGTGCCTGGAACGTTGGCGAGCTCGGCCAGATGGCGCTCGCGCCCTGTCACGCCTTCTTTCAGTTTTACGTGGCAGACGGCAGGCTGTCCTGCCACCTCTTTCAGCGCAGCGCGGACATCTTCCTCGGCGTGCCGTTCAATGTCGCCTCGTATGCGCTGCTTACCCACATGTTGGCCCAGCAATGCGATCTCGTGCCCGGTGAATTCATCTGGACCGGCGGCGACTGCCACCTGTACGTAAATCATCTCGAGCAGGCCCGGCTGCAGTTGTCACGCCAGCCGCACCCGCTACCGCGACTCGTGCTGCGCCGCCGTCCGGCATCGTTGTTCGACTACGAGTTCGATGATATCGAAGTCGCCGGGTACGAATACCACCCTGCCATCAAGGCGCGGGTGGCTATCTAGCCAAACGAAAACCAGGAGAGGACTCGCGATGAAATCTGCAAGCGGCCGCCGGCCGCCGTTATACCGGGTGCGGCAATCGAAGATCCACGGGCGCGGGGTGTTCGCAGCACGGCGCATCCGCAAGGGAACCCGGGTCATCGAGTACGTCGGAGAGCGCGTGACCCACGCTGAAGCGGATCGTCGCTACGAGGACCGGCCTGCCGACGACAATCACACCTTCCTGTTCATCGTCGACGCGCGCACGGTCATCGACGCCGGCGTCGACGGCAATGCGGCGCGTTATATCAACCACGCCTGCGACCCGAATTGCGAAACGGTCACGGAAAAGAGGCGGATCTTCATCGAAGCGATCAGGACGATACAGCCGGGCGAAGAGCTGTCCTATGACTACCAGATCCAGCGCGAACGGGGCGATCCACCCGAAATCGACGAGATCTTCGCCTGCCGCTGCGGTGCGCAGGGCTGTCGCGGCACCATGCTGACCGGACCGAAGCCCACACGGAAACGGTCGGTCGCGGGCAAGGCGCAGGCCGCGGGCAAGCGCGGCAAGACCGAACGGCACGCGCACGGCCGTTCCGCCAGCAAACGCTGAGCGGGATGGCGATGATTCTCGCTGACGGGCTGGTTCCGGCGGCATGCATATCCGGCGCATGAGCGGGACTGCAACGCCGCGGATGGTCGCTGTGGTCGCGATGGCGGAAAACGGCCTGATCGGCCGGAATAACCGCTTGCCCTGGCGGCTGTCGGGAGATCTGCGCCACTTCAAGTCCATCACCATCGGCAAGCCAGTGCTGATGGGCCGCCGCACCTTCGAATCACTCGGGCGCCCGCTGCCCGACCGGACCAACATCGTCATCACCCGCGATCCTGGCTGGTCTGCGCAGGGTTGCATCGCGGTCCATTCCCTTGCCGCTGCGCTCGCCGCGGCTGCCGGTGCGGCGGAGATGATGGTCATCGGCGGCGCCGAGATTTATTCGCTGTGCTGGCCGTGGCTCGAGCGGATCGAATTGACCCGCGTGCACGCCCATCCGGAAGGCGACACGTATCTCCACGGTCTGGACTGGTCCGGATGGCAGGTCGCCTCGGAGGAACGCCATGCGGCCGACGGGCGCAACGAGCACGACTACAGTTTCGTCACCTTGACGCGGGTCGCGGATCAGGGCTGACGTAACGCCTCGCTACAGCGCCAGCAGTCCTCGAAGGAATTGTAGAGTGGAGCCGGCGCGAGCCTGATGATGTCCGGCTCCCGCCAGTCACAGATGACACCGGCGGCCATGAGCCGGGCGAACAGTGCCCGGCCCGCATCGCGGCCGCGGCGCGCCCGCAATGACAGCTGGGCGCCGCGAGCCCCGGCCGCGCGGGGCGTGATGATCTCGAGTTCCTTGCCAAGGTGGGCGTCGAGGAGCGACTCGAGATAGGCCGTCAGGCGCCTCGAGCGAGCGACCAGTGCATCCAGTCCAGCGGCGTCGAACTGGTCGAGCGAGGCCCTGAGCGGTGCCATGCCGAGGATCGGACCGTTCGATACCTGCCACCCCGCTGCGCCACGCTCGGGGACAAAGCGCTCGTCGAAGTTGAACCGCGTCTTCAGTTCGTTGCCATACCAGCCGGCCAGGCGGGGCAGGTCGGTATCATGGTGGCGCGCGTGGACAAACAGGCCGGCCGTTGCTCCGGGGCCGCCGTTCAGGTACTTGTACGAGCACCACACCGCGAAATCGACGTTCCAGTCGTGCAGCGCCAGCGGCACGTTGCCGACGGCATGCGCCAGGTCGAGTCCGAACATGGCGCCTGCCTCGTGTGTCACCCTTGCGAGTCGGGCCACATCCAGGCACTGCCCCGTCAGGTACTGTACGCCCGGCAGCAGCACCAGTGAAAGCCTGTCGCCTTCGCGGCGAATCGCCGCTTCGATGTCCTCCTCGCGCAGGATTGATTCTCCCGCGCGCGGCGCAATCTGCACCAGCGCCTCGGCCGCGTCCCGTCCATGATGGCGCAACTGTGCCGACATCGCGTAGCGGTCGGAGGGAAACGCGCCCGCCTCGATCAGGATCGCGCAGCGCTTCCGCGCAGGTCGGTAAAAGCTGGCCATCAACAGATGCAGGTTGATCGTCAATGAGGCCATCGCGGTGACCTCTGCGGGTGCCGCGCCAACGAGGCGGCCGAGTGGCGGCGCGAGGCTGTCCTGGTAGGTCAGCCAGTGGGCGCTGCCGCCGTGGTGCCCAAGTACTGCGAGGCGCTGCCAGTCGGCCAGGACCCGCGAGACTTCGGCGACCACGCCCCGCGGCTGGAGTCCAAGCGAGTTGCCGCACAGGTAGGCCACCGCCCGGTCCCCCGGACCGTCCGGGAAGTGAAATTCCCTGCGCCAGCCCGACATCGGGTCGGCGTCATCGAGTGCGCGGGCAGCTTCCAGGCCTTGGTCCCCGCTCACGCAAACCTCACCGGGTAGAGGATCGGCCTGCTGGGCGCCGCATCCGACAGGAATGCCGGAATCTGCAGGTCCAGCAGATACCATCCATCGCGAATGGTGGGCGCGACAAATGCCAGCTCCGTGATGCTGGCGTGTGGCCGGCGCGCTTCCGAGGCCCGCCGGCTGCCCGGAGGCAGGCCAAAGAAGACGCGATGCGCCGTCAGGCGTCCGTGGTCCTCGGCACGATCGGCTGAAGGGACGTCGAGAACCAGATGTTCCACGCTGTGCTCTACCAGCAGTTCCGCCGCTTCGCGCGTGAGGAATGGGGCCGGGGAGGATCCTACATAGTGGTGCGACATACGCTCGACGCTGTTAGGCAGGGTGCGAATCACCAGCGCGCGTGGCGACAGGCCGCTGGCCTCGTGGGTGGCCAGTCCCGCGGCTATGGCTGCGGAGGTGATGAGCCGATCGCCTGTCTGGGGGGGCGGGTCGGAACCCTCGTTACTCGACGCGGCCTGCGCCGGACTAATGGACAATACCACCGCGAGGAACATGCCGCCGCGCAGGGTCTCTGAAACACAGATCCGATCATCGGTAACGTGGCCGACGCACTCGGTATGGGTGCCGTTGCAGTGCGGAGCCAGGGTGACCTGCTCGCAGTTGCAACCACCACCCTCGCGAGTATCGCCGACGAATGCCGCCGTTCGAAGGGGGTGGGCGCTGGCCGGGGCCGACTGGTAGAACGCCGGTTGCGGCCCGTTGAAGTCCAGCGGGATGGCAATGGGCAATGGATCTGCCAGGTCGGCTAGCAGGTGTCGTCCTTCCTGTTCGAAGTGCATGACGGTCATTACCGTTTCCCCGGCAGCCCCTGCACGCATTATAGCCGCCGGGATGAACTTGGCCGCCGGGCGAGCGGCCGTGCCGCGGAACCTGCTGGGGACATGGCGGTCTGACCGGATGCACGGTCGTTCCTTTCTCCAGCTGTAGTCCGTTCCGGGAGGATTGCCGGGTGAAGTCTTGGTTATTCATGGCGCTGGTTTTGACGCTGTTGCTGACGCCTCGCCCCGGGCAGGCAGCCGGGGCCGAAGTCGCCGCAGCCTGGAAGCGCCACGATATTGAATTTGTCTACATGGGTTTCACCACCCGCTACTCCTGCGAGGGGCTCAGGGACAAGGTCCGGCTACTACTGCAGGCTGGCGGGGCCCGCGCGGATTTCAAGGTGACTACCCGGTCCTGCGCAGCGGGTCCCGGCCAGGTAACGGAATTCCCTCGTGTCAGCATCGTGTTCTTTGCAGCGGAGATTCCCTCCGTGGGTAGCCGGGAAACGGGCGATCCAACGCTCGCGCGCTGGCGGGAGGTATCCCTGAGCCGGCGCAATCCTCGTGACCTGGAAATTGGCGATTGCGAATTGATCGAGCAGTTCCGGGACCGAGTGCTCCCCCGGTTCACCACCCGCAATCTAGGCGGCGACATCAACTGCGTCCCGCACCAGCTATCGGGCAGTTCTTTCACACTGGAATACGAGGTCCTGGTCGGCCTGCAGCCAGCGAACGCGGCCTCGCCGACGCGCTGATCAGTCCCTGCCGGGCCGGCGATGTCCGGTGCAACCGAGCATTTCCGGCTGCTCTTCCCGATCGAGTCGCGACGCACACAGGTGCCCGCCCCAGACGCAGCCAGCATCAAGGCACATGACACCGTCCTCGCGAAAGTAGCCAAGCGTGGACCAGTGGCCAAACACTATTCTTTCGCCGCGGCTGGCCCGTCCTGGATGCCGGAACCATGGAATCGCGTGGGCAGGCGCCTCGCCGGGCGGCCCTTTCAGTTTCATCAGCATGTTGCCGCTGGCGTCGACGTAGCGCAGCCGTGTGCAGCAATTGATCACGAAGCGCAGCCGGTCTACCCCGTTGAGCCCGGCTGACCAGCGTCGCGGTTCGTCGCCATACATTTCGGCAAAGACCGCGGCTGGGTCGCCTGCCAGCGCGGCCGACACTTCGCGTGAGCAGGACTCGGCGGTGTCAAGGTCCCAGTCGGGCGCGAGTCCCGCGTGCACCATGGTCCAGCCGAGCCCGCGGTCGCGATGCAGCAACGGGCGGGCGACGAGCCACTGCAGCAGCTCTTCGCCGTCCGGAGCCGCCAGCACCTGCCTGGCATGGCGGTCGAGTGCGGTGTCCTTGCAGCCCGCGGCGACCGCAAGCAGATGCAGGTCGTGGTTGCCAAGAACGGCAATGGCCGCATCTCCAAGCCTGCGCACGAAGCGCAGCGTGCCCAGCGAGTCCGGTCCGCGATTGACCAGATCCCCGGTCAGCCACAAGCGGTCGCCGCAGGCAGGATCAAAGCGCAAACGGTCCAGCAGCCTCTGCAGCTCGTCGTAGCAGCCCTGGATGTCGCCGACTGCATAGACTGCCATCAGGTTGCGGGCACCTTAGTGAATTGTTCCCGGCATCGCCAGCGTGAAGGGAGCAATCGGGGCGTCAAAGCTGATGCCGTCGTCGCCGAGCATCTCGTAGCTGCCCTCCATCGCGCCGACCGGCGTCTCCAGGATGGCGCCTGAGGTATAGCGGAAACCCTGACCTGGCTTGAGGTAAGGCTGCTCTCCGACCACGCCGTCACCGCGGACTTCCTGCACCTTGCCATTGGCGTCGGTGATCAGCCAGTGGCGCTTGAGCAAACGCGCCGGCACCTCGCCTTCGTTTCGGATGGTGATTGTGTACGCAAAGACGAACCGGCTCTCGTGTGGATTCGACTGGTTCTCCAGGTAGCGGGTGTCCACGTCGACGGAAATGTTGTGGCGTGTCGGATCCATGACTTGGCCGCTCTCTGGCTCGATGAATGGCTAGCTGCGTTCAGCGCAGGCGCACTGCGAGGAGGTCACAGGGTGCTGCATGCAGCACCGTGTCCTCGGTGAAGTTCACCAGGATCGAGAGGCCATGCCGCTCGCGACTACCGAGGATGATCAGGTCGATACCCTGCTCCTGCGCCTCACGCACGATCTCGGCCTTGATGTTGCCCGTCGCTACGCTTCGTGGGGCGGTGTCGATCCCAAGCTTGGCGGCCAGCGCTGTCAGCCGTTCCCTTGCCCGGGCTACCAGTTCCTCCTCGATCTGTACGGCAGGCAGCAGCGTTTCCCCCATCGGCTCGACCGGCACGTACTCGACTACATGCAGTAGCGAGAGTTCGGCGCCGCAACTCGCCGCGATGGCACGCGCACGCGCAGCGATCTGCTCACTATCCTCGGTCAGGTCGATGACCAGGAGAATCTTCGAATACACACCCATGGCGGACTCCGTGGTATCAACGCGGCGGGCAGCTGCCGTAGTGACCAATTATACGTCCACCAGGGACACCGGCGTTGCCGCAAGGGCCGCAAATTCCGCCGGGCTGAGGGTTTCGGCGCGGCGTCCGGGGTCGATTCCGGTCTCTGCGAAGCCTGCCCCGTCCACCAGGCCACGCAGGGAGTTTCTCAGCGTCTTGCGCCGCATCGAGAACGCGCTGGCCACCACACGTGCAAATCGTTCCCGATCGGGCAGCGGGAAGGGCGGGGCAGGGAGCGGAACCAGCCTGGCCACCGCCGACTCTACCCGTGGTGGCGGCGTAAAGGCACCGGCCCCGACCTTGAACAGGCGCTCCACGCGGCAGGCCACCGCCAGCATGACCGTCAATCGTCCGTAGTCCTTGCCGCCGGGCCTCGCAGCCATACGGTCAACGACCTCTTTCTGCAACATGAAGTGCATGTCCTGAATCCTGTCGGCGGACGCCAGCAGGTGGAAAAGCAGCGGTGTGGAGATGTTGTATGGCAGGTTTCCGCATACCCTGAGTGGTGAACCGTCCCCGGCCAGCTGTCGGAAATCCAGTTCGAGCACGTCGGCGTTGTGGACGACCAGCTCGCCCAGTCCCGCGCAGCGCTGTCGGAGGATCGGGATCACATCGCGGTCGATCTCGATGACCTCGATGCGCCCAGTGCGCTCGAGCACTGGCGCAGTCAAGGCGCCCAGGCCCGGCCCGATTTCGACCAACCGCTCGCCCGGCCTTGGATCGATGGCGTCGACGATGCGACCGATTACGGTTCGGTCGTGCAGGAAATGCTGGCCGAAGCGCTTCCGCGGGCGATGACTCAAGAGACCATCCCGCAGGCGAGCCGCAGCGCGGCCACCAGGCTGCCGCAGTCCGCGCGCCCGCTGGCGGCCAGGTCGAGTGCCGTGCCGTGGTCTACCGAGGTCCGGACGATCGGCAGTCCTAGCGTGACGTTGACCCCATGACCGAACCCCGCATGCTTGATGACGGGCAGGCCCTGGTCGTGGAACATCGCCAGCACCGCATCGCCACTGGCAATCGACGTCTGGGTAAACGCCGTATCGGCTGGCAGCGGTCCCCGCGCGTCGATGCCAAGCGCGCGAGCCTCGGCTATCGCCGGCGCGATCACGTCGATTTCCTCGCGTCCAAGATGTCCTGATTCGCCGGCGTGTGGATTCAGGCCGCAGACCAGGATGCGCGGTGCCGCCAGGCGGAAGCGCGATCTCAGCCCCTGGTCAAGGACCGCCAGGGTCTCCACCAGCATGGACCGGTTGATCGCGCCCGGAACCGCGCTCAGCGGAAGGTGGGTCGTAGCCAGCGCGACCCGGAGTTGCCCTGCGACCAGCAGCATGACCGGTCGTGCGCAGCCGAGCCTGGCGGCCAGATACTCGGTATGGCCGGAGAACGCGATTCCCGAGTCATTGATGACCCCCTTGTGCACGGGAGCCGTAACCATCGCGGCAAACTCGCCGGTTGCGCAGCCGTCGGCGGCGGCGTCGAGAAGGGCGAGCACGTAACCGGCATTGTCCGGATGCAGTTGACCTGGAACAGCGGGCCTGGTCAGCTGCCGTGCCAGAACCTGGATGCGTCCCGCCCGGTGGGCGCACGGCGGCAGCGTCGGATCGTAGTATTCGAGGGCGATGGAGAGGCCGAGCGCCCGCGCCCTTGACTCGAGCATGTCGGGATCGCCAGCCAGCACCAGAGCGCAAGGCCAGTCGCGATCGGCAACCGCGAGACACAGATCGGGGCCGACGCCCGCGGGTTCGCCAGAAGTCAGCACGAGGCGCTGCACTGTCATGCCCGACCCCCGTGATCGCGCATGCGGCCGGCAGGCCGCATGCGTTCAAGTGCCGCGGTACTCGACGTATGCCTCGTCGCGCAGCTGTCGCAGCCAGAGTTCCGTTTCCTCGTCGGCCTTGCTCTCACGCAGCGCCGAGAAAACCCGTTCCCGCCGCAGTTCGTCGCTCTGGTCATGGAAGCGCTTGCCGAGCAGTTGCACGATATGCCAGCCATACTGGGTGCGAAACGGTTCACTGATCTCGTTTTCCTGGAGCGCGCCCAATGCCGCGTCGAACTCGGGAACGAAGGTGCCCGGTGCGGTCCAGCCAAGGTCACCCCCCTGGGCGGCGGAGCCAGGATCCTCCGAGGTGATGCTGGCGAGCGCCGCGAAGTCCTCACCCGCGAGGATGCGGGTCCGCAGTTCCTCGAGGCGCTGTCGTGTGGTCGCGTCGTCCTGGACTTCTGTCGGCCGCAACAGGACATGGCGCGCGTGAACCTGCTCGACCACCATTGGGACATCGCCGCCGCGGATGCCTTCCAGCTTGACGATGTGAAAGCCGGTCGGCGTGCGCATGGGCGGTGTCACCTGGCCGGGCTCCAGCTTGACCACTTCCTCGGCGATGAACTGCGGCAGCTGGGCCACTCTGCGCCAGCCGAGCTTGCCGCGCTCGAGTGCCGACTGCGCCTGTGAATAAGTGATAGCTAGCTGGCCGAAATCCTCACCCGCGACTGCGCGCTGCTGGATCTCCTGGGCGCGGCGCTCGACCTGGCTCATCTGCGCCGCCGTGGCAGATTCGGGCAACGACAGCAGGATGTGCGAGACGTCGTATTCGACGTTCTCGTCCGCCTGGCCCGCCTGGCGTTCGAGCGCTTGCTCGAGTTCCCGCGGAGAGACGTAAATGCGGGCCAGCACGTCGCGCTGGCGCAGCAGGCTGAGCGTGATCTCGCGCCGCATGTCTTCGCGATAGCCGGCGTAGTCGATGCCCTGCCGGGCCATCGCCACCGGCATCTGGTCGAAGGGAATATTGTTGCGCTCGGCGACGTCGCGCAGTGCGGAATTGAGCATCTCGTCGGATACCCTGATTCCCAGCCGCTCGGCCCGCTGCGCCTGGATTTCCTGCAGCACCAGTCGCTCGAGGACCTGCTGTCGGATCACCTGGTCCGGTGGCATCTGGCCCTCCTGCTCCCTGAGGCGGGCGACGATGGACTCAACCTGCTGGTCGACCTGACTCTTGAGGACAATGCCTTCGTTGACCACTGCGGCGATCTTGTCGAGCTGCTGGCCCCGGGTGGAAAGTTCCTGCGTCTGGGGGTACGTCGCCGGGGAAACGAGCAAAAGGGCCAGAGCGAGGGATGGAATCAGGTATTTCATGTGCTTACGTGCAGTTCAGGGCAGGGCGTCCGGGTCGCGGGAGTATCCACGAATGCCCCGCTCGAGGAAAGTGGCGGACGTCGTTCCGACCGACGAGAGCCCCTTGAGTTCCAGCTGCAGCGCCACGGAGGTGTCCTGGGAGCCGGTACGATTCGAAATGTACCGGCGGGCTACGACACGCAGCCGCCAGCAACAAGATTCGTATTCCACGCCTGCAAAGGCGTCGAGGCTCTGCGCGTCCTTCACGGAATAGACGTACCGGGCGTAGAGTGTCCACTCGCGGTCGACATGCCAGGCAGCCGAACCTTCCCATTGCTCGACCCGGCCTTCGCGGTAGCGATAGTCCAGGTTCACCACGGTGTCGCTGCGCGGACGATACTGCACGCCGGCCTGCCCGAGGATGGTGTTTGAGGCGTGCGGGTCCCACTGCATCGCCAGGTCGACACTCCAGTTCCGGTAGGCAGATAGCTCGAGCTCGGCAATCAGGTCGGACGAGGCGCGCCGCTCGGGCAGCTCGCCGGGGAGCGTGACGCGGGAGTCGTCGAAGAAGTACTGCTGGCCAATGGTCGCGGCGAGGTACTGTCGGCCGCTGCCAGCGTCGAGCAGTCGGGTGGTGAATCCGACCGCCACCTGGTTCGCGTCGGCAAGCCGGTCGGCCCCGACATACCGATCCGCACGAAACAGTTGCACCATGTCGAGTTCGGGGAGTCCCGTGTCGAAGATCGGCAGGTCGTCCTGTTCACGGTAGGGAATCCAGGAATAGAGCGCTCGCGGCTCGAGTGTCTGGATCAGCTTACCGCGGGAGCCGGCGGGCCGATCGAATACCAGGCCAGCATCAACCGTGACCGCGGGTGCGGCTCGCGATGGCGAGTCGGAGCTGCCCGGCGCCGTCTGGTCGAGCTGGTAGGCCGTGTAACGATAGCTGGCCGAAGGATCGAGGAAATATCCGGGAGCACGAAGCGGCCAGGAGACGCGCGGCTCGACGTCCAGCCTGGTGCCGACGACGCCCTCGTCGCGCTGGAAATGCACGAGTTCGCCCGACAAGCCGGCGACCAGGCCACTGGCGGCAACCGGCCAGCCACCCGCGAAGACCAGCTGGGGTACACGCGAGTACGGACGATCGAGCGGAGCGATCGTTCTATCAATGGTCTGGAAGTTCTGCAGCAATCCTTCGGCGCTCCAACCGGAACCCAGGTACTGGAGCAGTATCCTCCGCTCCAGGTAGGTGATGCTGGTGCCCTCTGGACCGCGGGCGAAGTCCTCGAAGTATCGGCTGTCGCTGGCATCCTCGAGGCTTGCGGATAACCTGAGCGAATCCGTGAAATCGGTCAGGTGGCGCAGCTGCAGGTAACCGCGGTCACGATCCGCTTGCCGGTCGGACGGCAAGTAGCGGCCGTCGATGCGCCCGCGGCTGCGTTCGGTGAGGTAACGGAAATTGCCGCTGAGCTCGATGCCACGGTTGCTGAACAGGCTTGGCATCAGCGTCGCGTCATAGTTGGACGCCAGGTTGAAGTAATAGGGAATGCCGAACTCGAAGCCATTGCTGCTCGACGTGCCGATGCTTGGGAACAGGAACCCCGACTTGCGGGCGTCTCCCGCGGGAAAGGAAATGTACGGGGTGTACAGCAGGGGAACGCCCATGAAGTCGAGGCGTACGTTGCGACCGGTGCCTTGCTGTCGCTCGCGGTCGATCTCAATGGACGATGCCTTGAACAACCAGTCGTCGTTACCAGCCGGACAGGTGGTGAACACGACGTCCTGCAGAGCCAGGTTTCCTTCCGGCGACAGCGCCAGTTCGCCGGCGGACCCGCGCGCGGGCCGGGTGGGCAGCTCGAACTCGGTTTCCGTGAAGCTGCCGCCGCGTCCACCGCTCCAGGTGCCGGTTGCACCGCGGATTCGCACCTCGGGGTCACGGTATTCGACGTCGCCCTCGACCTTGAACGAACGGCTGGCCGCCTCGTAGGTGGCAGTCTCGGCCGAAAGCGTTCGGTCTCCCTGGCGGACCGTGACCTGCCCAAGCAGTGACGCGTCCCCTGAACGGCCCACCTCCGCCCCCTCGCTCTCGATCTGGATCGGCTGGTCGGATGGATCGACCGTCCGGGCACCCGGCGCGGCAAGACCAGCTGGCGCCGCCTCTGGGTCGGCCGGTGCCGGGCAATCTGTTGCCCGAACCTCCGCAACGAGGCTACATGACAGCGTTGCGGCAAGTGTTCTGGCAAGGAAAGGAGTCAATTGTGCTTGCTTCCCGCGGGCTGCGAATCAGGCGAACTTCCCTGCGGACGGAAGGGTCGCCCGCACAGGGTCGCTTTCGACACAGTTTATAATGATGAGTCTGTTCGCGTCCTCACATCATGGCTCCCGCTACCACCACCGACAAACGCAAGGCGATGCTCGAGACCTGGCTGGCCGGAATCTTCGGTGCGGCGCCCAGGCGCATTGCGCCGGCGTCGGCCGACGCCAGCTTTCGCCGTTATTTTCGCGTCTGGCACGACGGGCAGACATTCGTCGCCATGGATGCGCCGCCCGACCGCGAGGACCTCGGACCGTATATCCAGGTGGCGGAAATCCTCGCGGCGGCCGGCGTCAACGTGCCGCGGGTGCTCGGGCATCACCCGGGGCAGGGGTTCCTCCTTCTGACCGACCTCGGGTCGCGCCAGTACCTTGATGCCCTCAGGGCCGGCGCCGACCCGGACGACCTGTACCGGGACGCCATAGCCGCACTGTTGCGCATGCAATCGTGCGCGCCGGCGGCAGCCGAACGGCTGGCGCCCTATGACGCAGCCAGTCTGCGGCGGGAGATGGGCCTGTTCCCCGAGTGGTTCGTTGCCCGTCACCTTGGGCTGGAATTGTCAGCCGAGGAGCACGGCATGATTGAGCGGTCCTTCGCCGCACTGGAGCGGGCGGCGCTGGATCAGCCGCAGGTTCTGGTGCACCGTGACTATCATTCCCGCAACCTGATGGTTTGCCAGGACAATCCGGGGGTGCTGGACTTCCAGGATGCGGTCCGCGGCGCGTCGAGCTATGACCTGGTTTCGCTGCTCAAGGACTGTTACATCTCCTGGCCGCGCGAGCGCGTGCTTGGCTGGCTCGACGTCTACCGGTCGGGTGCCGTGCAGGCTGGAATACCCTGCGGTGCCAGCAGGGCGCAATTTGTCGAGGCGTTCGACTTGATGGGCCTGCAGCGCCATCTCAAGGTACTCGGCATATTCGCGCGCTTGTGGTACCGGGACGGCAAGCCGGGCTATCTGGCGGACCTGCCGCTTGTGCTCGAGTACACACTGCAGGCGGCTGCCGGATCCAGCCTGATGCGCGAACTCGACCGCTTCCTCAGGAATCGCGTGGTTCCTGCCTTCGCAGCGGCCCAGAGCCGCACCCGGGCGCCGACATGAAGGCGATGCTGCTTGCGGCCGGCCGAGGTGAACGGATGCGGCCATTGACGGATTCGATTCCCAAACCGCTACTGCCGGCCGGCGGAAACGCGCTGATCGACTACCACCTGCATGCGTTTGCCATGGCTGGCGTGCGCGAGGTGGTCATCAACCTGTCATGGCTCGGCCAAACCATCTGCGAGCATGTCGGCGATGGCGGGCGATTCGGGCTCACGGTGCGCTATAGCGAGGAAGGTCCGGTGCCACTGGAGACCGGCGGCGGGATTCATCGTGCGCTTCCCCTGCTCGGCCCAGACGCCTTCGTACTGGTCAACAGTGACGTCTGGACCGACTTCCCACTCGGCTCGCTTGAGTTGCCGCCTGGGTCGCTCGCGCACCTGGTCCTGGTCGAGAATCCCGCACACCATCCGGCGGGCGATTTCGCGCTCGATGCTGCCGGTAAGGTCGTCGCCGAGGGTGCCCGGCTCACCTATGCCGGCATCGCCATCATGCACCCCGACCTGTTTGGTCACGACCGGCCAGGCCGCTTCCCACTGAAACCGCTGCTGGATCGTGCCCTGTCGCAGGGGCGGCTGACCGGCCTGTCCTGGCGCGGCCGGTGGCTTGACGTGGGCACGCCGGAGCGGCTGGCCGCCCTCGATCACGGGCTGAGGGGCGGCCGGCTCGTGCACCCGGCGCTGGTGGCGGTCCCGGACCGTGGAGCAGGCGGGGAAGGGTAGACTAGGCGACGGAAACGGGTCCAGCAGACACTCAAATGAGCGAATTCAAGGGTATACCCATCAACCGCCGCAGCAGCGGCAAGAAGTACGTAACGCCACAGGGCATCACGGCGATTCGCGACGGAATCAAGCAGTCGGCCTGGGCCGAGCCGCTGCTGGTGGGGCGCAAGCCCCGCTGGTTGCGGGCGCCGATGCCGGCCGGCGCCAAGTTTGAGGCGGTCCGCGGCATCGTGCGTGAGCATCGGCTGAGCACGGTCTGCGAAGAAGCCAAGTGCCCCAATATCGGTGAATGCTGGAATGCCGGCACTGCCACGCTGATGCTGATGGGTGCAGTGTGCACCCGTGCCTGCCGGTTTTGCGCGGTCGATACCGGCAATCCGCGCGGCTGGCTCGATGCCGAGGAGCCGGCGAATGCCGCGCGTACGGTAGAGTTGATGGGGCTGAAGTACGTGGTATTGACGTCGGTGAATCGCGACGACCTTGACGACGGGGGCGCCGGCCATTTCGCCGCGTGCGTACGCGCAATCAAGCAGGCCAGTCCTGCTACGGCGGTCGAGGCGCTGACGCCCGACTTCCAGGGAGTGCTGTCCGACGTCGAGACGGTCGTCGACTCCGGGCTCGAGGTCTTTGCGCAGAACGTCGAGACGGTAAAGAGGCTCACTCACCCGGTGCGCGATCCGCGCGCCAGCTACGAGCAGACGCTCGCCGTGCTAGCCCATGCCAGGCGCCACCGTCCAGGCGTACTGACGAAGACCAGCCTGATGCTCGGCCTCGGCGAGACCGACCAGGAAATACTCGCCACCATGGCCGATCTGCGCGCGATCGGCTGCGACATCCTGACGCTGGGCCAGTACCTGCGACCCACCACGAACCATCTTCCGGTGCACCACTACGTGGCGCCACAGGAATTCGAGGCATACCGTGAAGAGGCGCTTGCAATGGGCTTCCTCGAGTGCGTTGCGGGCCCAATGGTTCGTTCGAGCTATCGGGCAGAACGCGCGCTGGAGAAGAACAACTGCGGCCTGGACGCCCCGGGTCAGGCCTGAGTATCAACCGGAGTCCATTCATGCAGCCCTATCCCCACGTCTACAAGGTCAGCGCCGGCGCAACCAATGAGGGCGACGTGGCGCTGTCCTCACCCGACCTGCCGGAGCTGCCTTCCATGGCGCCGCCCGAATTTGGTGGGCCGCCCGGCTACTGGTCGCCGGAAACCCTGCTGGCGGCAGCTGTCGCCGACTGCTTTGTGTTGAGCTTTCGTGCGGTCGCGAGAGCAGGGAAGCTCGAGTGGAAGAGCGTGACCGCGGATGTCGACGCGGTGCTCGAGCGCATCGACGGCGTCGCGCGCTTTACACGGTTTACGACGCGTGCGCGCCTCGTCATTCCCGCTGGCGGCGACGCCGCTCGCGCCAGCATGCTCATGGAGAAGGCGGAGAAGGTCTGCCTGGTCTCGAACTCGCTGACCAGCGAACGCCACCTGCAGTCCGAGGTCGTCGAGGACTGATGACCAGCGCGCCAGGAGAATCGCTGGAGAAGGGGTCAGTCCCCATTTCCGGCAGCGTACTTGTGCGCTGGCTCGGCCGCGTCGACTACGAGCCGACGTGGCGGGCAATGCAGAAATTCACTGACGCGCGAGCGCCCGAGACTCCCGATGAGATCTGGTTCCTCGAGCACCCGCCGGTTTTCACGCAGGGAATGAACGGCAAGGCGGAGCATGTACTGGCAGCGGGCGACATCCCGGTTGTCGCCATCGATCGCGGCGGACAGGTGACCTACCACGGGCCGGGACAGCTCATCGTCTATCCACTGCTGGATCTGAGGCGCCTAAGGCTTGGCGTGCGTGATCTGGTGATGGCGCTGGAGCGGGCGATTTCCCGCCATGCCGCGGCGCACGGTGTCGTCGCAGCCGGGCGGCGTGATGCACCGGGCGTCTATGTGGGAAAACGCAAGCTGGCCAGTCTCGGCCTGAGGGTACGGCGCGGCGCCAGCTTCCACGGGCTGGCACTGAACGTCGACATGAATCTGGAGCCTTTCGCGCGGATAAATCCCTGCGGCTACAAGGGCCTGGAGATGACCCAATTTCAGGACCTCGGAGTCCGGCTCACGGTGGGCGATGCCGCGCGCGAGCTGGCGCCGTTACTCTGTGGGGAACTGGGAACTACGTGGGACGGGAAGTGGAGCGATGGAGGCCCGCCGTGAGTGCCAGCAGGCAAATCGTGCCCTGAACTCGCGAGCTGCCAGCCAACGGCTACAGCGCCACCAGAACCACGCCGCTGGATGTCAGGTCCTGGTATATGGCATCCAGCTGCGCGCGGCTCTGCGCCTCGATGGTGTAGGTCAGCGCCAGAAAATTTCCCTTGGCGCTTGGACGTTCGTTGATCTTCGTAGCTTCGAGAGGCCCGGCATGCCGCTCGACGATCGCCCGCGTCAATGACCGGAATTGGTCCGACTCGCGACCCATGACCTTGATCGGGAATTCGCACGGAAACCTGAAGAGCTCGTCGTCACTCCCGGTCATTCGGTGCATTCCGTCGAGAACTCGTGGCGCGTGGCCAGCCAGGTTGCACACAGCCGGCGAAATACCGGTCCAGTCCGGCCGTCGCCGACCGGCCTGCCATCGAGCTGCGTCACCGCACGCACGCCGCCACCCGCCGATGCCAGGATAAGTTCCGGCGCCTGCCGCAGCTCGCCCTCGCTGATCTCGTCGAGGTTCCAGTTGATGTCGCAGCGAGCGGCGACCTCCTCCAGCACGGCACGCGTCGTTCCCGGAAGCAGGTGGTGCGATTGCGGCGGCGTCACCAGTCCGCCGCTGCGGACGATGTGTACGCTGCTGGTCGAGCCCTCGGTCAGCCACCCGTCCCTCAGCAGGACTGCCTCGCTGGCGCCGGCATCCTGCGCTCCCCATCTCAGCAAAACGTTGGCGAGTAGCGAAGTGGACTTGATATCGCAGCGACCCCAGCGATTGTCAGGCGCGGTCACGCAGGTGACGCCGCTTTCGAGCAGGTCGTCCCGTAGTGGAGCGAGACGACTGGCACAGCAGAACATGGTCGGCTGTAGGTCCGGTCCCGGCACGTGGGTGCGCTCAGCCTCCGCGCCGCGTGTGACCTGCAGATAGATGAACAGGTCGCCGCCTCCATTGCGCGTGACCAGGCCGCCAAGGATGCGCTGCCAGGCGTCGTGGGACAGCGTGGGCTCCATGCGAATCTCGCGCAGGCTGCGATCGAGCCGGTCAAGATGCTGCTGCAGTCGGTAGGCACGGCCCGCGTAGACCGGGAATGCCTCGTAGACTCCGTCGCCGAACAGAAATCCACGGTCGAGCGGTGAGATCCGTGCCTCGGCGATCGGCAGGAACTGCCCGTCCAGCCAGGCGACTTCGCAGACTGCCATCTCAGTCAAACCAGGCCATGACGGAGTCCCAGCCGCGCCGGAAGAATCCACCTTCGGCGACGTCCGCGAGTGGGTAAAGGTCCTGAATTGCCACCAGCTTGCCGTCGAGGGTTGCACGAACCTTGCCGACCGGTTGCGAGGCGGAAAGCGGCGCCGTGAGGCCTGGCTGCAGCGCCAGGCTGACCTGGATCTCGGCGCCCCGGCCGCGTGGCACGGTAGCGTAGAACTCGTTGCGGAGCCCGACCGCGGCCTCGCCATCCTCGGCACCGTAGACCCGCGGTCGCGTCAGCTCCGCTCCGCGCGGATAGATCCGCTTGGTCTCGAAGAAGCTGAAGCCGTAGTTCAGCAGGGCGAGGCTCGCATCTTCGCGTGCCTTGAAGCTGGAGGTACCCATGACCACGGCGATCATGCGCATGCCGTCCCGGTGTGCCGAACTCACCAGGCAGTAGCCAGCGGCCGCCGTGTGGCCGGTCTTCATCCCATCTACCGACGGATCCCGGTCGAGCAGTCCGTTGCGATTGGCCTGAGTAATATTGTTCCAGGTGAACTCGCGCTGCGAGTACCAGCGGTAGTATTCCGGAAACTCCTCGATGATTGCCCGTGCCAGCTTCGCCATGTCGCGAGCCGTGACCAGGTGATTGGTGCCGGGAAGTCCCGCCGAGTTTTCAAAATGCGAGTTCCGCATCCCGAGCCGCTCGGCGTACTGGTTCATTAACGCCGCAAAGGATTCTTCCGTACCGGCGACGGCTTCCGCGAGGGCAAGGCTGGCGTCGTTGCCGGACTGGACGATCATGCCTTGCAGCAGGGCATCGACCGGGACCCGTGTGCCCACCTGAACGAACGTGCGCGAACCTTCGGACCGCCAGGCGCGCTCGCTGATCGGCACTTCCGTATCCAGGCTCAGCTTGCCATCCTGGATCGCGTGAAACACCGCGTAGGCCGTCATCAGCTTGGTCAGACTGGCCGGCTCGACGGGGGAGTCCGCGTCATGACTCGTGATTACGCGCCCACTCTGCTCATCGATCAGGATCCAGGACTTCGCCTCGAGTGCGGGCGGCGGCGGAATCGGCGCCGGCGCTGCGATGGCAGAATTCAGCCAGACGAATAGCAACAGGGTGGTGAAATGACGGACGTATGCAGGCATTGCGCTTCCAGGTTGATGGGTCGAGGGAAATACGGCCATTACGCCAGCCGTTAGCGGCGACAATTCTAAGGCAACCGCCCGCGGCGTGCATGCCGCACGCGAGAGCGTGTCGTGCTGATGCTGCCGCCCCGGCTGAGACGGTCATGGGCGTGCGAGCAAGGCGAATTCAGCCCGCAGACGCGGCTGCCGCCACGACCATTGCCACCCCGGCCTCGAGGGAAGCGGATCTGATGGTTTCTACGGCAGCCGTTACTGGTCAGTCCAGCGCCAGGATCGCCTGCGGGAAACCCGCCGCGCGCATCCTTTCGACGATGGCGTCAAATGCGGGCACGCTATCGAGTGGGCCGATCCTGACGCGGTGGACGTTCCTGCTACCGGATACAACCGGCACGACCGCCACGTTGGCGAAGCCTGCCTCGGCAAGCTGTTGCGCAAGTCTTCTCGCGTTGGCCTCTTCGGAAAACGCACCCGCCTGGGCGTAAAAGCGCTGGCTTCCCGCCCGGTCGGCCCGCGGTAGCGGCGTGGAGGCTGGACCGACCGTCCGCACCTCCACCATCGCGGTGCCCTCGCGGATCATGTCCAGTTTCGCTGCGGCGACGTAGGACAGATCGATTATCCGGTTCTTGCTGAAGGGTCCGCGATCGTTGACCCGCACGACTATGCTGCGCCCGTTCTGCAGGTTGGTCACCCGGACGTAGGCCGGTAGTGGCAGGGTCTTGTGCGCGGCGGTCATGGCATACATGTCGTAGCGCTCGCCGGACGAGGTCGTGCCGCCGTGAAAATCTGGTCCATACCAGGAAGCCACGCCGCGCTCGACGTAGCCGTCCCCGCTGGCCATCACCACGTAGCGCTCGCCGAAAACCTCGTAGAAGGGCGGATTACCGCGGGATGCGCGTGGTTCCGGCCGCGGCACCGCATCCGGTACCGAGGATGGATCCGCCGGGGGACGCGACGGCGGCTCGCGGACCGGTGTGCGGCTGCAGGCTGAAAGCAGAGCGGCCCCAAAGGCCAACGCCAGAGCAAGGCGCCTCATTTCGCCGGAGCCGGTGGCAGGCGCGCCTCGATCGCCCGGCCGAGGTCGTTGACCGCCAGGGCATAGAGCACGCTGCGGTTGTAGGTCGTAATGACCGCAAAATTCTCAAACCCGGCCCGCAACTCGGGACCGTCCACACCCGCGACGTCGATGAAAAGGGCGGGCGCGCAGCCATCGAGGGTCGTGTCGAAGGTCAGGCCCTTGTCGCGCAACGATTTTACGGTCTCGTTGGCCACAATGCTCCCCGCGACGAGGCCGCCGGCGTCCGGGTAGACAAGCTCGGCCGGTGCGACCACGGGTTCACCGCTGCGCCAGCCGTGCTGTACCAGGTAGTTGGCAACGCTGGCGATGACGTCGTCAATGCTCGTCCAGAGGTCACGGCGACCATCGGCGTTGCCGTCAACGGCATAGGCGCGGTAGCTGCGCGGCATGAACTGCGGGTAACCCATTGCTCCTGCGTAGGAGCCCTTGGCGGCGACCGGGTCCACGTCCTCCTCGCGTGTCAGCAACAGGAACTGCTCAAGCTCGGCCCTGAAATAGCTGCTCCGGGGCGGGTAGTCGAATGCCAGCGTGGCCAGCGCGTCGATGACGCGGAACGTCCCGGTGATCCTGCCGTAAAAGGTCTCTACGCCGAGGATGCCGACGATCACACTCTGCGGGACCCCGGTCTCGCCCTCGATCGCCGCCAGCTGCTCCCGATGCTCCTGCCAGAATCGCACGCCCTCTTCGATCCGCCTTTCGGTCAGGAAATGATCGCGATACTCGTGCCAGGGCGTGACGCGCTCGGCCGGGCGGCTCATCAGTTCGATGATGCGCGGCTGGCTCGATGCCTCTAGCAGCAGCTTGTCGAGCCAGCCCCGGTCGAAGCCGTTGTTCTGCTCCATTTCGGTGGTGAAGGCGTCGACATCGTCGCGCGCCAGGTCCAGCGCGTCGGCAGGCGCGACAACGCCCGGCAGCATTGCCGCAGCGGCGATCAGCGGGTGAAGTCGGTCCGTCGGCTTCATGTGCGAACGAGCTTACGTTGGGCCTGAAGGCTCATGAGGATACCGAAGCCGGCCAGCAGGGTCACCATCGAAGTGCCTCCATAACTCACCAGTGGCAGCGGTACGCCGACAACGGGTAGCAGGCCGGTCACCATGCCGGTATTGACGAGAACGTAGACGAAAAAGGTCAACGCGATGCTGCCGGATACCAGTCGGCCGAAGGTGTCCCGGCACTGGTTCGCCAGGTACAAGGCGCGGCCGATGACCACCAGATAGAGGCCGATCAGGAACAGTTGCCCGAGCAAGCCGAGTTCCTCGCCGATCACTGCAAAGATGAAGTCGGTCGAGCGCTCCGGCAGGAACTCGAGCTGGGCCTGGCTGCCGTTCATCCAGCCCTTACCGAAGACACCCCCCGATCCGATCGCGATCTGCGACTGGATGATGTGGTAGCCGGCCCCCAGCGGGTCGGTCTGGGGGTTGAGCAGGGTCAGCACACGGCTTCGCTGGTAGTCGTGCATCAGGAACCAAGCGAGCGGGGTGGCCGCCGCCGCCAGCCCGGCCCCCGCGAAGACGAAGCGCCACGGCAGGCCGGCGAGCAGGAGCACCGACAGTCCGGCGGCCGCCACCAGCAGCGCTGTGCCCAGGTCGGGCTGCTCGGCGACAAGCAGTGCAGGGATGGCGACGATAACGAGCACCACCAGCGTCTCCCGGATCGACGCCGGCAATGCCCGGTCGTGCAGGTACCAGGCGCACATCATCGGAACCGCCAGCTTCATGAGTTCAGACGGCTGGAACCGCACGACTCCGAGGTCGAGCCAGCGCTGTGCGCCCTTGCCGATGTCACCGAGACCGGCGACGACCATCAGCAGCAGCACCCCGATGCCGTAGGCGAGCGGCGTGACCATGCGCAGGAACCTGGCGGGTACTTGCGCCAGAAACAACATGCCGACGACGGCGATTCCCAGCCTCACCACCTGCCTGGTCCACATCGCCGTGTTCCCACCTGCTGCGCTATACAGCACCAGCAGGCCGAACGCAGCGACGGCGGCAAGCCCGACCAGCAGCGCTCCATCGAGATGCAAGGCCTTGAGCAGCCGCGTGCCGCGGGTAAGCGTTCGCCGGGAGCGTGACTCTCCGAAACCCTGATGCATCATGGCGACGGTTCCGACAGGTAGGCATCGAAGACCGCGCGCGCGACCGGGGCCGCGACCGAGCTGCCGTGACCGCCGTTCTCGACCAGCACCGCGACCGCAAGCCGCGGCTGTTCCGCGGGTGCGAACGCCACGAACAGGGCGTGGTCGCGCAGCCGGTCGGCGACCGTCTTTTCATCGTATTTTTCCTGCTGACCGACGGTATAAACCTGTGCGGTGCCGGTCTTGCCAGCGATCGTGTAGGCGGCCCCGCGAGCAGCGCGCACGGCGGTGCCGCGCGGTCCGGTGGTTACCGCGACCATGGCGTCGACGATCACCTCCCAGCTGCCGGGGTCATTGAGGGTAACCGTCGGTAGCGGCTCGGGCGGCCGGGGTGTCCGCTCGCGCGTCTCAGGGTCGCGCAGCGAACTGACCAGACGGGGCTTGAAGTGAGGTCCGCGAGTTGCCAGTACCGCCATGGCATTGGCCAGCTGCAGCGGCGTTGCGGTCCAGTAACCCTGCCCGATGCCGACTATGACGGTCTCGCCCGGGAACCAGACCCGCATCTCGGGCTGCTTGAAGGCGCTCTTCTTCCAAGCAGTGGACGGCATGATGCCGCCGCGTTCGCCCTGCACGTCAATGCCAGTTGGTTTTCCGAAGCCAAGCCTGGTCATGGTGTCGTGAATGCGATCGATCCCGAGCGCTGCTGCCAGGCCGTAGAAGTAGACATCACAGGAGGTCATCACCGCCTCGCGCATGTTCACCGTGCCGTGACCTTCCTTTTTCCAGTCCCGGTAGCGGTGACTGGAATTCGGTAGCGTGAAGAAGCCGCGGCAGAAGCGCGTATCCTCGGGCTTGATGACGCCGGCCTCCAGTCCTGCCAGCGCCATCAGTGGCTTGATCGTGGAGCCCGGCGGATAGGTGCCACGCAAGACCCTGTTGTACAACGGCTGGTCGGGGTTGGTGGTCAAGTCGCGGTAGTCGGCCGTCGAGATGCCGCGCGCAAACTTGTTCGGATCGAAGGTCGGCGTGCTGGCCAGCACCAGCACATCACCGGTCCAGGGGTCGAGCGCGACGACCGCTCCGCGACGGTCACCCATCGCCTGCTCAGCGACCCGCTGCAGCTCGATGTCCAGCGACAACTCTAGGTCGAGACCGGCAGCGGGGCGGTCGATTCGCAGTTCCGGCCTGGCTCCGCCAAGGGTTTCGACACTGCGGCCCTCGGCGTTGACGAGCACCTCACGAAAACCGCCCCGACCGTGCAGTTCGGCTTCGTAGGAACTTTCCAGCCCGGTCTTGCCGATGGCGGCGGTGCCGAAATACTGTGCGGGGTCAAGGCGCTTCAGGTCGTCCTCGCTGATCGACCCGACGTAACCGAGCGCATGCACAGCGACCGATCCGTAAGGATAGTGACGCGCCATGCGAGTCGCGAGGTCGACGCCACGGAGTTCGTGGCGGTGCACGGCGTAGCGGCTGATCTCTTCGTCGGTCAGCCTAAGCCGAACCGGCACCGCCTCGAACAGGCGCCGGCTGGCGATCAGCTTCCTGACCCGTTCGAGGTCGTCCGATTCGAGCAACTCGAGCTGCACGAGCCGCTGCAAGACGCCATCCAGGTCGTTGACCTGCTCGCGGGTAATGGTCAGCTGGTAGGCCGGTGTGTTTTCGGCCAGAATCCTGCCCTTGCGGTCGTAAATGATGCCCCTGTCGGGCGGAAGTGGCTCGATCCGGACCCGGTTTCCCTGGGACAGTTCCGCATAGTACTGATAGCGAACGACCTGCAGCCACAGCAGCCGACCGGCCACCAGTGCGAGCAGGAGCGCGACAATGCCGCCGGCCAGCAAGACGCGCAGCTCGAAGGTCCGTTGCTCGCGAAACAGGTCCTTGACCTTGACTCGTCGCATCGATGCCGGCTCAGGCCCTGATGGCCAGGCGCGAATAGAGTCCGGTCATGAGCGGCCAGCAAGCCGCGCCGGTCAGCACCGGCAGCCAACGGGCCCAGGTCGTCACCGGGAAGCCGGCGATACCGTCGATCCAGAACAGGATGAATTCGTTCAACAGTAGCAGTCCGAAAATGACTGCCGACTGGTGCAGGATCGGGAAGGCGCGGATCCTGAGGCGCATCTTGAGTGCGATATAGGCGATCACAACCAGCGCCAGGGCATTCTGTCCCAGCAGCATTCCGTGCAGCGCGTCAATCGCCAGACCTGAACCCCAGGCCATCAGCAATCCTGTCGTTCGAATGGACAGCAAGCACAGCCACAGGACGGTCAGCGCAACGAAATTGGGCCGCAACGGTTCCAGCCAGTCCGGCAAGGGCACGACGGTCGCGGCGAGCGATACCGCCAGCAGCAGAACAAGAACGGGCCAGTTTCTGACGGGTCGGCGCGCCACGGTCAGTTCCCCGCCGCCGGGGTCGTCGGGTCTGCCGGCAGTTCCGGCGCCGGCTCGGCCGCGGCAGTGTCTGGTACCGGTACGCCTTCCAGAGTCGCGGCATGGGGGTCCACCTGCAACGACTGACCCGCGCTAGCCTCGTCGTCGGGCTCCATCACGCGATTGTCAAACCATACCAGCAGGACCTCCGGATCGCGGTCGAGCTGCGCGAGCGGGGCGGCGCTGACCGACAACAGGGGCTCGGAGGGGTCGCGCCGGACCTCGCCGACTTTGGCCACCGGGTATCCGGGCGGAAAGACGCCGCCGAGTCCCGAGCTAACCACGAGGTCGCCCTCGACGATGTCAGCATTCCGTGGCAGGTAGGGCAGCATCAGGTTTCCGGCCTGGCCCTGTCCCACGGCGATCGTGCGCACCCCGGTACGGTTGATCTGCACGGGGATGGCATGGTCGGGGTCGGAAATCATGATGATCTCGGCGGAGACCGGACCGACTCTCATGACCTGCCCGAACACGCCAGTCGCATCGAGCGCCGCCTGACCGACGAAAACATCTTCCCGGGAGCCCTTGTTGACCAGGACACGTTGCCGGTACGGGTCCAGATCGACCCTCAGGATCTCCGCGACCAGCGACCGCTCCGCGACCCGGGCGGAGCCGGCACGCGCCTCGCGGAGCCGCTGGTTCTCCTGCTCGAGCGAGTCGAAGCGGAGCAAGCGCAGCCGGATTTCGCGATTCTCCGCCTTCAGCCGGTCATTCTCCTCGGTCAGGCCGCGGCGGGTAGTCAGCGTTTCGGATGCGGCGCGCCACGCGGAGCCGGGAGCGTCCACGATCCAGTGAACGGGATAGACAGCCGCCGAAAGCCAGCCGCGCACGACCCCGATGTACTGCTGCTGGTGATCGGCCACCATCAGTGCCACGGCGGCTGCCGCGAGGATGGCCAAGCGCAGACCCAGCGATGGGCCTTCGAGCAGTAGCGGACGGTGGTCCTGGTCCTGTATCGGCGACAACGAGCGCTCCGCGGCGGAATCGACGGGCCGGAGATTCGGGGTTCAAATGTACACGACCCGCGGTGCATGCGGGCGGCGCCGGTCTGGCCAGGTCGCGCGGTACGCGATCAGCCCAGGCCAAACAGACCCGGGTGCTCTTCCGTAAGTTCGAGGATCCGGCCGCCGCCTCGGGCGACGCAGGTCAGCGGGTCTTCCGCAACCAGTACCGGCAGGCCGGTCTCTTCCATGAGCAGCTTGTCGATGTCCTTGAGCAACGCGCCACCGCCGGTCAGCACGATACCAAGATCTGCTACGTCCGCTCCAAGTTCGGGCGGGGTCTGCTCGAGTGCCTTCTTCACCGCCTGGACGATGCCCTGCAGCGGTTCCTGGAGCGCCTCGAGGATTTCGTTGGAATTGAGGGTGAAGCTGCGCGGCACACCTTCCGACAGGTTCCTGCCCTTGACCGACATCTCGGTCACCTGCTGCCCCGGGTAGGCCGAGCCGATCTCGATCTTGATTCGCTCGGCCGTGGCCTCGCCGATCAGGATGCCGTAGTTGCGACGCACGTACTGGATGATGGCCTCGTCAAAGCGATCGCCACCAATGCGGACCGACTCGGCGTAGACGATGCCGTTCAGGGAGATGACGGCTACTTCCGAGGTGCCGCCGCCGATGTCCAGCACCATGGAGCCGCGGGCCTCGTTGACCGGCAGTCCCGCGCCCACGGCCGCAGCCATCGGCTCGGGGATCACGTCCACGCGGCGCGCACCGGCGCCCTCAGCGGATTCCTGGATGGCCCGGCGCTCGACCTGGGTCGAGCCGAAAGGTACGCAGATGAGGACCCGCGGACTCGGCCGCAACCAGCGGTCGCCGTGAACCTTGCCGATGAAGTACTGAAGCATCTTCTCGGTGTAGGTGAAGTCGGCGATCACGCCATCCTTCATCGGCCGGACGGCGGTGATGTGCCCCGGCGTCCTTCCGAGCATGTTCTTGGCCTCGGCTCCTACCGCCACGATGGTCTTGCCGCCCCGGCCGACCTCGTCCTGGACCGCTACCACGGAGGGCTCGTTCAGGACGATGCCGCGTCCGCTGACGTAGATCAGCGTATTGGCGGTGCCAAGGTCTATCGAAACGTCGCTGGAGAAGTAACCCCGGAGGCTTTTGAACATGGTGCTCTGACGGCAAGAAGAGGGTAGACAGAAAGACCGGGCAGTGTATCCGTCGTGAGGACTTTCCACAAGCAGACGTGTATGATTACGCAGGGTTTTTTCGCCCGAATCCTTGCCCTTTGGAGTTACCGTGACGCTTACCCGCCGCGACGTCGAGAACATCGCGCTTCTTGCGCGGCTCCGGATCACCGACGAGGAGTTGCCGGGCTATGTCGGCAGCCTGTCGCGCATCCTCGAATTCGTCGAACAACTCAGCTCGGCCGAGACCGGCGAGGTCGAGCCGATGGCGCATCCGCTCGAGGACCAGGTGCAGCGCCTGCGGCCGGACGAGCCAACCGAAACCGACCACCGCGAGCTCTACCAGCGGAACGCGCCCGCGGTGGAGGCGGGCCTCTACATCGTGCCGAAGGTGATCGAGTGAGCCTGCATCTCAAGTCGGCGGCCGAGCTGGGCCGTGGCATCCGCGCCGGAGAGTACTCCAGCGAGGAGGTCGCACGTCATTTCCTGGATCGCATCGACCAGGGTAACGACCGGTTGAACGCCTTCGTCACCGTGACCGCCGAACGTGCGCTCGAGGACGCGCGGCGGGCCGATGCTGCGATCAAGGCTGGCGAGGGGGGCGCGCTCACTGGCGTTCCCCTGGCACACAAGGACATTTTCTGCACCAGCAAGATCCTTACCACCTGCGGGTCGAAGATGCTGTCGAACTTTGTCTCGCCCTATGATGCCACCGTGGTCGAGCGCCTGGCCGCGGCCGGCACGGTCCTGCTCGGTAAGACCAACATGGACGAGTTCGCGATGGGTTCGTCCAATGAAACCAGCTTCTACGGTCCGGTCCGCAACCCCTGGGACGAGAACCGGGTGCCGGGAGGGTCATCCGGCGGCTCGGCAGCCGCAGTTGCGGCTCGCCTCGCACCCGTGGCGACCGGTACGGATACGGGCGGGTCGATCCGCCAGCCAGCTGCGCTCACGGGACTGACGGGCGTCAAGCCCACCTACGGACGGGTCTCCCGCTACGGCATGATTGCCTTCGCCTCGAGCCTGGACCAGGGCGGGGTGCTGGCGCAGTCGGCAGAGGACGCGGCCCTGTTGCTCGAGGCCATTGCCGGATTCGACCCGCGGGATTCGACCAGCGTAGACGCGCCGGTGCCGGCCTACGCAACCCAGCTCGACCGGCCGGTGAAGGGCCTGAAGGTCGGGATCATCCGCGAGTTCTTCGGTGAGGGGCTGGACCCGGCAACCGGTGATGCCGTTCAGGCAGCGCTGGAGGTGTATCGCTCTCTGGGCGCCGAGCTGGTGGAGCTGAGCCTGCCGGCGTTGCCACTGTCGGTGCCGACCTACTACGTCGTGGCCCCGGCCGAGTGCTCATCGAACCTGTCGCGATTCGACGGCGTGCGCTTCGGCTATCGCTGCGAGGACCCGAAGGACCTGCTCGACCTGTACACCAGGTCAAGAGGCGAGGGGTTCGGGGCCGAGGTCAAGCGTCGGATCATGACCGGGACCTACGTGCTCTCGGCCGGGTATTACGACGCGTATTACCTCAAGGCGCAGAAGGTCCGGAACCTCATCAATGCCGACTTCAAGCGCGCCTTCACGGAGGTCGACGTGCTCCTGGGCCCGACTTGCCCCACGCCAGCATTCGGCATAGGCGCCAAGGTCGACGACCCGATCACCATGTACCTCAATGACATCTATACGATCGGCGCCAATCTGGCCGGCCTGCCGGCGCTATCCGCACCCTGCGGGCTGGTAGACGGGCTGCCCGTCGGTCTGCAGGTCATCGGGCCGCACTTTGCGGAATCCCGCGTACTGGCGGTGGCCCATGCCTACCAGCGCGAAACGGACTGGCACCGGCGCATTCCGCCGGCCTGGGCGTGAGGAGCGAGCCAATGACTATCGAATGGGAAGTCGTCATCGGTCTCGAAATCCACGCGCAGCTGGCGACGCGCAGCAAGATTTTCTCGGCATCTCCGACGGCCTTCGGCGCGGCGCCCAACGTGCAGGCCAACCTGGTCGACCTGGGCTACCCGGGCGTCCTGCCCGTGCTCAATGGCGAGGCGGTGCGAATGGCCGCCAGGTTCGGGCTGGCAGTCGGCGGCAAGGTCGCGCGGCGCTCGGTGTTCGCGCGCAAGAATTACTTCTACCCGGACCTGCCCAAGGGCTACCAGATCAGCCAGTACGAGCTGCCCGTGGTGGAGGACGGGACCGTCGACATCGTGCTCGACGATGGGCTGCGCAAGACCATCGGCATTACGCGGGCGCACCTTGAGGAAGACGCCGGGAAGTCGCTGCACGAAGGCCTCGGTGCGCACACGGGCATCGACCTCAACCGTGCCGGGACACCGCTGCTGGAGATCGTATCCGAGCCGGACATGAGGTCCGCGCGTGAAGCCATCGCCTACATGAAGAAGATCCACACCCTGGTCCGCTACCTGGAGATCTGCGACGGCAACATGCAGGAGGGATCCTTTCGCTGCGACGCAAACGTCTCCGTGCGGCACAAGGGGAAGCACGAGTACGGTACGCGCTGCGAGATAAAGAACCTCAACTCGTTCCGCTACGTAGAGAAGGCGATCAACTACGAGGTGACCCGCCAGGTCGACATCCTCGAGGGCGGCGGCTCAATCGTGCAGGAAACGCGGCTGTTCGACCCTGACCGCAATGAAACCCGCTCCATGCGCTCCAAGGAAGAGGCGAACGATTACCGCTACTTCCCGGATCCCGACCTGCTGCCGCTGGTGCTGGAGGATGGCTGGATCGAGCGGGTCCGTGCCAGCCTGCCCGAGTTGCCGGACGAGAAGGCCGGCAGGTTCGTGGGCGAGTTCGGGCTGTCGGAGTACGACGCCGGCGTGCTGACGGCGAGCCGGGAGACAGCGGCCTACTACGAGGGCGTGGTCGGCGCGCTCGGCGGCGAGCACAAGCTGGTAGCGAACTGGATCATGGGTGACTTGTCCGGCTTCCTGAATCGCGACGGTCTCGAGATCGGCCAGTCGCGGATCGATGCGGAGAGGCTGTCGGGGCTGCTAAGGCGTATCGTCGACGACACGATCTCCGGCAAGATAGCCAAGGAAGTGCTCGAGGCAATGTGGGAATCGGGCCTTGGCGCCGACGAGATCATCGACGCGAAGGGCCTCAGGCAGATCACCGACAGCGGCGCGATCGAACGGGTGGTTGCCGAGGTGATGGAGTCCAATCCCAGGCAGCTGGCGGACTTCCGCTCCGGCAAGGACAAGCTGTTCGGGTTCTTTGTCGGCCAGGTGATGAAGGCTACCGGCGGCAAGGCAAACCCGGCGCAGGTGAACGAGCTGCTCAAGAGGCTGTTGCCGGGGGGCTGAAATTGGTGGACGGTGACCTGCTCCGCCGCTTCCTGTTCGAGCGGTGGCCCGTTCGTGGCCACTTTGTCCGCCTGGATGCAAGTTGGCGCGCGGTCATCGAGCATCATGACTATCCGCCGGCCCTGACCGGCGTACTCGGCGAGGCGCTGGCGGCTACGGTGCTCGCTGCCGGCACGATCAAGTTCAACGGACAGCTTTCCCTGCAGTTCCAGGGGCCGGGACCTGTTCGCCTGATCCTGGCGCAGTGCACGCACGGGCACGCCATTCGTGCCGTGGCCCGTTTCGACGGCGAGCTACCTGCGGCGGCGACCCTCGGGGAACTGACCGGCGGAGGTCAGCTGGCCGTGACGATCGACGAAGAACAACGCAACAATCGTTACCAGGGCGTGGTGCCGCTCGACCGCCCGGAACTTGCGGCTTGCCTCGAGGAGTACTTCGCGCGCTCGGAGCAGCTGCCGACGCGCCTCATCCTGGCCGCAACGGGCGAGCAAGCGGCAGGGCTGCTGCTGCAGCGGGTCGCGGCTGGCGCCGGCGCGTCGATCGAGGACGACCCGCGCGCGATTGCCGCCGCCGAAGACGCCTGGACGCGGATCGGCCTGCTGGCCGCGACCCTGAGGCCCGAGGAACTCTTGCGCCTGCCTTGCGAGACCCTGTTACATCGGCTGTTCAACGAGGACGACGTCCGCCTGTTCGAGGGAGCGCCGGTATTCTTCCGGTGCACATGCTCCCGCGAGCGGGTCTCCGGCATCCTGCGCTCGCTGGGCGAAGAGGAGATCCGCGACATCCTGCAGGAGCGAGGCGGTGTCGAGGTGAACTGCGAGTTCTGCGGCCGCGCCTATGCTTTCGACGCGGTCGATGCCCTGCGCCTGTTTGCGGCCGGCAACCAGCCGGGCGCGCCGCCTGGCGTGCATTGAGGCTGGTGCGGCGACGTTTCCGTTTGCACCGCAACAAGGCTCCTTTAGACTGAAACGATGTCCGCCCAGTCAGACAAGGAAGTTTCCGCCCCGCATGGCCGGGTTTCGCTGGCTCCGGTGCAGGTTTCGTTCGAGTTCTTCCCGCCGAACGACGAGCCCATGGAGCGCACCTTGTGGGCGTCGTTGCAGCGCCTCGCACCGCTCGAGCCACGCTTCGTGTCGGTCACCTACGGCGCCGACGGGTCGACCCGCGAGCGCACCCACAAGATCGTCACGCGGATCCAGCGCGAGACTTCCCTTACCGCCGCGCCGCACCTGACCTGCATTGGTGCCAGCCGGGGCGAGGTGCTCGACATCGCGCGGCGCTACTGGGATCAGGGCGTCCGTCACATCGTGGCCCTGCGAGGCGACCCGCCGGCCGGGACCGCAGTCTACCGGCCGCATCCCGAAGGCTTCGCCCACGCGTCCGACCTGGTGACCGGCCTGAAGAGCATAGGCGGCTTCGACATTTCGGTCGCCGCCTACCCCGAGGTCCATCCGGAAGCCCGCGACGCCGCATTCGACATCGAGGTGCTGAAGCGCAAGCAGGATGCCGGCGCAACCCGGGCCATTACCCAGTTCTTCTTTGACGCGGCGGTCTATCTCCGATTTCGCGACGCCTGCGCCGGAGCCGGAGTCACGATGGCGATCGTGCCCGGGATCCTGCCAATCACACGCTTCCCGCAGTTGACGCGCTTCGCGGCCCGCTGTGGGGCGACGGTTCCTGCCTGGCTGGAGGAGCGCTTCGAGGGCCTGGACGACGATGCCGAAACGCGCAAGCTGATCGCCGCGGCGGTAGCGATCGAGCAGGTTGCGCGCCTGCGGCACGAAGGGGTCGGTGAATTTCACTTCTACACCCTCAACCGGGCCGAACTCACCTACGCAATCTGCCATGCGCTCGGGCTCCGCCCCAGGGCAGCGGCCGAGCTGGCCTGATGGACGTACGGCGCGTACGCGTGGATGAGTTCCGCCGCCTTCTGGACGAGCGCATCCTGCTGCTCGACGGCGCGATGGGCACGATGATCCAGCGCCGCGGCCTCGCGGAGGCTGACTATCGCGGTGAGCGGTTCGCCGGCTGGACCCAGGACCTGAAGGGCGCCAACGACCTGCTGACGCTGACCCGCCCTGACGTCATCGCAGCGATCCACCGTGAGTACCTGGAAGCCGGCGCCGACATCATCGAGACCAATACCTTCAACGCCAATGCGCCGTCGCTGGCGGACTATGGCCTCGAGGACCTTGTTGCGGAGATCAACCGGGCGGCGGCGCAGCTCGCGCGCGAGACCGCGGACGCGGTCGCGGCCGAAACGGGCCGGCCGCGCTTTGTCGCCGGCGCGCTGGGACCAACCAACCGGACCGCCTCGCTGTCGCCTGATGTCAACGATCCCGGCTATCGCAACATCGACTTCGACCGGCTGCGGGACACCTACGCCGTGGCGACGCGGGCGCTCATCGAGGGTGGGGCCGACCTGCTGATGGTCGAGACCATCTTCGACACCCTGAACGCCAAGGCCGCCCTGTTCGCGGTGCGCGAGGTGCTCGACGATCTGGGGCTCGACCTGCCGATCATGGTCTCAGGCACCATCACTGACGCGTCCGGCAGGACGCTCTCGGGCCAGACCGCCGAGGCATTCTGGAATTCAGTACGACACGCCCGACCGACGACGGTCGGCCTCAACTGCGCGCTCGGCGCGAAGCAGCTGCGGCCCTACATCGAGGAGATGTCGGGGATCGCAGACACTTATATCTGCGCCTATCCCAATGCAGGCCTGCCCAACGCCTTTGGCGAATACGACGAACAGGCCGGGGACACGGCGGCATTCATTCGCGACTGGGCCGAGAACGGGTTCGTCAACGTGGTGGGCGGTTGCTGCGGCACCACGCCCGGGCACATCGCCGCGATGGCGCATGCCGTGGCAGGGTTGCCGCCGCGCATCCCGCCGGTCGTGCCGGTGCGCTGCCGTCTTGCCGGCCTGGAGCCGCTGAACATCGGCCCGGAAACGCTGTTCGTCAATGTCGGCGAACGCACCAACGTCACCGGCTCGGCGCGCTTCCGCAAGCTGATCGAGGCTGGCGATTACACGTCTGCGCTCGATGTGGCGCGACAGCAGGTGGCCAGCGGCGCCCAGTTGATCGACGTCAACATGGACGAGGGCATGCTCGATTCGCAGGCGGCCATGGTCCGCTTCCAGAACCTCGTCGCGGCCGAGCCGGACATCACGCGCGTGCCGGTCATGCTCGACTCCTCGAAGTGGTCGGTGATCGAGGCCGGGCTGAAGTGCGTGCAGGGCAAGGGGGTGGTCAATTCGATCTCGCTCAAGGAGGGCGAGGGACCGTTCCTCGAGCAGGCCCGCAGGGTCAGGTTGTACGGCGCTGCAGTCGTGGTCATGGCCTTTGACGAGCAGGGCCAGGCGGATACGGTGGAGCGGAAGGTGGCGATCTGCGAGCGCGCCTACCGGCTCCTCACCGCAAGGGTCGGGATGCCCGCCGAGGACATCATCTTCGATGCCAATATTTTTGCCGTGGCTACCGGTATCGAGGAACACAACGGCTACGGCGTCGCCTTCATCGAGGCGGTGCGCCAGATCAAGCAGCGTTGCCCCGGCGCGCTGACCAGCGGCGGGCTCAGCAACGTGTCCTTCTCGTTCCGCGGCAACGACCCGGTACGCGAGGCGATGCATGCGGTGTTTCTGTACCACGCCATACGCGCCGGTCTCGATATGGCGATCGTCAATGCTGGGCAGCTGGCGATCTACGAGGAGATCGATCCCGAGCTCAGGGAGCGGGTCGAGGACGTGATCCTGAATCGCCGGGAGGATGCGACCGAACGACTGGTGGAGATTGCCAGCCGCTTCAGGGGTGAGGCTGGCGCGCGCCGGGTAGAGGACCTGGCTTGGCGTGAGCTGCCGGTGGAGAAGCGGCTCGAGCACGCGCTGATCAAGGGTCTCGACGAGTTCATCGATACTGACGTCGAGGAGGCGCGTCAGCGTGCGGACCGTCCTCTGTCTGTAATCGAGGGCCCGCTGATGGACGGGATGAACGTCGTCGGCGACCTGTTCGGCGAGGGCAAGATGTTCCTGCCGCAGGTGGTCAAGTCGGCGCGGGTGATGAAGAAGGCAGTGGCCTACCTGATCCCCTTCATCGAGCAGGAAAAAGGCGGCGCCAGGCAGTCCAACGGCCGCATCGTGCTCGCCACCGTCAAGGGGGACGTGCACGACATCGGCAAGAACATCGTGGGCGTCGTGCTCCAGTGCAACAACTTCGAGGTGGTGGACCTTGGCGTCATGGTCCCGGCCCAGAAGATCCTCGAGGCGGCGAGGCGCGAGAACGCCGACATGATCGGGTTGTCGGGACTGATTACGCCCTCGCTCGACGAGATGGTGCACGTGGCGCGCGAGATGCAGCGCCAGGGTTTCGAGGTGCCCTTGCTGATCGGCGGCGCGACCACCTCGCCAGCACACACCTCGGTGAAGATCGAGCCGCAGTACGAGCAGCCGGTCATCTACGTGAAGGACGCCTCACGCGCGGTCGGTGTCTGCCAGTCGTTGGTCTCGCCCGACACCCGGGCGGAGTATGTGCGCAAGATCAAGGTGGATCACGCTACCCGGCGCGAGCAGCATGCCGGCAAGCGGCTCAAGGCCCCGAGCCTGTCGCTCACGGAGGCCCGGGCGAAACGTCCGCCGATCGACTGGCCGGCTTACGAGCCACCCGTGCCGCGCTTCCTCGGTGTCAAGGTAATCGAGGACATACCGCTCCGCGACCTCCTTGGCCACATCGACTGGATGCCGTTCTTCAATGCCTGGGAGTTTTCCGGCACGTTTCCCGCGATCCTCGACGATCCGCAGAAGGGCGCGGCGGCGCGGCAGCTGTGGGACGACGCCCAGAAGATGCTCGACCGGGTGCTGCGCGAGCGCTGGCTGCGGGCGCGGGCCGCGGTCGGGTTCTTCGCGGCGTGTTCGGTCGACGAGGACATCGAGGTCTACACCGACGCCTCGCACAGCGAGGTTCTGCAGCGCCTGCACCACCTGCGCCAACAGAAAGCGAAGGCGCCGGGCCAGCCGCAGCTGTGCCTGGCCGACTTCGTGGCACCGAAGGCGAGCGGGATCGACGACTACATCGGCGCCTTTGCGGTGACCGCCGGCGTCGGCATCGAGGAGCACGTGGCGCGCTTCGAGGCTGAGCACGACGATTATTCAGCCATCCTGCTCAAGGCCCTGGCCGATCGCCTGGCCGAGGCCGGTGCGGAGGCCCTCCACCAGCGAGTAAGGCGAGAATACTGGGGTTACGCGCCCGACGAGCGACTGACCAACGAGCAACTGGTCCGCGAGGAGTACCGTGGCATCCGCCCGGCCCCGGGCTACCCGGCCTGCCCGGACCACAGCGAGAAGGCGACGTTATGGGAGTTGATCGATGCCGAGCGCAATACCGGCATCCGGCTGACGGAGTCCTTCGCCATGTATCCCACTGCCGCGGTCAGCGGCTGGTACTTCGCCCACCCTGCGGCGCGCTATTTCGCGGTCGGCCAGGTCGGAGCGGACCAGGTTCGCGCCTACGCGGCACGCAAGGGGATCGCAGTCGCGGAGGCCGAGCGCTGGCTGGGACCGAATCTGGGCTACGACCCGGCCGCCAGTGCCACATGATCGCTTTGATTTGTTGGTAAGAAGCAACAAAATACAAAGATTACCTTGACGTAAGCATTGTCCCCGTTGCGTAATAGCCGCATACGTGCCCACGAGGTGTGGGCGCATCGAGGGGGATGTTGATCCATGAATAGACTCCGTTATGGCGTTCGCCTGGCCCTGGGATCCGGTGTGTTCGCGTTGCTCGCCGGGCCTGCAGCCCTGGCGCAGGAAACTAGCACACAGCTCGAGCAGATCATCGTCACCGGCACGCGCGTCGCAGACCGTTCGGCGACTGATACAGCCGTACCCGTGGACGTCGTTACCGCCGAGGCACTGACCAACGTCGGCGTCACTGAACTCAACCAGGCACTGTCCACGGCGCTGCCGTCGTACAACTTCCCGCGGCCGGGACTTGCCGATGGAACCGATACGATACGCCCGGCGACGCTCCGCGGCCTGGCGCCCGACCAGACCCTGGTGCTGCTGAACTCCAAGCGGCGTCACTCCTCGTCGCTTGTCAACGTAAACGGCACTATCGGTCGCGGTTCCGCTGCCGTAGACCTGAACACGATCCCGACAGCCGCCGTCCAGTCGATCGAGGTACTGCGTGACGGCGCCTCGGCGCAGTACGGCTCCGATGCCATCGCCGGCGTGATCAACATCCGCCTGAAGGACAAGAGCGATGGCGGCGACGTGACCATGAGCTACGGTGTGCGCGATTCGAACTACTCTGTGCCCGTCGGTTCGCCACCGGCCGGAGCGACCTGGTCGCCCGGTGACAAGGTGAGCCGGAACGTGTCGGACGGCGAAACATTTACGGTTTCGGGCTGGAAGGGCTTCTCGATCGGCGAGGCTGGATTCTTCACGCTGGCCGCCGAATACAAGGACCAGAGTCGCACGGAGCGCACCGGCTACGACGTACGCCAGCAGTACCCGCTTGACAACGGCGCCTTCGATTCGCGCGAAATTTCGTTCGACCGATTCAATGCATGGTATGGCGAGCCGGACATGACACAGCTGACGCTGTTCGCGAACTTTGGCAGCGAGCTGTCGAACGGGGCAACCCTCTATGGCTGGGCCAGTTACCAGGACCGTGACGCGAGCTCGGCTGGCTTCTATCGCCGCGCGCTCGACGGCCGCAACGTCATCGAGATCTATCCCGACGGTTTCCTGCCAATCATTTCGCCCACGGTTACCGACTACAGCGCGGCGCTCGGGGTCGAGTGGGACTGGGGCAACTGGGCCATGGATACCTCCGTCGTGTACGGCTTCAACAAGATGAAGTTCACGATCGAGAACACGCTGAACCGTTCCCTTGGCACTGCCAGCGGAACCAGGTTTGATGCCGGCGGCTTCGACTACGATCAGCTGGTGTTCAACTTCTCGGGCGTGCGCCAGTTGGACGTCGGCGGTTTGGCCTCGCCGGTCAACGTCGCGGCCGGCATTGAGGCACGGATCGAAAGCTACTCGATCTTTGCCGGTGAGCCCGATTCCTATCGCAATGGTGGTGTGCTGCTGGACGGTTCGCCAACTGCTTCCGGCGCGCAGGTTTTCCCTGGTTTCAGGCCCGCGAACGAGGTAGACGAGGACCGCACGGCCATCGGTGGATACGTGGACCTGGAAGCCAACCTTACCGACAAGCTGCTGGGCTCCATTGCGGTGCGGGCCGAGGACTACTCGGACTTCGGCAGCAACCTGTCGGGCAAGCTGGCGCTGCGCTACGACTTCACCGACAACTTCGCGCTGCGCGGTTCGGTGCAGAATGGCTTCAGGGCACCGTCATTGCAGCAACAGTACTTCGCGACGACGTCGACCAACTTCATCAATGGCGTGCCCTTCGACATCACTACCTTCCCGGCCACCGACCCGGTCGCCGAGTCGCTGGGTTCAAAGCCGCTTGACGCCGAGACATCCGTCAACTTCTCGCTCGGTGCGGTGATGCAGCTTGGCCCGGTGAGTTTGACGATCGACGCCTACCGCATAGACATCGACGACCGCATCGTCCTGTCCGAGAACCTCACCGACCAGCAGGTTCGCGATTTCCTCGCTGACCAGGGCTTCGTGGCCATCGGTGGTGGTCGCTTCTTCCTCAACGGCGTCAATACCGAGACCAAGGGCGTCGATATTGTCGCCAACTGGCCCTGGGAAACCAGCGGTGCGGGACGCTTCGACCTGACACTGGCGGCCAGCTTCAACGACACCAAGGTGACCAGGGTGCCGCCGCCTTCGGAGGCGCTGGGCCAGATCTATGCACCCGACTCGCCACCGCCGCTCTTCGGCCGGGTCAATGTGCTGACCTTTGAGGAAGGTAACCCCAGCGACAAGTTCGCGGCGAGCCTGAACTGGACGATGGACCGCTTCGGCGCCACGCTGCGTGCCACGCGCTATGGCGAGGCTCTGGATCCAGGCACAACGGAAGTGCTGGACTTCAATCTTGCCTCGAAGACCCTGGTTGACCTCGAAGCCCGCTTTGACGTCACCAAGAGCATCCGGCTGGCGATTGGCGCGGAGAACCTGTTCGACGAGTACCCCGATGCGTTCACCGTGAACCGCAACGGCACCGGCAACACGCCGTTCTCTAATTACTCGCCGTTTGGGCGTTCGGGGCGCTTCATCTACGGACGTCTGTCGGTCAACTTCTGACCTCCGGGCGGTACTGACCGGAACGGCCCCGGCGCGCACGCGCCGGGGCCGTTCCATTTCCACCAGCAAAACGGTCCTGGGTCGTTACTTGTGCGCCCGTGCGTCCGGGGCTTCGAGCGTATCCAGGTAACCCGATCCGCCGAGCGCCGCCATTTGCCTGAGGATCCATGCCTGGCGCTGGCGCACGTAGCCCGACGGCGCATCGACGCGGAAGCGCTTGGGGTTCGGCAACACTGCCGCGAGCAGTGCCGCTTCCTGGCGGTTGAGCCGTTTCGCGGGTTTCTTGAAAAATCGCTGGCTGGCGGCCTCGACGCCCCATACCCCACGCCCGAACTCGGCGCTGTTCAGGTAGACCTCGAGGATCCGCTGCTTGGGCCACAGCACCTCGATCAGCAGTGTGAACCACGCCTCGAAGCCTTTGCGGACCCAACTCTGACCGGACCACAGGAACAGGTTCTTCGCGACCTGCTGGGAAATCGTGCTGGCGCCGCGCAGCCGGCGGCCACGCTGGGCGTCCTTCAGTGCCTTGTCGATGGACTCGAGGTCGAAGCCGAGGTGACTGGCGAACTTCTGGTCCTCCGCTGCCACCACGGCTACCGCGGCATTCGGCGAGATCTCGTCCCAGGCGACCCAGTCATGGGTGTAACGGTAGCCCTTCTGGTCCGAATGCAGCGCGGCGATCCGGTCCTGCAGCATGAACGCGGTGAACGGTACCGGCGCCCAGCGAAACAGCAGCACGACCAGGCTGCAGGCAGCGACGAAGCCCAGCGCCACGAGACCCGATAGTCGCAGGGATCGGGCCAGCAGCGAGCGACGGCGCGCCATGGCGACGCGTAGTGGTGCGCTCAGCCGGCCTCGACCGGGCGGGCGGCGTTGACCAAGACCGGCTCGACCGGGACGTCGTCGTGGCCGTGCTTGCGCCCCGTCTTGACGGCGGCGATGGCGTCGATCACGTCCATGCCCTCGACGACCTTGCCGAACACGGCGTAGCCGTAGTTGCGCGGGCCCTGGTGGTCGAGGAAGGCGTTGTCCACGAGGTTCACGAAGAACTGGGACGTGGCGCTATTGACGTCGTTGGTCCGCGCCATCGACAAGCTGCCGCGCAGGTTCTTCAGGCCGTTGGTAGCCTCGTTCTCGATCGGCTTGCGGGTCGGCTTCTGGTTCATGTCGGCATCCATGCCTCCGCCCTGGATTACGAAGCCCGGGATGACACGGTGGAATACCGTGCCGTCGAAATGACCATCCTCTGCGTACTGGAGGAAATTCGCGGCGCTGACTGGCGCCTTGTCGGCGAAGAGTTCGATGACGAAATCGCCGAGAGAGGTTTCAAACTTGATCATGGTTGGACCCGATGCGGCTGAAAAAGGAAGGCCCGCATTCTACCCGGACACGCCAGTCTTCGCCGGGCGTCGCGCCAGCGTGGCCCGCTCGAGTCCGGCCAGGTCGGTCCGGGTCGCCACTCCAACCAGTCTCGCCTGGGCGCACAGACCCCGCACTGCCGCGCCCTGCTCGCAGCCGTGCTCGACCATGAGCAACCCGCCTGGATGCAGGTAGCGTGGGGCCAGCGTAATGATCTCGGCCAGCGCCTCGAGGCCCGTCGGACCCGCGACCAGCGCGGCGGCTGGTTCACGCGCCAGCACTGGCAGGTGAGGGTCGGAGTCCGCCAGGTAGGGCGGGTTGGCAACGACGGCGTCGAAGCACTGATTTCCGGCTGGCTCATACCAGTTGCCATGCCGGAACTCGACGTTCGCTGCGCCGGCTGCGGCGGCATTGCGGCGGGCGACCTCGAGCGCAGGACCGCTCGCGTCGACCGCCAGGATGCTGGCGCTGGGCAGCTCTACTCCAAGCGCGATCGCGATGGCGCCGCTGCCGGTACCGAGGTCGAGTATGCAGGGGGCAACGATGCCGCTAAGCAACTCCAGGGCGACCTCAACCAGCAGCTCGGTCTCGGGCCGGGGCACCAGCACGGCCGGACCGACCTCCAGGTCGAGCGACCAGAAGCCGCGCCTGCCAATCAGGTAGGCGACAGGCTCCCCGGCAGCACGGCGGTCCAGCATCGATCGAAATCGCCGCAAGGCATTGTCGTCGACGGTTTCGTCACCACGTGCGCGCAGTGCCGCACGCGACAGGCCGAGTACCTGGGCAAGCAATATTTCCGCGTCGAGGGATGGGCTGTCGGAGGCGCCGGCGAGACGGTCTGGAGCGTCGGCGAGCAGCTCGGCGATGCGCGTCAAGGGGTCCTGTCCAGGGACAACCGCGAGGGAAGCATCGGGCTCAGGCGATCTCGGCCAACTGCTCGGCCCTGAATTCACGGGCCAGCGGGTCGATGACCGCATCGAGGTCGCCGCCGACGATGTCCTCGAGCTTGTACAGCGTCAGCTCGATGCGGTGGTCGGTCATGCGGCCCTGCGGGAAGTTGTAGGTGCGGATTCGCTCGGACCTGTCTCCGGTGCCCACCTGGAGCTTGCGGGTCGCCGCCTTGGCCCGTTGCTGGCGCTCCTGCTCCGCGCCTAGCAGCCTGGCCCGCAGCAGCGACATCGCCCGGGAGCGGTTCTTGTGTTGCGAGCGCTCGTCCTGACACTCGACCACGATGCCCGTCGGCAGATGGGTGATGCGCACGGCCGAGTCGGTCTTGTTGACGTGCTGTCCCCCTGCGCCTGAGGCGCGGTAGGTGTCGATGCGCAGGTCGGCCGGGTTCACGTCAACGCTTTCGACTGCTTCAACTTCCGGCAGTATGGCCACCGTGCAGGTGGACGTATGGATGCGGCCCTGGGCCTCCGTGGCCGGTACCCGCTGTACCCGGTGCGTGCCGGACTCGAACTTGAGGCGCGAGTAGGCTCCGCGGCCGACGACGCGGCAGATGATCTCTCGGTAGCCGCCGTGCTCACCGCGGCTTTCAGAAAGCACTTCGACCTGCCAGCCCTGGGTTTCTGCATAGCGGGAGTACATGCGAAACAGGTCGCCGGCGAAGATGGCCGCTTCGTCGCCGCCCGCCGCGGCGCGAACTTCCAGGAACACGTTGGCCTCATCGTGCGGATCTGGCGGCACCAGCGCGAGCTGCAACTCGGCTTCGCCGGCCGCAAGCCGCTGCCCGAGATCGTGAACCTCTTGCGCGGCCATCCCGCGCACTTCCGGATCCGGGTCCCTTGCCATGTCGCGGGCGACGTCAAGCTGGTGCTCGAGATCCGCCCAGGCGCGGAACGAGGTCACCACAGGCTGCAAGCGCGCGTATTCGACCGACAGTTCGCGGAAACGGTCAGCCTTGTCATGTACCTCCGGGTCGGCGAGGAGGCGGCTGACCTCATCGCAGCGGTCGGCCAGGCGTTCGAGCTTGAGTCGGATGGAATCTTTCATGTGGCAGAAGGGAAGCAAGACCCACTCGCGGGGACTGTCCCAGAAGGGGACTGTCCCCTCCGGGGCAGGGTCCGGCCGATCCTAGTGTTCCGTGTCATCGAGTCCGTATAGCTTGTGCGCCGCGTCGATCAACTCGGCGTCGCCCTGCTCGGCTGCGAGCCGAAGCGCGCGTGACGGGGCGTGCAGGAGGCGGTTGGTCAGCGTATTCGCGAGGAATTCGAGTGCCTCGTCATGTTTGCCGGCGGCGATCATGCGCCGCGCCTGCTCGAGGGTCTGGGCCTTGGTCTGGTCGGCACGGGCGCGCAGGTCGCGGATGATCGGCGCCGCGTCCAGCGTCCGCAGCGCCGACATGAAACGCCCGACCTCGCCCTCGATCAGCTGGTGGGCCTCCTGGGCTTCGTCCTGACGGGCCTTGAGGTTGTCGTCGACCACTTGTCGCAGGTCGTCAATCGTGTACAGGTAAACGTCCTCGAGCTCCCCCACGGCGGGTTCGATGTCCCGGGGAACCGCGATGTCGAGCATGAAGATCGGCTTGCGGCGGCGCGCGGTGATGGCGGCGCGGGTCGCCGCCAGCGTCACGATAGGCGTGGGACTTGCGGTCGAGCTGATGACGATGTCGGCAGCCTGCAAGTGTTCGTCCAGCGCGTCCAGGGTGATTGCTGAGGCCTTGAACTCGAGCGCCAGGTCCTGGGCGCGGTTGATGCTGCGATTGGCGATGATCATCCGCCTGAGGCCCTGGGCGTGCAGGTGGCGCCCGGTCAGCTCGATCATCTCGCCGGCACCGATTAGCAGTGCCGTGTGCTGCTCGAAACCCGCGAAGATCCGGCGCGCCATTTGTACGGCCGCCGAAGCAACAGATACGGCGCTGGCGCCGACCCGGGTCTCGGTCCGCACCCGCTTGGCAACCGCGAACGTGGCCTGGAACAGGCGGTTCAGCAAGGGGCCCGCGGTGCCGGCTTCGTGGGCAGCCCGATAGGCATCCTTCAATTGCCCGAGAATCTGCGGTTCGCCGAGAATCAGTGAGTCGAGGCCGGAGGCAACCGCGAAGGCGTGCTGCACTGCGGCCGGACCGTGCATTTCATAGCAGTTGTCGCCGAGGTCGTGCCCGGTCTGGTGATAGCCCTCGAGCCAATCGGCGAGCGAGGCGTTGCCACCCTCCACGACGCAGTACATTTCCGTCCGGTTGCAGGTGGAAACGATCAGGCCCTCCTGGACGCCGGGTCGTGCGCACAGGTTGTGCAGCGCCTCGGGAAGGTGGGTTGCATCGAAAACGACACGTTCCCGGACTTCCACGGGCGCGGTCCGATGATTGAGGCCAAGGACGACGATCGACATTTCGCACCGGTCGGATAACGCCGCGGATTGTCCGGGATGGCAGGAGGTAGCACAAGCCACGCTCTCCACCCCGGGCCCCGGCGCTGCGTTATAGTTCTGCCATGCACCCGAGATTGCTGCTCCCCACGGTCGCGCTCGCGGCCGCGACCGGACTTGCGCCTGCTCAGGCCAGCGCGGTGGCCTGCACCGCGGGCGACGCCGATTTTCATGCGCGCGTGGGAGAACTGGCCCTGGCGAGGGGCGACTGGCCGCTTGCGGGGACCGCTTTCGCCTGCGCAGCCTGGTCCTCGACCGACGCCGCGATCGCGGAACACGCCACGCGTGTTGCTTTCGAAAACAGCCAGTTCGGCTCCGCCGCCCGCAGTGCCCGACGCTGGCTGGAGTTGCAGCCAGAGCGTGAGGAAGCGCTGCGTTTCCTGGCTACGAGCCTGCTCAAGCAGCACCAGAATGCCGCAGCTGCGGAGCAGTTCGCGATCATCCTGGACGCGGCCTACCAGGATCGTGCCCAGGGATACCTGGCGCTGCTCGGCACCCTGTCGGCGGAAGCCAACGACACCGGTGCCGCATGGGTCCTGGAACAGCTCGCCGCGGCCGATCCCGGCCTGGCCGAAGCACAGTACGCACGCAGCGTCCTCTGGCAGCAGGCGGAACATGGAACGCGTGCGCTTGAGGCGGCCCGCCGCGCCCTGGAACTCAGGCCAGGGTGGCGCATGGCCGAGCTTGCCGAGGTGCGCGCCCTGCTGTTACTGGGGCAAACCGCGGAGGGCCTGGCCCGGTCCGGCGAGCTGGCGGTCGACGACGACCCGCTGACGCGACTCAACCACGCCTGGTTGCTGGCGGGTGCGGGCCGCGAGGAGGCAGCCATACGGGCTTTCGAGGAACTGCGCCGTAGCCAGGTCGCCACCGCGCAGGTCCTGGAGGGCCTCGGGTCAATCGCTTTTGCCCGCCGCGACTACGAAGCGGCCGGCCGTTACTTCACGGAGCTGGCGCAGGGCTCGCGCGGCGACGAAACCGCCCTGGCCTACCTGGGGCTGATCGCGGACAGGCAGGGTGATCAGTCGCTGGCGATCCGCTACCTGGAACGCGTCAGCACCGGGCCGCGCGCCGTGGCCTCACAACTCAAGGCTCACGAACTCACCACCAGGCTTGGCGCCGTCGAACGTGCCGAGTTGCAGCTCGACGATTTCATCGATCAGTCCCCGGGCAGTGGGCGCGACGTTGTCGTAGGCCGCGCCGGCCAGCTGGCTGACGGCGGCAGTTCCGCGGAGGGCGTGGCGCTGATGAAACGGGCGAGCGAGCTGTATCCGGATGATGACGACTTGCGGCTGGCGCAGGCGTTCCTGCTCGAGAAGGTCGATCGCGTTCCCGAGGCGGTGGCGCTGATGCGTGAGGTGCTGAAGCGCAGGCCCGAGGATCCGACGGCCCTGAATTCCCTGGGCTATACGCTGGTAGATCGCACCCGCCGCACCCGCGAGGGCTACGATCTCATCCTGCGCGCCTTGGCTTTGAAGCCCGACAGCTACGCCATCATGGACTCGGCCGGCTGGGCGCTGTTCCGGCTCAAGCGTAGCGCCGAAGCCCTGCAGTGGCTCGAGCGTGCCTGGGCGCGTTCCGAGGATCCAGAGGTTGCCGCGCACCTCGGAGAAGTGCTGTGGGCGGAGGGACGCCAGGACGAGGCGAGGCAGCTCTGGAATGAAGCCCTCGCCGATGCCCCCGAAAATCGCTCGCTGCTGCGTACGCTGGAGCGTCACCCGCGGTGATCACATGCGACGGGCAGTATTCATACTGATCCTGGCGGTGGCCGGCTGTGCGACCGCGCCGCGCTCGCCCGAACTTGTCGATTGGCCACAACGCCAGGCGGAGCTCCTTGCGCTGCAGGGCTGGAGGATGACGGGGCGGGTCGCCGTGTCGGTGGACGGGCAGGGTGCGTCGGCGAGCGTTGACTGGCGCCAGGTTGGCGATACCAGCAGCCTGGCGGTGAGCGGTCCGCTCGGAGTGGGCGCCTTGCGGGCGGTTCTGGACCCGGACGGGCTGAGCCTGGAGGATGGCAGCGGCGTACGAGTAGCTGATGATGACGCGGTGCTGGTGCTGGCTGAGCGTCTCGGAACGGACATACCGCTTGCTGCATTGCGCTACTGGGTGCTGGGCATGCCGGCGCCGGGGATACCGGCAGACGAGATCTTCGGACCTGATGGTCGCCCGGCCAGCTTCGCCCAGGCCGGCTGGCAGGTCGACATCGCCCGCTACGCGGCGACGGGTCGCGGTTTGCCAATGCGCTTGACCGCGGTTCGTGACGGCGCCCGTCTCAAGCTGGCGGTGAGTCGCTGGGAGCTGGGCCAGTGATGTCACGGGAATGGCCGGCGCCGGCCAAGCTGAACCTGTTCCTGCAGGTCACGGGTCGCCGGGCGGATGGCTATCATGAGCTGCAGACCGCCTTCCAGATCATCGACTTGTGCGATTCGCTGGATTTCGACACCTGTGCCGATGGCGTGGTGAGGCGTGGCACCGGCAGCCCCCAGGTCGACCCCTCGCAAGACCTGACTGTGCTTGCCGCAAACCTGCTCAAGCGGCACACCGGGTCGCGCCAGGGGGCCTGTATCGCCATACGTAAGCGGATCCCGCTGCAGGGCGGCATGGGGGGCGGGAGCTCCGACGCGGCGACGACGCTGGTGGCGTTGAACGAGCTGTGGGGAACGGGGCTCGAAACTGACGAACTGGCAACGCTCGGATCCCAACTCGGCGCCGATGTGCCCGTCTTCGTCAGGGGGCGCTCGGCCTGGGGGGAGGGGGTGGGAGAGCGACTGACGCCAATCGAGCTGCCGGAGAGGTGGTTTGCGGTCATTTGGCCGGGAGTCGCGGTCAGCACGGCGGAGATATTTCAGGCCCCTGAATTGACACGAAATTCCCCCAAGACCACAATTCGCGGTTTCCTGCAGACAGGCGGCCGCAACGACTGCGAACCCGTGGTCACCGCGCGCTACCCGGAAGTGCGTCGGGCCATGGACTGGCTCGGACGATTCGGGGAGGCGCGCATGACCGGAACGGGTTCCTGCGTGTTCGCGCCGTTTTTTCGGCAGGATGAGGCCGCAGGGGTGCTCGTTGGCCTGCCTGAAGGCTGGCGGGGTTCGGTGGCCCGTGGACTGGCCGCTTCGCCGTTGCTCGCGCGGCTCGAGGCCGAGCAGGCCGCCCGGCGGGTCGACCTTGGCTGACTGATTTGTTTTGGGGTGTAGCCAAGTGGTAAGGCAGCGGGTTTTGATCCCGCCATGCGAAGGTTCGAATCCTTCCACCCCAGCCAGTTGATTGCAGAGTCCGGAGGGGCGATCCGGCTCAAGGGAGATAGGCGTGGATCACTCCACCATGGCGGTCTTCTCGGGCAACGCGAACCCTGCGCTGGCGCAGGAGATCGCGCGGCACCTGATGCAGCCGCTGGGCCGCGCATTTGTTGGCCGCTTCAGCGACGGTGAGACGCAGGTCGAGCTGATGGAAAACGTGCGCGGCCGTGACATCTTTCTGGTGCAGTCGACTTCGCCGCCAGCCAACGACCACCTCATGGAACTGCTGGTCATGGCCGATGCCTGCCGGCGCGCGTCGGCGCACAGGATCACCGCGGTGATCCCGTATTTTGGTTATGCACGCCAGGATCGCCGGCCGCGGGCGACCCGCGTGCCGATCACGGCCAAGCTGGTCGCCAACATGATCAAGGGCGCGGGCGTCGATCGCGTACTGACCATCGACCTCCATGCTGACCAGATCCAGGGCTTTTTCGACATCCCGGTTGACAACGTGTATGCCTCGCCGGTGCTGCTCGGCGACGCCTGGAAGCAGAAATATGACAACATGATCGTTGTCTCGCCGGACGTGGGCGGTGTCGTGCGCGCCCGGGCGCTCGCGCGACGGCTCGACGACGCGGACCTGGCGATCATCGACAAGCGGCGGCCACGGCCGAACGAGTCGCAGGTAATGAACATCATCGGCGACGTCGATGGCAAGGTCTGCGTGCTGATCGACGACCTCGTCGATACCGCTGGTACCTTGTGCATGGCTGCGCAGGCGCTGAAGGACCATGGCGCGGAAAGGGTCCTGGCCTACATCACCCATCCAGTGCTGTCGGGCAAGGCCATCGAACGGATCAGCAGTTCGGCGCTCGACGAGCTGGTCGTTACCGACACCATCCCGCTCAGGAGCGAGGCGCGCAAATGCGACCGCATCCGGGTGCTGTCGGTTGCCGGGCTGCTGGCCGAGACCATGCGTCGCATCCGTGACGAAGAGTCGGTCAGTTCGCTGTACGTGGATTGAGCGTGGGGACGGTTTACTTGTTTCACAGAAGAAGGGGGACCGTCCCCTTTTCTGGATTTTCGGCCGCCGGAAGGTCCGGCGGTCATTTGGACGGACACCGCATCCTGGTCGCGGGGCGGTGTTCCATGACTAGGAGTGAACAATCATGAAGACGTCTTTCGAACTCGTCGCCGAGTTCCGGGACGACCAGGGCAAGGGTGCGAGCCGCCGCCTGCGTCGTTCCGGCAAGGTCCCGGCGATCCTTTACGGCGGTCACCAGGATGCCAGCAGCCTGGCCCTTGATCACGCCCGCCTCGTGCTGATGCTCGACAACGAGCGCTTCTATTCGACCATCCTCAGCCTGAACCTGGGCGACAAGAAGCAGGCCGCAGTGCTCAAGGACCTGCAGCGCCATCCGTACAAGAACCAGGTGCTGCACATCGACTTCCAGCGTGTGCTCGAGGACGAGAAGATCCGCATGCGGATACCGTTGCACTTCATCAATGAGGCCATCGCGGTTGGCGTCAAGACGCAAGGTGGGGTCGTTTCCCACCTGCGAAACGATATCGAAGTGTTGTGTCTGCCAAAGGACCTGCCTGAATTCGTCGAGGTCGACCTGCTGGAACTGGGTCTGGGTCAGCTCATCCATCTCTCCGAGCTGAAGCTGCCCGAAGGTGTCGAGCTGCCTGAATTGATTCACGGCAACGATTTGCCGGTGGTATCGATTCATGCGCAGCGCGCCGAAGAAGTGGCTCCTGTTGCCGAGGCCGCCCCTGTGGCGGAGGTGGCGACGCCGGCTGCAGGCGCTGCAGCGGCTGCGGCGCCGGCGGCGGCGGAGCCGGCCAAGGCCAAGAAGTAGGCGAGGTAACGCATGCCCTGACGGTCGGGTCGCCTGGCAGGGGGACCGGGCCGTCACGGCGGCGTTTGCCGCAAGGCGATCGACATGCCCGGTCTTCCCATTCGGCTGGTCGTGGGGCTCGGCAATCCGGGGCCCGAGTACACGGCTACCCGGCACAACGCCGGATTCTGGTTCGTCGACGAGTTGGCGCAGCGTCATGACGGCCAGTTCAAGCATGAGCGACGCTACGGCGGTGAGGCGTGCCGGATCGGCGTGGACGGCTGCGACCTGTGGCTGCTCAAGCCGATGGGCTACATGAATCGCAGTGGCTCGCCGATCCGGGCCCTGTGCGACTACCTGCAGATTCCATCGGTGGAGGTGCTGGTTGCGCACGATGAACTCGACCTGTCTCCGGGCACCGTGAGGCTGAAGCGAGGCGGCGGCGCCGGGGGCCACAATGGGCTGAAGGATGCGATCACACATCTCGGCGAGGACTTCTGGCGGTTGCGCTTCGGAATTGGCAGGCCGGTCCATCGCGAAGAAGTCATCGGCTATGTTCTGAGGCGCCCGAGTGCCGACGACGAGGCGCAGATCATCGAGGCGGTCGACCTGGCCGCGAAGGAATTTCCACGACTGCTGGCCGAGGGCGCCGGCAAGGTAATGAACCGGTTGCACACGCGGCCGGTCCCGGCCGACACACCGGTCGACGGCGAGAAGCCGGGCTGAGCCCCGGCATCGGAACAGGCAATACATGGCAATCAGGTGCGGCATCGTTGGCCTGCCGAACGTCGGCAAGTCCACGCTCTTCAACGCGCTCACGCGTGCGCAGATCGCGGCGGAAAACTATCCGTTCTGCACCATCGACCCGAACATTGGTGTCGTGCCCGTGCCGGACCCGCGGCTTGACGCGTTGGCGGGCATCGCCAAGCCACAAAAGATCCTGCCCACGACCGTTGAATTCGTGGACATTGCGGGGCTGGTCGCCGGCGCGTCAAAGGGCGAGGGGCTCGGTAACCAGTTTCTTGCGAACATCCGCGAGACCGACGCCATTGCGCACGTGGTTCGCTGCTTCGAGAATCCCGACGTGGTGCATGTGTCTGGCAAGGTGGACCCGGTTGCCGACATCGAGATCATCAATACCGAGCTGGCGCTGGCCGACATGGAGTCGGTCGACAAGGCACGTGTGCGGGCGGACAAGGCCGCCAGGGCCGGCGACAAGGATGCCATGCGCTGGCGCGAGTCGCTGCAGCGAATGCACAACCACCTGGACGCAGGCAAGCCGATACGCTCGCTCGAATTCGACGAGTTCGAGCAACAGAAGCTCAGGGAGCTGCCGCTGCTGACCGCGAAGCCCGTCATGTATGTCGCCAACGTGCTCGAGGGCGGCTTTCACGGCAACCCATATCTCGATGCCGTGGGCAGACTGGCCGAGGCCGAGGGAGCGGAAGTGGTCGCGGTCTGCGCGGCGATCGAGGCTGAGATCGGTCAACTCGACGAGGCGGACCGGGCCGCCTTCCTGGCCGACCTCGGGCTCGAGGAACCGGGTCTGAACCGTGTCATCCGCGCGGCGTACAAGTTGCTCGGCCTGCTCACCTTCTTCACCGTGGGTCCGAAGGAAGTGCGCGCCTGGACCGTGCATCGTGGCTCGACTGCGCCGCAGGCCGCCGGTGAGATCCATACCGACTTCGAGCACGGCTTTATCCGGGCCGAGACCATCGCCTACGACGACTTCATTGCCTGCCAGGGCGAGGCCGCGGCCAGGGACGCCGGCAAGCTCCGGCTCGAAGGCAAGGAGTACGTCGTCAGGGAAGGCGATGTCATGCACTTTCGCTTTAACGTCTGAGTCAGCGTCATGGTCGCCACCAGGATCGCCATGCTGTGCTGTTGCGCCGCGCTGTTGGCCAGCTGCGCGGGGACGCCTGCGGGGGTCGAGCCGGTAGGTGGTTTCGAGGTGCAGCGCTATCTCGGCACCTGGTACGAGATCGCCCGGCTGGATCATCCGTTCGAGCGAGGGCTTGAGCGCATCACCGCAACCTATGAGCTTCGTGATGACGGCGGCCTGCGGGTCATCAACCGCGGCTACGACGTTGCCGGGGACGAATGGCGCGAGGCCATCGGCAAGGCTTATTTCGTCGGCTCGCCCGATGTCGGGCAGCTCAAGGTCTCTTTCTTCGGTCCATTCTACGGCGGCTACAACATCATCAGCCTGGACCAGGAACGCTACGATTGGGTGATGATCTGCGGCCCCTCGACCGCCTACCTCTGGATCCTGTCCCGTCAGCCCGAGTTGTCGCACGAAGTGCTCGATCGGCTTCGGCAGCTCGCGCAGGGATACGGATTCGACACCCGCCAGCTGATTTTCGTGGAGCACCGACCTGCCGGTGCCGCGCCCTAGGCGGGAATTCGACCGGCTGCTGGCTGGGCCGTTGCCGGATACACCCCCGGCGGCGCTAAACTGGTGTCTCGCCAGCAGGAGCCACGGCCGTGAAGACCCATCCGCTCAACCCGATCGACATTTCCTGGACGCAGGTCGAGTCGCCTGACACGCCCGCACACGTCGCGGGACTGATGCCGTTTACCTTGCCCGAGGATGCGCCTCGGGACTACATGCGCGACCTCATGACGGACCTGCGCTCGAGCAAGGAGTTCATGCCGCCCTGGAACTACTGCCTGCGCGGGCCGGGACTGTCGCATCCGCGGCCGGCGTGGGTGGAGCAGGAGGAGATCGACCTCGAGTATCACGTCCGGCACTCTGCGCTGCCGAAGCCAGGCGGCGAGCGCGAGCTGGGCCAGCTAGTTGCGCGCCTGCACAGCCAGCCGCTCGACCTGGCGCGCCCGCCCTGGGAATTTCACCTCATCGAGGGCCTGGAGCGCGGTCGATTCGCCATCTACCTGAAGATGCATCACTCGCTGATAGACGGAATCAGCGGTGTGCGGCTGCTGACACGCTGCATGTCGGAAGATCGCGAGAAAAGCCTGGTGCTGCCCCCATTCTGGAGCCCGAGTCTCGACAAACAGGTTCGCAAGGAGCAGACACCACCGTCGCCGTTGACACTGGATGGTGTGCTGAAGGCACTGATGGACACGCTCGGTTCCCAGGTGCGCTCGGTGCCGCAACTGGTCAAGGCCTTTACTTCGATGGTCACGCCGGGCGAAACCGACCCGGCGCTGCAGCTACCGTTCGATGCTCCCAAGTCAGTCATGAATGGGCGGATCCGCGGCCAGCGGCGCGTCGCGACACAGCTGTTCGAGCTCGAACGGATAAAGTCAGTCGCCAAGTCTGCGGGCTGCACGCTCAACGATGTGGTGCTGGCCATTTGCGGCGGTGCGCTCAGGCGATTCCTGCTGGCCGAGGACAAGTTGCCGGCCAAGCCACTGACTGCCGGCATTCCGGTGTCGGTTCGCCCTGCCGACGACGAGGGCACCGGCACGCAGGTCACCTTCATCATCAGCACGCTCAGCACCGATATCGATGACCCGGTCGAGCGCCTCAAGACCATCGCCGGCTCGACGCATGCCGCCAAGGCACACTTCAGGACGCTGCCACGTGATGCCATTACCCAGTACACGATGTTGCTGATGGCGCCGAGCATCGTAGGAATGCTGACGCCGATCGCGGGACGGATCCGGCCGATGTTCAACGTGACGGTTTCAAACGTTCCAGGGCCGACGAAACCGTTGTACTTCCGTGGCGCACGGATGGAAGCGAGCTACCCGATCTCGATGATCTTCCATGGCATCGGCCTGAACATTACCTGCCAGAGTTATGCCGACGTGCTGGCTTTCGCTTTCGTCGGCTGTCGCGACACGCTGCCGCACTTGCAGAACCTGGCCGTATACACTGCCGAGGCGTTCGACGCGCTGGAAGCGGGACTGAACCGGCCCAAGAAGCTACGGGCCGGGGCAAGAGTCACGCACAAGGCGCCGCGCAAGAAGACGGTGCCGGCCAAAAGGCGCGCGACCGGATCGCGCCGCAGGACGACGACGCGCAGCAAGTAGCGTCGTCGTCAATCTTCCAGGCTTCGGCGCCAGGAAAGCCCCGCATCCGCGGGTAACGTCGCGGCCTTTGCCGGGCATTACCGCGCCGCCCACGAAGGATTCATCGCGGAATATCGCCGCGCCATGGATGCCCTGGCGAGAGAGGGCAACTTTCCACCCTGGGAATGACCCCGCCTGTCGTGGCGGGGTCACCCGATTCCCTATTTTGCGGTTGCGGCGGCCGCCAGCTCGATAGAGCGTCTCGGGTTCATGAGCTTGAGGGTCCGTTCACCCGCCTGCCTGTCGTCCGAACCATCGATGATGAACTGCTTGACCTGGGCGACGGTCAGTTCAGGGTGCAATGCCCAGAGCTTTGCTGCGAGGTTGGTTACATTCGGGGCCGACATGCTGGTGCCACTGAGCTTCAGACGGGCGCCGCCGGGAACGTAGCTGTCAACCTCGAAGCCGTTGGCGTACACCTCGGAGTTGCCGAAGCTGGTGAAGGATGTCTGGTCGCCCGCCTGGTCGACGGCGCCCGACACGATGATGTTCGGTAGCTGGATGGAGCTCGGGTAGACTTCATCGAAGCCCACGTTGTTGTCGGAGTTTCCTGCCGAGATCACGAACAGCACTTGGGACGCGTCCCGCATCGCCTCGGCCAGCGCCTTGTAGCCAATGTCGTAGATCCGGCGGGCCAGTGCGCGACGCTCCTCGGGTGTGCCCGGCGCTCCAGTCTGCTCGAGCGCAGCCTCGATGCCGGACAGGTCGCCGCCCCAACTCATGTTGACGACCTTCACCCCCTGTTCAACGAAGTAGTCGATCGTACGGACCGCGGCGGCCGAATCCTTGTAGGCCTGGGCGATCGTGGGCCGGTCTCCGATGATTCGGTGGTCGAAGGTGATGCGCGCGGCCATCAGGCGCGCGGCCGGGTTGCCCGCCAGGGCTATTCCCGAAACATGTGTGCCATGCGCATAGATTCCGTACGCGCCGAGTCCTTCGACAAAGGACTGGTAGTCATCTTTCGGCAGGGACGAGAGCTTGGTCTTGAGCTCAGTCGCTTCATCGCTGTCGATGTTGGCCTGCAAGTCGCCAAAGCCCTTGTAGTACTGCTGGAAGACAGCCGGATCCGTGCCCAGGGAGCGGATCGGAAACAGCAGCTCACTGGAATAATCGGAGTACAGGGTCCAGCCGATTCCGTTGACGTCATCGACCATGCCATTGCCGTCATCGTCCCTGCCGTTACCGGGCACCTCGTTCACGTTGACCCAGGCCTGCCCGCCCAGGGCGCCGATACCGAGGTCGACGCCAGTGTCCCACACCGCGACCAGCACCGGCGCGAGTGCATCGCTTGCGCTCAGCACGACATCGCGCTCCGCCCAGATGTCGGGCTTGAGCTCGGTCTTGTGCGCGTCAACCACCGCGGCATAGGCGTCATGTAGCGCTTCCTTGTTCGCAATCACAATCGACAGCGTGAAGGCTGCACCGAGGATGTTGTCTGCAAGTTGCTGGCTGAGCTGGCCGCTCTCCGCCGGAGGATCGAGGGAGGTCTCGAGTCCGCCGACGACGAGTCCCTCGGAAATGATTTCGAGGCGGCCCTTGGTGCTTTGAAGGTCGTCCTGAACAACTTCCCATGGCAGCTTCGCGAGCGCCGACTCGAGGCTGGTGCGCAGCGTCGCCCCAAAGGCATCTGACGGTCCCTCCCGGGCAGCGATGACCGCTTCAGCTATACGTCCCGAAGTGAGCCGCGCCGAGGGTTTCTCCTGCATCTCGCGCACGATCGCGACCTGCTTGCGGGCCTCGACGTTGTCGCCCTTCAGCATCGCGATCGTCAACAGCGTGCCGTGCATACGGCGGACAGTGGTCACGTCCTGGATGTCGTAGGTATCCAGGTCGGAGCGGATGTCCTTTTCGATAGCCTCCGCAAGGGCCCTGACTGCTGCCGCATCCGTGACCATGACGCTCGGCTTGCCGGGGAGGGTATAGGTATAGGTCGGCAGGTCGGACAGGCGGGTGATGACGGTCCTGGCCTCAGCCGCCGCCGTGGCGGGCAGGGGCAGCGTGAGCGCTGCCGCCAAGGTCAGAAAGGCGAAAATATGACGCAGGAATGCGTTCATGTTGGCTTGACTCCCGGACGACTGTGCCCGCGGCAGGCGGGCGGAGGCGAGAAAGTCTAGCAGATGGCCGCAAGCAGGCCAGCTGACGCGCCTTGACAGGGGGGGTGCACCCCCGGAGAATCCGCCCTCCCCGAGGGTGTCCTTCCCACCGTGTGGCTAGGTAGCTCAGCTGGTTAGAGCACGGGATTCATAACCCCGGGGTCGAGAGTTCGAGTCTCTCCCTAGCCACCATTTCGAACTGCCTGGCGGCCGGACCCGACACCGGATCCGGCCGCTGCGTGTCAGGCCATCTTGCGAGCCGACGCCGCCCCGCAAAGCTCGTCCATCGCCCTCTCGATGATGTCCAGCCCCTCGTCGACGACCGCGTCCTCCGCGGTGATCGGCACGAGGATGCGGATGACATTTCCGTAGACCCCACAGGAAAGGAGTATCAGGCCGAGTTCGCGTGCGCGGTTGGTCAGCGCCCTGGTCAGGTCGGCATGTGGCTGGTGTGCATCACCGTCCTTGCACAGTTCCATGGCGATCATGGCGCCGAGCGCGCGGACCTCGGCGATCTCCTGGTGGCGGCCGGCCATGGCCTTCAGCCGGGCGGCCATGCGAGCGCCCAGCATCTCGGCGCGCTCGAGAATCCTCTCCTGTATGAAGACGTCCAGCACTGCGCAGGCCGCAGCACAAGCCACTGGATTGCCGGCGTAGGTACCGCCCAATCCGCCAGGACCGCAAGCATCCATGATTTCGGCCCGGCCGGTGACGGCGGAGACCGGAAATCCGCCGGCGATGGACTTTGCGATCGTGGTCAGGTCGCCAGCGACCCCATAGTGTTCCATTGCAAACATCCGCCCGGTGCGGCCGGCGCCGCTCTGGATCTCGTCGGCGATGAACACGATGCCGTGCCGGTCACAGAGTTCGCGCAGCCGGACCAGGAATTCCTTCGGCGCGACATAAAAACCGCCTTCTCCCTGCACTGGCTCGACGATGATCGCAGCCACCCGTTCCGCCTCCACGTCGCACTTGAAGATCTGCTCCAGCGCATGAATCGAGTCGCCGACCGACACGCCGTGCAGTGCGTTCGGAAACGGGGCGTGGTAGACCTCGCCTGGCATCGGGCCGAAGCCTGCCTTGTAGGGCGCCACCTTGCCGGTTAGCGCCAGCGCCAGGAGCGTGCGGCCGTGGAAACCGCCGGAGAACGAGATCACCGCGGAACGCCTGGTATAAGCGCGCGCGATCTTGATGGCGTTCTCGACTGCTTCGGCGCCGGTCGACATCAGCAGCGTCTTCTTGGGGCCCGGTCCGGGAGCCAGGCGGTTGAGCCGCTCGCACAGTTCGACGTAGGGCTCGTAGCCGGTGACCTGGAAGCAGGTATGGGTGAGTTTCTCGAGCTGCCGGTGCACCGCTTCGAGGACTTTCGGGTGCCGGTGCCCGGTATTGAGCACGGCGATACCGCCAGCGAAATCAACGTAGCGCCGCCCATCGACGTCCCACAGCAGCGCATTTTCTGCGCGGTCGATGAATACGGGGTGCGCCAGCGACACGCCACGGGCCACAGCCGCTTCGCGCCGTTCCAGCAGGAGGTCGTTACGGGTCTTGTCCATGTCTGGCTCCGGGGCGCGTCTGGGCGCCGGCACTGACTACAGCAGCCGTTGATTCTAACCCAGCCGGGACGTCGTCATGCGCGGCACGCGGCGGACGGCCGGCTACCAGCCGTACCGTAGCGGTATGCCCCGATAGGGTAGGTGGCACCCGCTCGCTATCTTGGGCTCCAGTCCGGACCAGCACCAAGGGGGGTATCGCGTTGGGCCGTTTTTTGCGCGAAATGCTGCGATCGCTCGGTGGCAGCGCGCGTGATCTTACTCCGATCGTGCTGGTGGTCGCCTTCTTCGAGCTGGTGGTATTGCGACAACCGGTGCCGGATCTCGGGGGGATGCTCTACGGAACCGCCCTGGTGCTGATCGGACTCGCCCTGTTCGTTCGCGGTCTTGAGATGGCCCTGTTCCCGATCGGCGAAAACATCGCCCAGGGATTTGTCCGCAAGGGCAGCCTGTTCTGGTTGCTGCTTTTCGCGTTCGGGCTCGGCTTCGGCACGACAGTCGCCGAACCCGCATTGATCGCGATAGCGGACGAGGCGGCGACTATTGCCGCGGCTGGCGGCGTGCTCGAGGATACGGCGGTTGCGCGCAGTGACTACGCACTGGGACTGCGCCTGACAGTGGCGCTATCCGTCGGTTTCGCAATCGTCCTGGGTGTAATCCGCATTCTGAAGGGCTGGCCGATACAGTATTTCATCATCACGGGCTACCTCGGCGTGGTGCTGATGACATCCTTCGCCCCGGCGGAAATCGTCGGCATTGCCTACGATTCCGGTGGTGTTACCACCTCGACCGTGACGGTGCCGCTGGTGACCGCGCTCGGCGTTGGCCTGGCATCCGCCATTCGCGGCCGCAACCCGATGGTGGATGGATTCGGACTGATCGCGTTTGCATCACTGACGCCAATGATATTCGTGATGGCCTATGGGATGGTCGCGTGATTGAGGCGCTGGAAAACTTCCTGCACGCGGTACTCGGAATGCTCGCTGACGTGTTGCCGATCATCGCGGTGCTGCTGTTTTTCCAGTTGCTGGTGCTGCGTCGTGCCATGCCCAACCGGCGCCGCGTGCTCGTCGGGTTTGTCTACGTGCTGGTCGGGATGACGTTATTCCTCGACGGCCTCGCCGAGGCGCTTTTCCCCCTTGGCCGCTTGATGGCGGAGCAGTTGACGGCGCCGGAGTTCATACGCGGCGCGGCCGGCAACCCGGCCGGACCTGTGGCCTGGCAGGACTATGGCTGGGTCTATGCATTCGGGGCCGCTATCGGCTTCGCGACGACGGTGGCTGAGCCCGCGTTGATCGCAGTGGCGATCAAGGCCGAACTGGTTTCGGGCGGGACCATCTCCACCCGCGGCCTGCGGTTCGCTGTCGCGATCGGAGTGGCTATCGGCATCGCGCTCGGGACCTTCCGGATCGTGACCGGCACGCCGCTGCACTGGTACATCATGACAGGCTACCTCGTGGCAGTGGTTCAGACGGCATTCGCCCCGCGCGAGATCATCCCGCTGGCCTATGATTCGGGCGGGGTGACGACGTCGACCGTGACGGTGCCGCTGGTGGCCGCACTGGGCCTCGGCCTGGCGAGCACGATTCCGGGTCGCAGCCCCTTGATCGATGGGTTCGGGCTGATCGCCTTTGCCAGCCTGTTTCCGATAATGACGGTGATGGGCTACGCACAGCTGGGTGCGCTTCGCGCCGGGAAGTGGCGCCGGCGGCGGCGCAAGGACTGATCCCGCGCAGGGGATCTGGGAGGAACGATGCATTTCAAGCTGATCGTGGTGATGGTCGAGGACGCCAAGACCAACACGGTGCTGGAGGCCGCGCGCGAAGCGGGTGCGACTGGCGCAACCGTGCTGAACCAGGCGCGCGGCGAGGGGTTAAAGCCGGCCAAGACGTTTTTCGGGTTGTCGGTGGAATCGCAGCGTGACGTCCTGCTGATGCTGGTCGAGGAACACCTGTGCCGGCGCATCCTGGAGACCATTTCGCGGGTCGGCGAATTCGACGACACCCCTGGAACCGGTATCGCGATACAGGTTGACGTCGAGGACGCCGTGGGAGTGAGTCACCAGATCCGGGCGCTGACCGGCGCCGTGGAGGAGGAGCTATGAACGAGTCGCACGACCTGATTCGCGTTCGCGAAGTGATGAAGACGGAGGTCGACATCATTGATGGCTTGATCACGGTCGCCGACGCGCTGAAGCGCATGAAACACGTCGGCAACCGCGCCCTGGTCATCGACAAACGCCACGCGGACGACGAGTACGGCGTCGTGTTGCTGGCCGACATAGCGAGATTGGTGCTGGCGCGGGACAAGTCTCCGGACCGGGTCAATGTCTATGAAATCATGTCAAAGCCGGTGCTGGGAGTCGATCCCGCCATGGACATCCGCTACTGCGCGCGCATGTTCGAGAAATTCGGGCTGTCACTCGCGCCGGTAATCGAGGGCGGCAAGGTCATTGGGCTGGTCAGCTACAACGACCTGGTACTCAAGGGAATGGTGCCAGGTCTTTGAGGCTGTAATCGCACCGGCAATCTTCCGGCAACGCCCAGCACGGAAACCGCCAGCACCGATCCGAGCATCGCGAGCGCCATGTCCTTCTGCGCGTCCCAGATGTCGCCCTGCGTACCCAGGTAGGCCTGGCCAAGGTCGCCACCAAAGAGCATGGCGGCTGCCCACTCGACCAGTTCGTAGATCACCGAGTGTGACGTGACGAACAGCAGCGGGAAAAGTGCGGCCCAGGCCCGTGGGTAGCGGCCGTAATGAGCAAACAATTCGGCTGCCGCGGGCGTAATGAGCAGCCCGTAGAGAAAATGAATGAGGCGGTCGTAGTGGTTCCTCTCAAAACCCAGCATCGCGTCGAGCGATCGGCCGGTCATCCAGGCGAACCACTGATCGTAAGGAACCAGCGAATAGGTGTAATGCGCGCCGAGCTCGTGAAAGGTAAAGAATACGAACAGGCAACCATAGGCAAGATTACTGAAGCGTAGGCGCTTGCGTGTCAGGATCAGCGCTGGCAACGCAATCAGAACCAGGAGGTTTTCGAGCAGCCAGTCCTGCCGGTAGTGCGGGTCTATCGCCAGGATTGTCCAGACAGAGCAGAAGACACCGAGCAGTACGGCGGGGTAGCGCCAGGCCCGGTCGGTCGCCGATTTTGTCATTGCCGGCCTTTCCTTATCCGGGTAGGTAGACTCCGCCGCAACTTAGGCACAAGTGGGGCTGGCACCGCCCCGCTGCGGGGTCTAGTCTGAAATGACCCTGCTTACATGTGTGCATGAAAAGGGGTGCGTCCATGAAGGTCAAGCACATCCTGGTGGCGATGGCCAATCCAGGCGCGAGGTCGTCGGTAGCGCTCGACAAGGCCGTCACGCTGGCGCGCAAGACCGGCGCTGACCTGACACTCTTCCATAGCCTTTACAGCCCCTATGTGGCGGGCGAGCAATTCTACAGCCCGGATGCCCTCGAGAAGGACATCGAAGGCGCGGTCAACGCACGCAAGGCCCAATTGGCCCGGATCGCACTGCCGCTCGGAAAGGAAGGAATCAGTGTCCGCGTCAGGGTCCGCTGGGATTACCCGGTCTATGAAAGTATCGTTCGCGAGGCAATGCGCGAGGGCGTCGACCTGGTCGTTGCCGAGAGCCATCGCCATACGCGGGCCGCCCGGGTAGTACTTTCCAACACCGACTGGCAGCTGATCAGGCTGTGTCCCTGCCCGGTGCTGTTCGTCAAGACGGCCAGGCCCTACGATCGGGTTCGCGTGCTGGCGGCCGTCGATCCGTTGCACGCGCATGCCAAGCCTGAAGCGCTCGACAACAAGCTTCTGGAGCGCGGTAACCAGTTCGCCGAATTGTTCAATGGCAGGATGCACGTGGTGCACGCCTACCTGCTGGCCACCCCGTTCACCTCCGGTGTGCTGATGGAACCGGTTCCGTTGCCGGTCAATGTTGCCGAGCAGCATCTCGCCGGGGTGCGCAAGGCTTTCGACAAGCTGGTGAAGCGCTATGCGCTCGGACCTAAGCGCAGCCACCTGCGGTCCGGCCATGCCAGCGTCGAAATTCCCGCGATTGCCGAGGAGATCGGAGCCGGCCTGGTGATCATGGGTGCGGTTTCCCGCAGCGGCCTGAAGCGGCTGTTCATCGGCAGCACTGCCGAGCGCGTGATCGATCACCTCAAGTGCGACGTCCTGGTGATCAAGCCGGAAGGCTTCAAGTCGCCCGTACCGCGCAGGCCGGGGTACCGGCCCGTGGTGTTGCCGCCGCTCTAGGTGCCGGGGTCAATCGGCTGCCTGCAGCCGGCTGGCGCGCTGTCCCGCGCGCAGTTCGCGCCGCGGGTGAGATATTACCTCGTCGCCAGCCGACAGCCCGGAGACGATCTCCACGCGGTCCGGGCTTCGATGTCCCGTCTGGACTGGTCGCAGTACCAGCTGATCACTGGCATTCAGTGAAAAGACCTGTGGCTGCCCATCGAGGTCGAAGACGGCCGCAGCCGGCACCTGCAGGACATCTTCTCCTCGCCACAGCACAAAGCGAACCAACACCCGGAAGGCATCGCCGAGTGCTGACCACGTCCCGGGTGGATCCAGCAGGTCGAGCACGACCCAGACCCGCTGTTCCTCCACTCCGAGTGCCGAGACCTTGGTAAATGCTTTAGGCTCGATGCGCCGGATTGCCGCCGCCAGCGATTGCGGGCCACCCCACTCCTCGATTCGTGCGTGCTGCCCGGCAGACAGGTTGACGGCATCCGCCGACAGCACGTCGGCGTGGATTTCCATTGATGCCCTGCAGCCGAGTTCGAGCAGTGGATCGCCCGGCTGTACGACTCCCTCGCTCTCGTGGCGGACCTCGAGCACGCAGGCAGGGACCGGTGCCCTGACGGTTACCACGGGTTCTCCGGTGCGCGTTCCGCCGCCGATGGCGAGCCGGGCCCGGGCAGAATCCACGCCGGCGCGTGCCAGCTCGGCACGAAACGCCGCGGCTCGCGCCACCGCCTGGGCAGTCCTCATGTCCGCGGCGGCGGCATCCAGCTCGTCGCGTGTCGCGGCGCCCCCGCTGGCGGCCTGCTCCAGGCGCCCGTGCCGCTGCCGAGCCCGTTCGGCTGCCGCGACCGCCGCCTGGCTGTCCGCCCCTGCCGAGCGTGCCTCGGCTTCAGCGCGGGCCAGTTCCGCCTTGGCCTCGGCAATTCTTCGCGGGTCGAGCGACTCGGTTGCGAGAGGCTCGAGCATGACCAGAGGGTCGCCGGCCTCGAGAGCGTCGCCCGGCAGGACATCGATGCGTCGAGCGTAGCCGGCAACCGGAGCGGAGATGACATAGCGGTCCTCGATGTGCGTGCGACCCTCCTGGTCGAGTGTCACCTCGAGCGGTCCACGCATGGCCATCGTAGTCTCCACCTCGATGACCGGATCGCGCAGCGACCAGGCCAGTGTCACGGCGACGACGGCGAATAGCGTGGACCAGATGATTATCCGTTTCCTCAGCATGGTTCAGTCCCTGGCAGAGAGGGCCTCCTTGACATCCAGCCGCGCGAGATCCCAGGCCGCCCATGCCATGGAGAGTGCAGCGGCAGCAAAAAGCGTCAACGTCGCCCGTACATAGCTCTCGGGCTCAAGGATCACCGGCAGCCGGAACAGCTCCGACTGCATTGCCCTGGCCAGGACTGCAGCCAGCCCGTAGCCGAGCGCCAATCCGAGGGGAACGGCCAGCAGCGTTATCAACGCGAGTTCCGCGACCAGTATGTAGCCCGTCTCGGAGCGTGTCATCCCGAGCACGCGCATGGTCGCCAGCTCGCGGCGGCGCTCGTCGAACACTGTCCTCGCCGCATTGAATACCATGGCGAATGCCAGCGTACCGGCGATGACCAGAAATACGAAGGCGACGATGAGCAGCGACTGGCCGAAGGTCTCGTTGAAGGATTCGACACGAAGGTCGCGTCGCGACACGCCAGCGACGCGTGGCAGTTGCGCCAGCCTGGCCTGCATTGCTGGCCGTTGCGATGCCTGCACCGTGAGCAGGGCCCCGCTTACGGCATCCTGTTCATCTAGCAGGTGATGCAACTGGTCGATCCGGAGATAGGCACCCACCCCGAGGTAGTCGTCCAGCAGCCCGGCAACTGTCAGGTCGAACCGCTGACGCCGGCCCTCCATGACCTCGACCCGCAGCGCGTCGCCCGGCCGCACGCCCAGGATCCGCGCGAGTTGGGAGGAGAGCAGCATTCCTGTGACGGGTAGCTCGACAGGTAATTCATCGCGGTCGAGGAGCTGGCGCATTCGGCTCGGGACCGGCCAGGATTCGAGTGCCGTGCGGTAGCTGGCGTGGCCGCGGCGGAGAGTCACCGCGACGTTACGCACGGGTTCCACGCTGAGTACACCGGGCTCGCGAAGCAACTCATGGACCGAGCGGCCGGAGGTCGGTTCGACGAAAGTCAGAGCCAGGTCGGAGCGATCCTGGAGTTCGAAATGGAAGCGCGTCATGTAGTCGATTGCGTCGCGCTGGAATCCGGAGAAGGCGACCAGCCCACAGGCCACGGCGAGCCCTGTGACGGTCAGTGCAGTTCGAACCGGCCCATGTGCGAGGTGGCGGATGATCATGCGCTCGGCCAGCCCGATACGGTGCCGGATCGCCGGGGGCAACGACAGTACGCGATGATAAAGCGGAGGCGCCGGGGGGCGCATGGCCTCGGCTGGCGGGAGTCTTACCGCGGAGGCCAGCCCGGCCAGCGTGCCCGACGCAACCGCGGCGGCGGCTACCAGCAATCCGGCGGCTGATTTCGCTGGATCAACCGCGAAGTGGAACCCGGGAAAGCGGAAAAAATCCACGTACAGCCCGGCCAGGAGGTTCCCTAGCCAGAGTCCAAGGGCGACCCCTGCAGCCGCACCGATCGCGTAGATGGCCAGGCCCAGCAGCAGGTAGTGAGTCCCGATGGCGATGTTGCCGTAGCCAAAGGCCTTGAGCATCCCGATGATCTCGCGCTCGCGGCGGACGCGACGGGTCAGTACCAGGTGCAGCAGGAACGCCGCTGAGCCCAGGAAGATGAAGGGCACCACAGTCGTGTGCACTTCAAGTTCGTCGAATTCGTTCTCGATGAAGCGATCCGACAACTGCTGGTCGCGACCATAGGCACCCGTGGCACCGTAAGCAGCGAGCCTGCGGTCCAGCGCGGAGATGACGTCGCCTGCTGCAGCCCCCGGCGCCAGCGTCACAGTGAGGTCGTTGAACGCGCCCTCGAGCCCGGCAAGCGCGGCGAGCTCGCGGTGTTCCATCCAGGCGACCGTGTGCCTGCGGTAGTCGGGCAGCAGATCGCCGGGAGCCATCGAATAGACAAATTCCGGCGAATCGCCGGCGCCGACGATGACCGGGTCGATGACACGCCCGTTCACGATCATCCTCAGCCGGTCACCCGGGTGCAGGCGCCACGCTTCGGCAAAGGCTGAGCTGACTACGATCTCCGCAACACCAGCCGATGGCGATCGTCCCTCGGACAGGTCCACTCCATTGAGTCCATCGGCTGGCCAGGAAACCAGCAGTACGCTGCCCGGCTCGGACAGGCGCGAGTCAGAGATGATGCCGGCGGCCAGTACCCGCGGCTGGATTTCGTGCACCCCGGGTAGCGCTGCAATTCCCGCGGCGGCCGAGTCTGGCGCGCGCTTGAGGGGGGCAAACAGGTCGGCGAATCGCTGCGCAACGTAGAAGTCGCTGCGCGCCTCCTGCAGCGAGACCAGCAGACCACCGCTGGCTACCTGCGCGGCAATCCCGATGGCAATGACCAGCGCGATGGCCAGGTACTGCGCGCGGTGGCTGGCCAGGTCATGTAGCAGCTTGTGATGAAGTGTCCGCATGCCTCACCAGCGCAGGCTGCCGGGCTCGCTGCGTTGCCGGTTGACCACGATCCCGGCGATCTCGCCGTTGGACAGCCGGACCACGCGGTCCGCCATTCCGGCGATGACGGCGTTGTGCGTGATCAGGACTGTCGTGGTGCCGAGCTCGCGATTGGCCTGGGACAACGCTTCCAGCACCAGCACACCCGTATCGCAGTCGAGCGCGCCGGTTGGCTCGTCGCACAGCAGGACCTCCGGCCGTTTCGCGACTGCGCGTGCAATCGCCACCCGCTGCTGCTCGCCACCGGAAAGCTGCGCCGGAAAATGGTCGATACGCTCGGTCAGTCCCACTCGTTCGAGGGCTTCCCGCGCGGGCATGGGGTCGGTAGAGAGTTCCGTAACCAGCTGGACATTTTCCAGCGCGGTCAATCCGGGCACCAGGTTGTAGAACTGAAATACGAAGCCGACGCTGCGGCGGCGAAATCGGGTGAGCTCGGCGTCGCTCGCCTGCGCCAGGTCGAGGTCGTGGTAGCGGACCGAGCCGCCGCTCGGCCGGTCGAGGCCGCCCATGATGTTCACGAGCGTCGACTTGCCGCTGCCCGATGCGCCGAGCAGCACCAGCAATTCGCCGGCCGCCAGGTCCAGATCGACGCCGCGCAGGGCATGAATCTCAGTGGAGCCGACCCGGTAGCTTCGCGTGACGCCGCGCAGTGAAAACACCGGCTTGCCGGCTGCGTCCCCGGTCACGATTGACAACCGGCGGCCAGGCCGCGCCCGGACCGGTGAAGGGCAGATGCAATCTCGTCGGAATCGACCTCCATGGTGGTGTCGACACAGACGGCTTCCGCCAGCTCTTCGCCGGTAAGCGCCTCCGCGAACCCGCGCTGGCGCTCGAGTACCGCGAGCGTTGCCTCGGAAGGGTCACTGCCCTGGCTCGAGCGTTCCTGTATCCGCGCGCGCAGCACCGTCGGGTCGGCGGTGACCGACAATAGCCGGTAAGGCACGCCTTCGCTCGCTGCCAGGCGCCGAAAGGCGGCGCGCTCGCCGGCCAGGAGGCAGGCGGAATCGACGATGACGCTGAAGCCTGCCCGCAGTCCCAGCGCGGCCAGCTCCGCCAGTCTCGCGTAGGTCAGCTGGGTCATCTCTACGGAATAGATGGAGCCTTCGCTGGTTGCGCCGGCATTCATCCCGGCGAGTCGCTTACGTTCGACGTCCGAGCGCACCCGGATCGCGGCAAGCGGGGAGAGCAGCCGGCCCGCGAGCCAGCTCTTGCCTGAGCCCGACAGCCCGGTCGTCACCACCAAACGGGGCTCCCGGGGGCGTGCGGCCAACTCCGCGGCAACCATGTACGTTTCGAGGTCTTGAGTCATCCCGGCCGAGTCGGCGGTGCCCTGGCGCAGACGGATCGCCGCGACCTTCGCGCGTACGCAGGCACGGTAGGTCTGGTAGAAACGCAGTACTTCGAGCGCAGCGAAATCGCCGCTCTCGGTCAGCCAGCCGTCGAGCAGCGCGCTCGCCAACTCGGCATGGCAGCGGGCGTACAGGTCCATGTAGAGGAACGCGAGGTCACTCGCAACGTCGATCCAACGCAGGCCAGGATCGAACTCGAGCGCGTCGAAGGCCCACAGTTCGGCACCGTGCCGGACCACGTTGCTGCAATGAAGATCGCCGTGGCATTCGCGGAACCGTCCGGCCGCGAGCCGCTCGCGCAGCGTCGGCTCTACATCTCGATAGGACTGCTCGGTCCAGTTCTCCAGCTGCCGGATCCGGCGCAGCAGCTCCTCGCCGTCCAACCGGCGTAGCGTGGCGAAATTCTCACGGCAGGCCCGCAGTGTTCGTTCCGGCCGGGCCCAGTCCAGTTCGGGTCTGGCGACGGGGGCGGCCTGTTGCTGGAGCGCGAGCTTGATTCCGAAATCATGCAATAGCGCAGCCTCGACCGGACCGCGCGCCAGCAGCGCGTCCAGCTCCTGCGTCCGGTCGAAGCGGCGCATCCGTACCGCATGCTCGATCACCTCGCCGGGCCGGTCCACTGCCAGTCCGTCGGGAGTGCGCACGATCTTGGACAGGCCAAGGTAGAGCCCGGGGGCGAAGCGGCGGTTGATCCGGAGCTCCTCCTCGCAGAAGTGTCGCCGCAACTCCGGCGTCGAGAAATCGAGGAAGTCGAGCCGAACCGGCTTCTTTACCTTGTAGGCGAGCTCGCCCGCCAGGAACACCCAGGAGATGTGGGTCTCCACCAGCTCGACCGGGCCGACGCCCCGGGGCCAGGCCCGCGGCGTGAGTAACGCATCCGGGAGCCCCGTTTCAGGGCCGGACGATCCGCTCGATGGCCTGTTCATGCCTCAGCGACCCCGCGACGGAGCCCAGCTGTCCCGCCAGGTGATCCAGTACGTCGTCGATGGACAGGACGCCGACGATGCGGCCGCCATCATCCACCACCGGGGCCCGCCTTACGCCGGCATCGCGCAGGCTGTCGAGCGCGTCATCGAGCGCGGTGTCCGCGGTCAGCGTCAGCGGATTGGCCGTCATCGCGTCACCGACCGTCACCGCACTCGGGCTGACGCCGCAGGCGATTGCCTCGAGCACGATGTCCCTGTCGGTCAGTACGCCACGTGGTGAGCCTCCATCGCTGACCACCAGGAAGCCGACGTGGGCCTCGCGCATCAGGCGTGCCGCCTCGACAAGGTCGGATCCACTGTCAATGGTTACGGCGCGGCGCCTGCAGATCTTTCCAACATCCATGTGCTCACCCTCCATTCCGGGACCGGGCGAACCGCGATCCTGCGGCATCAGTGGTGGCGCCGGCGCTCCACACGGCTGGACGGGCCTGGACGTGGGCGCGGCGGGATCTCCATATCCTCGACTTCCTCGTCTTCCTCGGCCGACTGTTCCCAGGCCGACACGAGATTCTCGATCGAGTCAGACCGGCTCTCCTCCGCCTGGATGTCCGAGTAGCCGAGATCGTCTGCCTCGAGTTCGTCCACCGGGCCGGTCCAGTCCTCCGGTGGCGCCACTTCCTCGATTTCCATCTGCCGCCACTCCTCGAAGTCGAATTCGTCGAGGCCGCCATCGAATTCCTGGATCTCGATCGTCTCGGAATCACGATCGATTGCGACGACCTGGAACAGGTTGCCTTTGTCCAGGTGGTTGTACCAATGACCGATGATCGGTGTGAGGCGGTTACTCATCTCCTTTTCCTCCGCCAACAGGTTTCGCGGCTCGTGCTTCGATGCTACGCCTGCGTCGAACGTGGGCCATTACGTATCTTCCGGTTCAGGTCATGGTGCGTCGCAGAAGCGGGCGGATCCGCTTGAGTGGCAGCGAGTTGAGTACGTTGGCAGCCTCGAGCCACCCGCGCCGCGCCTGCGTCACTCCGAATTCCAGCAGCCCGAAGTCCTCAGGTCGATGCGCATCGCTCGCGATCGATACCAGCACGCCCTGGTCGCGAGCCAGGAGACAGGCTGCATCGTCGAGGTCGAGGCGTTGAGGCTGGGCGTTGAGTTCCAGGAAGCAGCCGCGATCGGCGCAGGCCTTCACCACCCGTTCCAGGTCCAGTGCGAGTGGATCCCGTTCGCCGATCAATCGCGCGCTGGGGTGTGCAAGCAGCGTGAAATGCGGGTGCTCGATTGCCCGCAGCAGCCGCGTGGTCTGCCGCCGGCGCGACAGCCCGAAGTGACTGTGAATTGCGCCGACCACGAGGTCGAGCGCCGCGAGGGTCTTGTCCGGCAGCGCGAGCGAGCCGTCCTCGAGAATGTCGACCTCAATGCCCTTGAGTACTTTCGTGCCCGCGCCGGACTGGTTGCAGGCGTCGATTTCGTCCAGCTGTTTCGCCAGGCGCGCCGCGTCGAGGCCGCGGTATGCGCCCAGGTAGCGGGAATGATCAGTGATTGCGACGTATTCCAGGCCAGCCTGGTGGGCCGCCCGCGACATTTCAGACACCGAGGCGCTTCCATCGGTTGCCGCCGTGTGCACGTGCAGGTCGCCGCGAATCTCATCGCGTTCGATGAGCCTCGGCAAACGCCCCGCGCGCGCAGCTTCGATCTCGCCGCGGTCCTCCCGAAGCTCCGCCGGTATCCATGGCAGACCGACGCTCCGGAAGACCGACTCTTCGGTCTTGCCGGCGACCCGCTCATCGCCGCGGAACACGCCGTACTCGTTGATCTTGAGCCCCTTGCGTTGGCCCATCCGGCGCAGGTGGATGTTATGGGCCTTGCTGCCGGTGAAGTAATGAAGCGCCGCACCAAAGCTCGCCCGCGGCACGATCCGCAGGTCGACCTGCAATCCGCTGGCGAGGCGGACGCTGGCCTTGGTGCCGCCGGCGGCCAGCACCTCGCGCACTTCATCGTAAGCCGTGAAGGCTTTCACCACGGCTGCGGGCTTGCTGGAGGCAACCAGCAGGTCGATGTCTCCGATCGTGTCCCGCCCGCGCCGGTAGCTACCCGCCACGGCGAGTTCCGATACGCCCGGCGCCTTGCCCAGGTAGCCGGCAAGCTCCTCGGCGTACGCCCTGGCAGTAGATCGCAGCATCCGCTTGCCAGTTACCGGGTTGGCGACAGCGGCCGCCAGGCGTGCCTCGATTTTCGGGCCAAAACCGCGGAGCTCGCGCAGCTTTCCCTTGTCGATGGCGGACCTGAGCTTGGCCAGGCTGGTTATCCGGAGTTCCCGGCGCAGCTGGCGAACGCGGGCCGGACCGAGGCCCGGCAGGTGCAGCAGGTCCTCGAGTCCGGCGGGAACCTGGCGCTGCAGCTTCCGCAGCGCCTGGCACTTGCCGGTCCCGAGGATCTCGCTGATCTTGCCGGCGAGGTCCTCACCGATGCCGGGCAGCTCTTCGAGGTCGCGCCCTGCAGCGATCTGATCACGCAGCTGGCGCGGCTGGGCCCGTACGGTCTGGGCCGCCCGGCGATAGGCCCGGATGCGGAACGGATTGGCCTGCTGCAGTTCGAGCAGATCCGCCATTTCGTCAAAGATGGCGGCAACGTCGTTGTTGTGAACGGGCATGACAACCGCCCGGGGCGCCTCGTCTCCGTGCTGGCCCACTGATGCAGCCATCGTAGATCGCTGCCGCGCAGCGCGCGTACGCGATCGACGCATCGGCGCGAGGTTGCCAATGATGGCCAGCCGGTCCTAGGCTGCGTACTGCCATTACAAGGGAGATGACCATGAGCGTGCCGCCCATCATCGATTTTCGGGAGCGGATTGCCGGCGAGGAGTCGGCTCCGGACCCAGACAAGGTGATATCCGGGACTCCTCGAACCGTGGTGAGCAACCGTTACGTCGAGCCGAGTGCGCAGTTCTTTGCAGGAGACTGGGCAAGCTCGGTCGGCAAGTGGAAGGTCGCCTATGGCGAACACGAGTTTTGCCACCTGCTGGAGGGCCGGGTGGTACTGAAATCTGACGACGGCCAGGAGTGGCAATTCGGGCCGGGTGATGCCTGGGTGATCCCTGCGGGGTTCAGCGGCACCTGGGAAACGGTCGAGCCGGCCCGCAAGCACTACGCCATTTTCGAGCAAGCCAAAAGCTGAGCAAGCGCCCGAACATGGTGCACCGCAACGGTTCCGGGCATGCGCAGGGTGCGTCGCTCACGGCACTGAATCACACAAGTCATTGATTCTCATATGCTGGAAGATCGGGAAGACGATGGCACGCCAGGTGCAAAGGGTTCGTATGGGCCAAATCAACGATTGTTGTAATTGCGCTACAGATTCTGAATGCTGATCGCGCTAGTATTGGACCCTTGATCAGTGGCTTGGGGTCGTTTGTTAGCGTTCATTTTATCTTTTGTCACAAGTTCGCGACGGATGACTCCAAGGCGCAGCGTCACTTCGACTCAACAAAGGGAACACCCATGAAACACGTCAAATGGCTGGTGGCAAGCATCGCGCTGGCCGCTTCCGGGTCAGCGGTGGCCGGCGAGTGGTCCTCGACCATTACCGCAACCTCGGACTACGACTTCCGTGGCGTCACGCTGAGCGCAAAGGATCCCGCTTTGCAGGCCAGCATCGACTGGGCGGCAGAAAGTGGCTTTTACGTCGGTGCATGGGCGAGCAACATCGACTACGGCTCGGACGTAGACGGCGACATCGAGCTGGACCTTTACGGCGGATACGCGGGCGAGACCAGCGGCGGGCTCGGCTACGACGTAGGCGGCGTGTGGTACACCTACCCGGGCAGTTCCAGCTCGGCGAACAAGTTCAAGATCGAGGACTATCCTGAGCTGTGGGCCGGCCTGAGCTATGGCATGTTCGATGTCAAGCAGTGGTGGGCCATCGACTACGGCGGTGGTAGCGATGACGCATTCTACACCGAGGGTAATCTGACCTTCGAACCGGCCGAGAACTTCTCGATCGGGTTGCATCTCGGCTACAACTATGGCGATGCCTTCGATGGTTTCGAGTACATGGATTACGCGGTTTCGCTGGGTTACACGCTGGGCAACTTCGACCTCGAGCTCAAGTACACCGGCACGGACCTGAGCGGCTCCGACAAGATCACCGACGACGTGTTCAACACGGAGGGCCGGGTGATCTTCTCGGTCAGCACCACGCTGCCCTGGTAAGTAACCCCGTGTCCCCGGGCCTGAACTAACTGACGGCACCGGTGCAGAACAGCTGCGGCGCCGGGCCACATCGGCGTCGCAGCGTATCGCAAGTGTCCTCCGTTGGAGGAGAGGTGGCATCAATCGGTGCTTCACTCGCCAGCCTGAGACGGACACTACGGCACGGTGCAACGTCAACTTGAATGTACAAAGGGAGCGCTGATGAAACACATCAAGTGGCTGGCGGCAAGCGTCGCGCTGGCCGTCTCGGGTGCGGCGGTTGCCGGCGAGTGGTCGGCGACCGTAACGGCGACCTCGGACTATGACTTCCGCGGCGTTACGCAGACTTCCCAGAATCCGGCGCTGCAAGGTAGCGTGGACTGGGCCGCCGACAATGGCCTGTATGTTGGTGCCTGGGCCAGCAACGTCGATTTCGACGACTGCTGCGACGAGAGCGTCGAGCTCGACGTGTACGCCGGCTTCGCCGGGGGTGCGGAAGACGGTCTCGGGTACGACGTCGGCCTGGTCTACTACACCTACCCGGGTGCTGACGATCTCGACTACCCGGAGTTCTGGGCGGGCATCAGCTATGGCATGTTCGACGCGAAGCTCTGGTATTCAAACGACTTCTTCGCGCTGGACGAGGATGCCTACTACATCGAAGGCAATGCCACCCTGCCGCTGCCGGCCGATTTCGGCCTGGGACTGCACCTTGGCTACAGCGACGGCAACGCCTTTGACAGGCTGCCAGGCTTTCAGTCGTACTTCGACTACTCGATCGGCGTCACCAAGAGCCTGGGTCACTTCGACCTCGAGCTGAAGTGGGTCGATGGCAGCGACTGGAAGGACCTGAACGACCAACCCGGCGACGTACTGTCGAGCGATGCGCGGGTGATCTTCTCGGTCAGCACCACCTTCCCGTGGGGCGGCGAGTGATGTGACGACCGGCGGTCGTTGCGGCCGCCGGACACTCTGGCTGCTGAACAAGGGGACAGTGCCCATTTTCCTGAGGAAATGGGCACTGTCCCCTTGTTCGTCTGTTCAGGTCACAACGTCTTCAAGACCTCGGCGAGCGTACCGAACAACTGGTCGATGTGCTGTCGTTCGATGATCAGCGGTGGCGACAGGGCGATGATGTCGCCGGTCGTACGGATCAGGACGCCTCGCTCAAAGCACTGCAGGAACGCCTGGTAGGCTCTTGCCGCCGGGCGCCCAGCGATCGGCGCCAGCTCGATGCCGGCGATCAGGCCATAGTTTCGCAGGTCGACTACGTGTGGCAGTCCCTTCAGGGAGTGCACCGCATCCTCCCAGTAACCTGACATGTCCCGTGCACGGGAGAGCAGTCCCTCGCGCTGGTAGATACCGAGCGTGGCCAGCCCCGCGGCGCAGGCCACTGGGTGGGCCGAGTAGGTGTAGCCGTGGAACAGTTCGATCGCTTGCTCCGGCCCGTCCATGAAGCCGTCGTAGATCTCCTTGCGCACCAGCACCGCACCCATGGGGATCGAGCCGTTGGTCGGGCCCTTGGCGCAGGTGATCATGTCGGGCACGACGCCGAACTCCTCGGCGGCGAAAGCCGAGCCGGTGCGTCCAAAGCCGGTGATCACCTCGTCGAATATCAGCAGGATGCCGT
>JAHEAZ010000076.1 GCA_024642505.1 Gammaproteobacteria bacterium
GGATGCGGCTGGAGTCGCTGTAGTCCCGATGGTGCAGCAGGAAGGCCGGCTGCAATGCGGCCCGCCGCGACCCAGTCATGACGGGTCGTAGCCGAACTGCCTGAGCGCGGCCTCGTTATCTGCCCAGTTCTCGCGGACCTTGACCCAGATCTCGAGGTGGATTCGCCGTTCGAGCATCGCGTTGATCTCCAGGCGCGCCGCCTGGCCGACATCCTTCAGCCGCAGGCCGCCCTCTCCGATCACGATCTTGCGCTGTCCTTCCCGTTCCACCCACACGACCGCTCCGATCACCAGCCGACCCTCCTCCTCCTCCCAGCGCTCGATCTCGACCGAGATGCCGTAGGGGAGCTCTTCCTGCAGGACCCGCGTCAGTTTCTCCCGGATGATCTCGGCCGCGAGAAAGCGCTCACTGCGGTCAGTGACCTGGTCGTCGGGAAAGATCGGCTCCCCCTCCGGCAGCAGCGCTGGAATCACGCCCTTCAGGCGGTCCACGTTGTCGCCCTTCAGTGCAGACAAGGGGACAACGGCATCGAAGGCGTGCATCGCCCCAAGTCGTTCGAGCGTGGGCAGCAGCCGCTCGCGCGGCTTGACCTTGTCGCACTTGTTGACGATGAGCACAGCCGGCTTGCCCGACTGCCGGACCCGCTCGAGAACTGCCTCGTCCTCCTGGGTCCAGCGGGTTGCGTCCACCACGAGCAGCAGCAGGTCGGCATCGGCCAGCGAGCCGAGCGCCGCCCGGTTCATGGCGCGATTCAGGCCGCGATGCTGACGCGCATGCAGTCCCGGGGTGTCCAGAAATACTGCCTGGAAGTCCGACTCGCTCAGGATCCCGACGATGCGGTGTCGTGTAGTCTGTGGCTTCGGGGAGGTAATGCTGACCTTCTGGCCGACCAGCGCATTGAGCAAGGTGGACTTGCCGACATTCGGCCGCCCGACCAGGGCGACGTAGCCGCAGCGATAGGCAGCGTCATTCACCGACGGGCATCGGGCATCAGGCCCAGCAGGTGGCTGGCCGCTTCCTGTTCGGCGCGACGGCGACTCGTGCCCGTCGCCTCGCTGACCAGCCCGAGCGATTCGACTTCGCAGCGCACCGTGAAGCGCTGATTGTGCGGATCACCGCTCACTTCCGTCACCTCGTAGCGTGGCAGGCTGATACCGCGTGCCTGCAGTCTCTCCTGCAACCGGGTCTTGGGGTCCTTGAGTTCGGACGCAGCGGGCAGCTCGGCCAGTCTCCCGCCCACCAGGCGCTCGATCGCGCTGCGGGCCGCCGGCATGCCGAGCTCCAGATAAATAGCTCCGATCACCGCCTCGAGCGCATCGGCCAGGATGGAGTTGCGGCGGAAACCCCCCGACTTGAGTTCGCCCTCACCGAGGCGGAGATGCTCGCCAAGTCCCTCTTCCAGTGCGATCGCGCCAAGTGTCTCGCCGCTGACCAGGGCCGACCGGTAGCGGGACAGCTCGCCCTCGGCTGCGCCGTCAAACTCCCGGAACAGCAGCTCCGCCACCACGAAAGACAGCACCGCGTCACCCAGGAACTCCAGGCGCTCGTAGTTGCGTGAGCCGAGGCTGCGATGGGTCAGCGCCTCCACGAGCAGGGCATCGTTCTCGAGCCTGCAACCCGTGCTCCGCTCTACCCACGCCAGCGCAGCCGACCCCTGCTGCGAATTCCTGTGCGCGGCCCGGCGTGGCATCAGCGGGCCTGGATCTCAACCGTCTTGTCGAAGGAAACCAGGAAGTAGATGTTGGCCACGAAAGGAGCCATATCCTCGTAGGCCGCGGTAACGCGGAACGTACCAGCGTCCTTCTTGATGACCACATCCGGGTAGTTAAAGACGTCTTCCTTGACCATCTCGATATTGAAGTGGCGCTCGATTCCTTTGCGGATCATGAATTCCGTAGTGCTGGGATTTGAATTGAACTCGTCGCGGACCTTTTCTAGCGTGCCGGCCACCTTCATGTAATTGAGGTAGAGCGGCACCACACGCATCGCCGCATAAACCCAGGTGCCGACCACCACGATCAGCACCACCAAACCTATTGACGTCATTCCTGATTGCTTGCTACGCATCCCGACCCCTCCTCAATGAATACGGGTACCCATCCGGTTCCAGAGCATGAACGGACCATGGCTGGGATTGAACGACAGCCAGATCGCCACCGCCTTGCCGATCACGTTATCGGCCGGGACGAAGCCGACTTCAGGGAAGCGGCTGTCACGGCTGTTGTTGCGGTTATCGCCCATCATGAAATAGTGCCCTGCCGGTACCGTCCACTCGCCCTGGGTGCTGGGCCTGGACGGGTCGAACATGAGACTGTGCGCCGTCTGGTCGAGCCGCTCCTCACCGACGACGGTGAACGGATACTGCTCTTCCTTCGGGCCGCGGTAGAACTCGCCCGGATCCACCGGCACCGGCCGCCCGTTGACGTAGACCTGTGCCGCCGCCACCCGAATGGTGTCGCCGGGCAGCCCGACCAGTCGCTTGATGAACACGACCGAAGGGTCCGTTGGCTTTCTGAACACGATCACATCGCCTCGCTGGGGCTCTCCGATCCCGACGAACTTCCAGTTCACCACAGGCAGGCGCAGCCCGTATTGCCACTTGTTCACGAAAATGAAATCGCCCTGGACCAGGGTCGGCATCATGGAATCGGAGGGAATACGGAACGGCTCGTAAAGGAAGGAGCGCAGCACCAGCACCAGCAGGATGACCGGAAAAAAGGAACGTGCGTAATCCACCAGGACCGGCTCACGGGCAACGCCGCCCGCAGCCGCCCGCCGCGGCGCAAAAAACCAGCGATCAATCGTCCAGATAAACCCGGAGATGACCGCCAGGACCACCAGCACCAGTGAAAAGTCAAAGATCATTCACACTCCTGACTGACAAACGCCGATGCAGCCGGTACTGGCCTATTTCTTGCCCATCTGCAGCACGGCCAGGAACGCCTCCTGGGGTATCTCCACGGTGCCGAGCTGCTTCATCCGCTTCTTGCCTTCCTTCTGCTTTTCCAGCAACTTGCGCTTGCGGGAAACGTCGCCACCATAGCACTTCGCCAGCACGTTCTTGCGCAGGGCCTTGACGGAGGCCCGCGCGATGACCTGGTTGCCGATGGCTGCCTGGATAGCCACCTCAAACATCTGCCGTGGGATGAGCTCCTGCATCTTGTCCACCAGTTCCCGGCCGCGCTGGTAGGCCGTGTCCCGGTGCACGATGATCGACAAGGCGTCCACGCGGTCGCCGTTGATCAGCACGTCGAGCCTGACCAGCGGGGCCTTCTGAAAGTGGCTGAAGTCGTAGTCGAATGAGGCGTAGCCACGGCTCACGGACTTCAGGCGGTCGAAGAAGTCCAGCACGACCTCCGCCAGCGGCAGTTCGTACTGCAGCGAAATCTGGGTACCCAGCTGCAGCATCTTTTTCTGCGTGCCGCGCTTGTCCTGGCAGAGCTTCAGCACGCCACCGACGTGTTCGGGCGGCACCAGGATGTTGGCCACAATGATAGGCTCGCGCAGCTCCAGGATGCTGGCGGCCGGCGGCAAGCGCGAGGGGTTATCTACGAAGCTGACCGTCCCGTCGGCCTGCGCAACCTCGTAGACGACGGTTGGCGCACTGGTGACGAGGTCGAGGTCATACTCGCGCTCGAGGCGCTCCTGGACGATCTCCATGTGCAGCAGGCCGAGGAAGCCGCAGCGGAAACCGAAGCCCAGCGCGGTGGAGACCTCCGGCTCGAAGCTGAGCGCGGAGTCGTTCAGGCGCAGCTTATGCAGCGCGTCGCGGAATGACTCGTAGTCGTCGGTGCTGACCGGGAACAGCCCGGCGAAAACCCGCGGCTTTACCGACTTGAAGCCGGGTAGCGGCTGTTCGCAGCGCCGCGACTCGTGGGTGATCGTGTCACCTACCGGCGCCCCGCCGATGTCCTTGATGCCGGCGCTCACCCAGCCCACCTCGCCCGCCGAGAGCAGCTCGCCCTCGACCCGCTTGGGCGTGAAGTGCCCGAGCCGGTCCGCCTCCCAGGCGCGCCCGGTGGACATCACCCGGATCTTGTCGCCCCGCCTCAACACGCCGTTGACGATGCGCACCAGCGACACGACGCCAACGTAGTTGTCGAACCACGAGTCGACGATGAGCGCCTGCAGCGGCTCATCGGCGTCGCCCCGCGGCGGCGGGATCCGCCGCACCAGGGCCTCGAGCAGTTCCGGCACGTTTTCTCCGGTCTTGGCGCTGACGCGGACCGCGTCGGTAGCTTCGATGCCGATGATGTCCTCGACTTCGCCGATGACACGGTCGGGATCGGCCGAAGGCAGGTCGATCTTGTTGATGACCGGTACGACCTCGAGACCCTGCTCGAGTGCGGTATAGCAGTTGGCAACGCTCTGCGCCTCGACCCCCTGGGCCGCGTCGATGACCAGCAGCGCGCCCTCGCAGGCGGCCAGCGAGCGGGAGACCTCGTAGGAAAAGTCGACGTGTCCGGGAGTGTCGATGAAATTCAGCTGGTAGGTCGCGCCGTCCCGCGCCCGGTATTTCAACATCACCGACTGCGCCTTGATGGTAATGCCGCGCTCACGCTCCAGGTCCATGGAGTCCAGCACCTGCTCCTGCATCTCGCGCATCGACAAGCCGCCGCAGATCTGGATCAAGCGGTCCGCAAGCGTCGACTTGCCGTGGTCGACGTGCGCAATGATCGAGAAGTTGCGGATGTTCTGCATGGGCGGGTGGTGCCGGTACCGATTCGGAAGGGAGGCTGGGCGTAAACCGCTCAATTATAGCAGCCAGCGGGTCCCCGCCCGGCTCAGGTACGCAGAAGATCTTCCAGCAGTTCGGTGTCCAGGCGCCCGCTGCACACTGGCTGGCCGTCGACGGCAAGGACCGGGACCATCAGGCCGTAACGCTCGCGCAGTCCAGGATCGCTATCAACGTCACGGACCTCGGCGGAAAGCGGCCGGCCGGCGAGCCACACTGCAAGCTCCGCGATCATCTCGTCGCACAGGCCACAGCCCTCGCGAGAATAGACCACCAGACGCGCGCTTTCCCGGTCGACCATCAGTCCTGGCGGACGATGCTGTTGACGATCGCCCTGAGGGTCTGGGGAGGAACCTCGCCAACGGCGGTCACCTGCTGGCCCTCGACCATCGTCGAAAAGGTCGAGGCGGCGCCGGCGCGGCCGGCGCCCTTGGCAGGCTGCCTGCCCGACGCAGGCGCGTGAATAAACACCGAGACGGATGCCAGGCCGTCCGAGAGAACCAGTTGGTTGACCGGCGAGGGGACCCCCGCAATGTCCTTGACCGAGCTGGCCGAGAGACGAAATCCGGGTGGCGGCTGGCGGACGTTCCAGGCGGCAGCTTCGCCGGGCACGTGGGCAGCCTGCCGGACCCAGCGAAACTGTGTCTTGTCCACGCTGGGCTGCAGACTGGAATCCTGGATGTCGCCGCGAAGCTCCAGGCGGGTGAACCGCAGCCGCTCGACCACCTGGCCCTCCGCGTCCAGCAGCTCGGTGCGCACCGGCATTCCGGTGGCCTCGTCGATCCACAGACGGTGGCCAAAACGGAAGCCGTCGCGCGGCCGGACCGAAACAACCGCAGCGGGCCGTCCGTTCAGCTCAGGCTCGCGCGTCTCGAGCCGCACTTCATACCAGCGGTGCAGCTCCTCGCCGTAGCGAGGCAACACACCGAGCAATCCGTCGCGTTCTGGCCGGCGCTCGATGATCGCCAGCTTCTTGTCAGGCAGGTATGCGGTAACCTCGTCGCCATCGCGCACCAGTTCCCGTCCGGCGCCCGACAGCGACACCAGCCGCTCGCTGACCCGGCCGTCCCGGACGCAATGCACGATCTGCATTCGTTCCGAGTAGCCGCGCCCCTCGAGATGAAACTCGCCGACGTAACTGGCCGTGTCGAGCGCCCGCGACATGCGCTCGAGCCATACCGACCCGTCGTCCACAGCACCCAGCGCCGGCGCGGCCAGCAGACAGGCCGCCAGCGCGACGCTGCGGGACGCGCGGATCATCAGTCACCGTCCTCGCTGGCAGGCGGTGTTGCCTGCTCGGGCGCCGCGACTATCGTCGTGCCCGTGACCAGGCTGCTGCGTGACAGTGGCGAGGTGTACTCGCTGTGCGCCACGAGGTAGGAGGCCAGCTGTGCTGAGGACAGCGCCATCGACGGCTCGGGGGCCGCCTGGGGAGTCGTATAGGTCCGGGCAGGCTCATCCACCGCCGCCACGACGGGTACGACCTTGCCCACTGGCAGGGCGTCAACCTGGACCGGCTCACCGGCGGCGAACGCATCCGTCGAGGCGACCACGACCGTGCCTGTCTCGCCGTCGAGCCACTGCGGCAAAAGGATAATGGTCGCCATCGCAACGCTCGCGGCCACCGCGAGGCCGGCAGCGGGCCGGGCCCAGCGCGACACGCCACCTGGCCGGTTCCCCCGTCCGAACGAAGGCTCCCGCGCAATCGCGGTCCTGACCCGGGCCGCCACGTGGCGGGCCGCCGGTACGTCTCCGTCCGTGCGCAGGACCGCGCCCATCAGCGAGTACCGCGACAGCGTCCCCTTCAGGTCGTCGTCGCGTTCGAGCCGCTTCAGCAGCAGCGTGGTCTCCGCCTCGGGCAATTCGCCATCCAGAAAGGCGGACAGCTGTTCCTTGAGCGTGTCAGTCATGATTCTTCCCCGTCTCGCCCGAGGCCGCCCTCGAACACCAGCTTGAGGTGGCGGTCGATCGCCTCGCGGGCGCGAAATATCCTTGAGCGCACCGTACCCACGGGACATTCCATGGTGCGCGCTATCTCTTCGTAGCTCAGCCCCTCGAGTTCCCTCAGCACGATTGCCGTCTTGAGGTCTTCCGGCAGGCTGTCGATCGCCCGATTGACCGTGCTGCGGATCTCTTCGGTCAGCAATAACCGCTCGGGCGTGTCCGTGTCCTTCAGGCGCGCCTGGAAATCGGCGCCGGCGGCATCCTGGGCATCCAGGTCGAAGCTCATCGGACGCCTTGCCGCAGACACCAGAGCGTTCTTGGCCGTGTTGATCGCAATACGATACAGCCAGGTATAGAAAGCGCTGTCGCCACGAAATGCCGGCAGTGCCCGGTAGGCCTTGATGAACGCATCCTGCACCACGTCCTCGGCCTCGGATGGATCGCGCACGTAGCGCTGTACCAGCTTCAGGACCTTGTGCTGGTACTTCAGGACGAGTGCGTCGAAGGCCGCCTTGTCGCCCTTCTGGACGCGACGGACTAGGGAGAGATCACCGGTGTCGGTCCCCGTAGGCAAATTGATCAGCAAGGCGCCTGCCGTATCCACGCCCGAGTAGACCGCCCGGGCCACGATTGGTTCACGGACTGCCGCATGGCGGCGCGCCAAACTGCCTCCTGTCGAATCATGGGAGTGATTCTAGCAACTGGCGGTTGTTTCGCCCCGCCGGACGCAGCGCAACAGGACCTTGAGCCTGCGGAAATCACTTACAGGCAAGGCGTAACGCGGCAGCCACCAGTCATAACGCTGCCTTCCCGCGACCAGTCGGCAGACCACCAGTCCGGCAAAGACTCGCGTGGCGGGATCGACGCAGACCGGCAACTCCCTTCCGTCTGACAGGATGGCGGACCACTGGCCATTGACGCTGCTGAGCGTCCTGAGCCGGCTCTGCGGTCCCGGTATTGCGCCGAGGGTCGCCGGCAGCGCCAGGAAGCTGATTGCGCTCAGGAATACCGCCACCGCGGGTGCGCAGCCGGCCGCCCAGGGTGCGCCGGCCGCTGCCAGGTGCAGGGCCCAGGCCTGCCGGCCGAGAACGGCACAGCGTGCGGGCTCAACCCGCAGGATCCAGGAGTTCATTTACCAGCGCGGCTACGGCGGCATCGGCCGGCCGCTCCCTCCTGAACAGCCAGGCGATCAGTTCAGGGTCCTGGGCCTCGAGCAGGCGGTGAAAGGCCTCACGCCGTAAGGGATCCGCCCCCGGGTAGCGCTCGACCAGCCAGCGCTCGAGCAGGAAGTCGAGTTCCTTCATTCCCCGCCGGCACTGCCATCGAAGCCTGCCAAGCGATGTGTCGCCGTTGTCCATGCCGGCCTCAGTACTGCCGTTCCGCCATCATCTTCTTCACCTCCGCGATGGCCCGGGCCGGGTTCAGGTCCTTGGGGCAGGCTTCGGTGCAGTTCATGATCGTGTGGCAGCGATACAGGCGGAATGGATCCTCGAGATCGTCCAGGCGCTCACCGGTCGCCTCGTCGCGCGTGTCGACGATCCAGCGGTAGGCGGCAAGCAGCGCCGCCGGGCCGAGGTAACGGTCGCTGTTCCACCAGTAGCTCGGGCAACTGGTCGAACAGCATGCGCACAGGATGCAGGCGCTGGGACGATCGATCCTCTCCTGGTCCTCGGCCGACTGCACTCGCTCCCGGTCTGGCGGAGCCGGCGTGCGGGTCTGCAGCCACGGCTTGACCGATGCGTATTGCGCGTAGAAGTTGGTCAGGTCGGGCACCAGGTCCTTGACGACCGGCAGGTGCGGCAAGGGGAAGATTCGCAGCTCGCCACGGATGTCCTCGATCGCCTTGGTACATGCCAGCGTATTGACGCCGTCGATGTTCATCGCGCAGGACCCGCAGATTCCCTCCCGGCAGGAACGGCGGAACGTCAGCGAGGAATCGATTTCGTTCTTGATCTTGATCAGGGCGTCCAGGACCATCGGTCCACAGCGGCCGAGGTCCACCTCGAAGCTATCCACCCGCGGCTTGTCGCCGCTGTCCGGATCCCAGCGGTAGATCCGGAAGGTCCTGACGTCGGTCGCGCCCGCCGGCGCCTTGTGCTTACGGCCCGGCACGTCCTTGAAGCGCGAGTTGGCGGGCAATCGGAATTCGGCCATGGGCAGGATCTCGGTGTAATCGTTGACTCGTAAGGCGTGGGCAGATCGCCGTTCAGTAGACCCGCGCCTTGGGCGGTATCGGCTCGACCTCGTCGGTCAGCGTATCGAGCTGCACGGGCCGGTAATCCATGCGGACACTCCCGCCCGGCTCGACCCACGCGAGCGAGTGCTTGAGCCAGTTGCCATCGTCGCGGTTCGGAAAGTCCTCGCGCGCGTGCGCGCCGCGACTCTCCTCGCGATTCACGGCAGAATTTATCGTGGCGGCCGCCTGCAGCAGCAGGTTCTCCAGCTCCAGCGTCTCGATCAGGTCGGTGTTGAAGACCAGCGAACGATCGGCGATGCGCAGGTCCGGCATTGCCTCGAACACCCGGCCCAGTTTCTCGCAGCCCTCCGCCAGCGTCTCGCCGGTCCGGAAAACGGCGGCATGGTTCTGCATGGTCCGCTGCATCTCCAGCCGGACTTCCGCCGTCGGTCTCGCACCCTCGGCGTTGCGATAACGGTCGAGGCGGCCGAGCGCCAGCTCACCAGCATCCTTCGGTAGTGAACGGTGGCCGGTACCGGGCTTGACCAACTTCGCGCAACGGCGCGCCGCCGCGCGGCCGAATACCACCAGGTCGAGCAACGAATTGGAACCCAGACGGTTGGCTCCGTGAACCGAGACGCAGGCCGCCTCGCCTATGGCCATCAACCCAGGCACCACCGCGCTGGTGTCGTCGCCCTTCAGCGTCACGACCTCGCCGTCCACGTTGCAGGGAATGCCACCCATGTTGTAGTGCACCGTCGGCAGCACCGGAATCGGCTGACGCGTCACATCCACGCCCGAAAAAATGCGCGCCGTCTCGGCGATGCCCGGCAGTCGCTTCTGGATGACCTCCGCACCGAGATGCTCCAGGTGCAGGAAGATGTGATCTCGCTCGGGACCGACTCCCCGCCCCTCGCGGATCTCGATGGTCATCGAGCGGCTGACCACATCGCGCGAGGCCAGGTCCTTGGCATTGGGTGCATAGCGCTCCATGAAGCGTTCGCCGTGAGCATTCCTCAGGATGCCGCCCTCGCCCCTTACTCCCTCGGTGATCAGGCAGCCGGCACCGTAGATGCCGGTAGGGTGAAACTGCACGAACTCCATGTCCTGCAGCGGCAGCCCGGCGCGCAGCACCATGCCACCGCCGTCACCGGTGCAGGTGTGGGCCGAAGTGCAGGAAAAATAGGCGCGCCCGTATCCGCCGGTCGCCAGGATGGTCATGTGGGCACGGAAACGATGCAGGGTGCCGGCGGCCATGTCCAGCGCCACCACGCCACGGCACTCGCCGTCTTCCATGATCAGGTCGACGGCGAAGTACTCGACAAAGAAGTTTGCCTTGTGCTTCAACGACTGCTGGTACAGCGTGTGCAGCATGGCATGACCGGTGCGATCTGCCGCGGCGCAGGTGCGCTGCGCGACGCCCTTGCCGAAATGGGTGGTCATGCCGCCGAATGGCCGCTGGTAGATACGGCCATCCTCGGTCCGCGAGAACGGCACGCCGAAGTGCTCGAGCTCGACCACCGCGCTCGGTGCCTCCTTGCACATGAACTCGATCGCATCCTGGTCGCCAAGCCAGTCGGAGCCCTTGATGGTGTCGTAGAAATGGAAGCGCCAGTCGTCCTCGCCCATGTTGCCAAGCGCGGCGCTGATGCCACCCTGCGCGGCGACGGTGTGGCTGCGGGT
>JAHEAZ010000020.1 GCA_024642505.1 Gammaproteobacteria bacterium
GCCACCCTGGATGAAGGTGCTCTCGCCCCAGTTGACCACCATGCTGCCGGCGCGCAGGCCAAGCTCGTGGCCACCAAGGTCCCAGCGGCCGTAGACAAACGCATCGAGCAGCCGGACGTAGGACCCGGCGAGGTTCTTGCCTGTCTCGGAGATCGGGGTACGTTCGGTCTTGCCCTGCTCGACCTCGTAGTCATACAGGCCGTTGGCGCGGATAAACAGGCCGTAGCTGTCGCGACTCAAGGAAAGCTCGGTAACGAACTTGGCCGCGTTCGAGACGATGCCCTTCTTGTAGTTGAGGTTGCCGTCATCGATGTTCGGGGAACGTCCGACGCCACCATTCGCGGTGCCGATGAGCCTTAGGTCGCGATCCTCCACCCGCCACAACTGGCCGTAGGACAGCGTAGTGTTCCAGTTGCCGTCCCAGCTGCCCATCTTGAAATCAAACGCCTGCGCCGATCCGGCCGCGAGCAGGCCAGCCGTTAGCAGTGTCGCAGTCACAGCGGTCCGCACCGGACGCGGCTGGACCTTGGCGAATTGAGTGATCATTGTGTTCCCCATTATCTGACGATCGAGAGCACCCGACAGACACAGGCCCGACTCAGCAAGCTTGAGATTCAGGCCACCGTATGTGGCGTCGACACCAATCGAGGCGCTTTGCACACAACAGCGCCGGCAGTATATCAGCGACAATTCTGCGGCCTAGCCTAGGCCACTACCTACTCCAGACTTGTTTTGCACCGCAAGAAAATTACCCGTGGGTGACCTGGAGAATACTGTTGCGGATCTGCTCCGATAGCACCACGCGGGCATCATCCGCCACCGCCAGCAGGGCCTCGCCGAACAGCAGTCGCCCCTCGGCCCCGGCTTCGATCACGCCCCGCGCCAGCAGCCGCCCGATGAAGTCGCGGAACATCGTGCGGTCGAAGAACTCCGGTGCGTTCAGCCCGTAGAGCATCGCCATCCGCTGCGCCATCGCCGTGCAGCGTCGTTCGAGCCCGTCCTGGGTCAGCTCGCCGGTCCCGGCCCGCAGCAGCAGCGCGATCACCAGGTAGTAGCGCTCGATCGTCTGGATCGTCGCCTGGGCCAGCAGGGACAACTGCACCGCCTCAACCGTGCCGGTGGACGGACGCCGCCAGACCTTGCCGTCTTCGCTCCGCTCCAGCAGGCCGTTGCGCGCCAGCGTGTCCAGCACGGCATCGACCACACCCGGCACCTCCTCCTCGGTCCACCGCAGGGTCAGTTCCTGCCTGACATAGGGATAGGCGCGCCAGACCAGACGGTGCACGTCCTCGCCGCGCATGGCCGCGTTGTTCAGAAACGCGCAGGCCACCAGCGACGGCAAGGCAAACAAATGGATCACGTTGTTGCGATAGTAGGTGCACAGTACCGCCCCCTCCTCGGGCATCCTGATCACGTCGCCGAGCGGGTGCGGTTGCCGCTCGAGCACCTGCATCGCCTCGCCATGGCGGATCATCGCGGCCCCACCGATCTCGGGAAGCGCCACGTCGGGCGAATAGGGGCATTGCTTCAACAGTTCGACATACAGCTCGAGTAACCGGATCAGGTCCGCCTCGACCATGGCCTGCCGCGGCGTCGCCAGCAATGCGACGCCGAGGAGGTTGATCGGCGTGACTGCGGCCGCCGCGTTGATCCGCCGCATGATCGTCCCGGCGACGCCATCGATGGCTGCGGCAAACCACGGCGGGCGGGCGTCGTCTGAACCGATGGACTGCTTCCAGTCAGGTTCGACGCGTGCGATCGCATCCGCCAGCAGCACGGGCTCACCGAAGCTGACATGCACCTTGCCGAAGCGCTGGCGCAATGCCGGCAGGGTCCTCATCAGCCCGAACACAGACTCACTTTCCTTCGCCTTCCCGGACAACTCGCCGATGTAGGTCCTGCCTTCGAACAGGCGCTCGTAGCCGAAATAGACCGGCACATAGGCGACCGCGCGCTGCGGATTCCTGAGAAAGCTGCGGACGGTCATCGCCAGCATTCCGGTCTTGGGGGTCAGCAGCCGACCGGTACGGCTTCGCCCTCCTTCGATGAAGAACTCGATGGGGTGGCCACGTCCCATGAGCACGTCGACGTACTTGGTGAAAACGACCGGGTACAGGCCGCTGCCGCGGAAGGAACGGCGGATGAAAAAGGCGCCGCCCATGCGCAGGAAGCGGCCGATGACCGGCAGGTTGAGGTTGATTCCCGCGGCGACGTAGGGAACAGCGTAGCCGCGATAGTAGATGACGTAGGACAGCAGCAGGTAGTCCATGTGGCTGCGGTGGCAGGGCACGTAGGCGATCTCGCAACCCGCCGGCAGGCGGTCGAGATGTTCCGCGTTGCGCACGTCGACACCGTCGTAAAGCCGGGTCCACAGCCAGGTCAGCAACCGGTCCATGAGCCGAACGAAGGCATGTGAATAGTCAGCCGAGATCTCCATCGCCAGCTTGCGCGCCTGCCGCAGTGCCTCCCGCCGGGTCACGTTTCGTTCCCGCATTTCCTGCCTTACGGCCTGTCGCACGGCGCGTGTGTGCAGGACCTGCGCCACCATCACCCGCCTCGTCGCAAGTTCCGGACCGACGCTGTCGACACGCATGTGGCGGAATTCGGCGCGCAGGTCCTTGAGCAGTCTTCGCGCCGCGCGGGCCGGGTCCTGCCCCTCGATGACCCAGGACCGGACCGGCCGCGGGTCGCCGAAGCGGATCAGCGTCGCGCGGCCGTTGAACAGCGCCGACATCGACCGCCTGAAGGGACCCACCAGCGCCCAGCTCTCGGATAGCACGAGGTCGAGCCAGGAACGCTCACGCTGAGGCGCACGGCCCCAGAAAACCGCCACCGGAACGATATCCAGCTGCAGCTCCGGATCGGCAGCCGCGGCAGCCATGGCCGACTGGAGTTCCGGCGGCATGCGCCTGTCGGGGCGCTTGCGCAAGACGCCGGCGCGTCGCTCGAGTGCAACGTAGGAACGTGGCAACAGCAGGTTCCCGGTGGCCAGCCGTTTGCCGGGCCTGCGCAGTCCCGCGTCCATGCAGACCTGCTCGACCGCCAAGAAATCGGAAAGGCTGCGCTCGTCCAGCACGTACAGCACTGGACGCGTCCTTCCACTGAGCCGCGTGGCCGCGTCGGCCGGCGCGACGGTGGGTCGCACGAAGAGACGGGAGATGCCGCGCATCATCCACAGGAAACTACGGTCGAGTCCGAGAAAATGAATCATTGGGTCATTCTTGCAGGCGCTCGCTGTCGCTGCCGGCCCGGCTGCTGGTGGCCAGCCCTGCTGCGATGCGCTGGCCTATTCCTCGGATCCGTCGCCTTCGCTTTCGCGCAACTGTTTCTCGAGGGCTTCGCGATGCGCGTCCATCGCGGCGTTGGTGCGATCCTCGGCCTTCTGCGGCGCTGTGACGAGGTCGCGAAAGACAGTCTCCTCCGGCTTCATCACCTCGCGCTCCTTCTTCTCGCCGCCGCCGCAGGCAGCAAGCAGCCCGAACAGGAGCATCGCAATCGTTCTGACTGGCTGGGGCATGCAAGCTCTCCCCCCGGGAAATGCCGGCAGTCTACCGCGAACCGACCTTGGAAGGATCGCACGGCAGGACGCGCCGGCCGGGGGGCCGCCGCTGCCGTCGCGGCTGCCGCGACGAGTCACTTCTTTTGCAGATAGGGCAGGTCCAGTGCGACCAGGAAGTACTCGAACAGGTAGTTGATCAGGGTAATCTGGTCTTGCATGCGGTGATCGGAGTTGATGATGTGTAGCGTCGCGCCATATTCGCGCGCGTAGCGGATGCTGTTTTCGACCGGCACCACGGAGTCCTTCCAGCCATGCACGATGGTCATCGGGCATTCGGCCGGCTTCGGGGTCAATTCCTCGTGGCCGGGCATGTAGAAGGCTGGCGCCAGCAGGAACAGGCCGCGCGCGCGCAGCAGGGCCGATGCCGAGGTCGCAACGTGCCCGCCCATGCTCGACCCGACCAGCACCAGGTCGCCACGCAGGTCGCGGCAGAAGCTGAGCAACCTGGTCACCCTGTCCTTCGGGTCGCCGATCCCACGGTAGTCGACGGAATCCGCCTCGAAGCCCTCGCTGCGCGCTACCTCGGCCATGGCCGCGATCTTCGATCCCCAGGGGCCGCTTTCCTTGCCGTGAGAGAAAATCACGTGTCGTCTGGGCATGGGCCGCTCCGCTGATGCCGACCGCGATGTTACCACCGGGTCGGTGGAGTCACGATGACGAAGCAGGCGGACCCCACAGCACGCGATCGAGGCTGCTTGGATCGTCCGGCCCCTTGCACCGCACACGTCCACCCTCGAACCGGACTCCTTCGGCGGCGAGTTTGCGCCGCTGCAGGGAGTACAGCCGAGTGCCCTCCGGAAAGCTGATGCGGCCACTGGCGTTCAACACACGATGCCAGGGAAGGTTCAGCTCGCGCGGCGCCACTTTCAGTGCGTAGCCAACCAGGCGCGCGCGTCGCGGTAGTCCAGCCCGGCTGGCTACGCCACCGTAGCTGTCCACCTGCCCAGAGGGAATGGCCGCAATCGCACGCCAGATCTGCTCGAGCGTATCCTGGTCGGTACTCACCGGCTGCGACCGTGCACGGAAAGAACGCCCTGCGGAGTCACGCGACATCCGCTCCGGTCAACCCGCCTGGATGAAAGGCAGGGGTTCCACGGCGTCGATCAGCGCTTCAGGATGCGCGGTCTGCGCCTGGAGGCGATTGAGGCTGACCGGCTTCACCCGGCTGCCGCCGGCGCGATGACTGACGAGGAAGGAATGGAACTGGCCCGCGCGGGAAGCGGGAAAACCAAAGAGCAGGTTGACCGCACCCCGATCCCGCTCGCGATTTCGATTGATGCGCTCGTCGCAAACCACGAACCAGCGATCGTCCGGCGCCCGGCCCGCGAACGCGCCCTCGGCCTCGAGCGATTCAAAGAACGCACGCAACTGGCTGCTCGCGCGGTTCCACAATGCCGGTTCGTTCGGCTCGAACAGCATCCAGCGCGTACCGCGCTCGATGCTGTTGAGAACGAACAGCGCTAGTCTGCGGCGACCCAGCAGCCGCCAGTCGGGCGACTGGGCGCCAGGACCCGCCAGCGTGCGGGCCGCAGGCCGGCTGCTGCCCGGAGCGCGAGACGCAGCAATGACGTTGATTCCCAGGGCTGCCAGCCTCAGCCGATCGTCTTCGCCGACCGGGCAAAGCGGCCGCAGGCTGGGCCTCAGCACGGCCTCGTCTCCCGTCGGCATGGACCAGAATCGGCCGTGCTCGTCTCCGCGCACCAGCATACCGGCGACCGCGCCACAGGAACTGAATGCCTCGAAACGCCCACGCAGCTTGTCAAGCGCGAGAAGCCGCGGGAAGTACATCACCGCATCTTCGCTCGCGAAACCCCAGTCGCGTGCGCCGGAGATGGCGGCCTCGGGTGTGTCCCAGACGAGCGGCGGATCGACGACGAGAAGCGCCCGGCGATCGCGACAGTAGCGGTTGGCCACCAGCAAGGTGCTGGGACCTATGTCGACGTCGCGCGAGAGCGGCGGAATGCACAGGAAATTAATGGTCTCTGCCGCGCCCAGCGCGAACAGCCCCGTGCCCTCCGCAGCCGATCCAATGATGTCGTAGTCGGTCAACGGGCCGCCGTCGTCCCCGTCTGAACTGGAGTTGACGTAAGCGGCCAGACCGCGACCGCCGGTGGCCCTTGTGAGCGCTGGACGGATCGCCGGGACGTCGCCGGCAACCCGGGCCAGCTGGGACTCCACCAGCGCGGTCGCGACGAACCGCGAGGACTGCGGATCGGCGGACAGCCGGCGGTATATTTCCTGATCCTCGATGTGCTCGGAACCGTGGCTGCGGACTCGCTGAAGCACCAGGTTGAAGCGGTCCTGCTCGTTATCGCCGATGCCGTCGTAGTCCACGGCGGCACGCAGGAATTCCCGCGTACCCGTCGCCACGGCGCGCAGGGTAAGCCATTCGTCCGCTGCCGGCAGCAGCAGCGTACAAGGTCGCGCGCCGTTCGCGACCCGGACGACAATCGCGGTCGATCCGCCGGCCTCGAAGAACTGCTCGACTGCGTACGACACCGTGCTCGGCTGCCACAGGCCACCGAAAAAACGTTCGAAATCGGCGAAACCGCGGATCAAGACCGGGCGATTAAGGGGACCACGGAGTGTCCGCCCTATGAAGGCAGTAACGCCTGTCGGCGCACGGGCAATGGACTGCTCGGCACCAGCGTCTTCGCGAACGTCTATCCCGGTGAGTCGATCAGCCACCGGAGGCTCCCCTTGGTTTGGGGAAGGTTAGCACATCGCCGTGTCACCCCCGCCAATCGACCGGCGCCGTGTTACAGAATCTCCGGTAATTGCACCATCGCGTGGGGTGAGCGGAGCGGCTCAGCGGCGCTTGCGCGGCGGTGTCTTCCTGTCGCCGCCCGGACCGGATCCGCGGGCCGACTGCCGTTCCCGAGCCCGTCGTAGTTCTTCGTCCTCGGCGCCGAGCATTTCCTCGCGCTTGCGCTCGATCTCCGCGAGCATGACCTTCATCCATTCGCTGTGCATCGCCATTCGCCGGGACATCAATGCCCGGATTCTAGACCAGCCCTTCAGTGAATGGGCGAGCAGTGCACGACCCGTACCTGGTCCCTGGCGACGCCAAGCGATCGGCACACTGCCGCGCCGACTGCCTCCCGCACGTCACGTGCGAGGTCATCATCGCTGACGGTAATGATGCCGTTGTACTGACGGGCAGAGGAATGCCCGGGGCGTTCAACCAGCACTGTGGTGTAGTACTTGAGATCCATGGCCGGTCGGTCTCCTCCCCCGGGAAGATCGGCAGGCGGGCGCAGGCCTTTAGCGGGCGGCGGGAAGCCCGTCGTAGCGCTACTTCAACGGACCGCGGTATCGCGTGCGGCAGGATCCCGCTCGGACAGCAGTTCGCGGAATTCGCCCTCGTCCTCGTACTGATTCTCGTTTCCATCCCAGGTCGCCCCGGACGGCAGTGCATTACGGACCTCCGGTGCGGCCGCCAGGACCACTGGCAGGGATCCCTCATGGCCGCGGCTGACCGCCAGTGGAATTCCGCTGGGTTCCTCTGCAACCTCGCGGGCGCGGTCCCAGTTGATGGCGGTGTCGGCTGCGACGATTCGCTTCCACAGCGGCGACTTCGACTTCGCGCCTTTCTTCCTCAAGCCTGCTGGCCCGTGTTCCCAGTTGCGTTCGTCGTCGTCGAGCGGGCCGTAGGCCTGCACGTACAGTACGTCTTGCTGCCAGCCCAGCAGGTAGGGCTGGTTGACCACGGTCACGGTAGTGCCCACAGGGATGTCGTCGAAGACCTGCGAAATGTCTTCGGGATAGAGGCGGATGCAGCCGTGACTGACGCGCATGCCCACACCATACGGCTTGTTCGTGCCGTGCATCAGGTAGCTCGGCCAGCCGAGGCGCATCATGTGGCGACCCAGCGGGTTATCCGGTCCGGGCGGCACTTTGGCTGGCAGCGGGTCGCCGTTTTCCGCATGCTCCTTGCGAACCGAGGCGGGCGGCGTCCAGCTTGGATCCTTGACCTTCGAGACGATCTTGGTCCGGCCTTCCGGCGTGCTCCAGCCGACCTTGCCGATTCCGATCGGGTGGGTAACAACCTCCAGTGGCGCTGCCTTGTCCTTGCGCGGCGGGTAATAGAACAGCCGCATCGCCGCGAGGTTGATGACGAGCCCCTCGCGCGGCGCGTCCGGCAGCACGAAGCGCGTCGGTAGCGTCACACGGGTGCCTTCGCCGGGGAGCCACGGATCGACGCCCGGGTTGGCGCGGACAATTTCCTCATAGCCTATGTTGAAGCGCCTGGCGAGGTCGGGCAGCGTGTCCTCGTGACGGGCAATCGTCACCTGTACGCGACCAACGAGATCGCTGTCTTTCTCTACCACGAAGTGATGAGTGGCCTCGGCAAGCGGCGCCTCGGGCGCTGCAACAGGTTCCGCCAGCGGCGGGGGCGGCTTGGGTTCCTTGCGCCACAGCGATTCGAACGGCACGCAGGCCGCAGTGCTGAAGGCGAGCAGCAGGATCGCTGACAGGCGCCACGGGCGCCCGCGGTCGGGTGTTCGCATGCGGGGATTATGACATCGCTATGTGCGGACGTGTGCAAGCCCGTGCGTCGGCGCACGGCGACAGGGCGAATAGCGGCCGGTTCATAGCATGGCCGGGCGGTCCGGCATCTCGTCGCGGCCCACCCCCTCGCTCGCGGGGAAATGTTCAGCCATCAGCCTGCTGGCCGCGGCAATGCCTTCCAGCGCGCCGCCCTCAAACTCGCGTCCTGCAAACCTGGCCCGCATCACGGCACAGATCTCCCGCCAGGCGGCCTCGTCGACGCGCCCGTCGAAGCCCCGGTCGGCGACGATCTCGACATCGCGGTCGGCGAACAACAGGTAGATCAGCACGCCATTGTTGCGTTCCGTGTCCCAGACACGCAGCAGCGAAAAGACCTCGATCGCACGTTGCCGCGGCGTGATGCCCTGAAGCAGTTCCTGCCAGCCGAGCTCGGTTTCCACCGCGAATCGTACTTCGCCATCATGAAGCCGCTCGCCCGCATGGACTGCGGCCTCGATCGCCTGCAGCGCTGCGTCAGGAAAGGCACGACGTACCGCCCAGCGGGTGGCAATCAGGTGCCTCCAGAAGCGCCCGAGCTGCATCACCATCTCCCGCTGGCGCCGCCACCGCCGAAACCACCGCCGCCACCGCCAAAGCCACCTCCGCCAAGGCCGCCGCCGCCCATTCCGCCGCCCCAGGAGCCCCACCCACCCCCGCCGCCGCGCCCGCCCGAGGTCCAGCCGCGCCGCGGCATGCCGCCCAGCAACGCAACGACGAAGACCACGAACCCGGCAAAAACTGAGATGCCGAGTACGTGCACCAGCAGCCAGACGAGTCCGCCGGCGAGGCCGCCGGTCGCGGCGGCGCCGACCAGGCGCCCGAACATCGCTCGCAGGATGCCGCCACCGATGACAGCGAACACCAGCAACAGCGGCAGCATGGACTGTCCGACCCGGGCATTCTCGCGCCAGCCGGGCTGCGGTTCCGGCAGTGGCTCGCCCTCGATGACGCCGATCAGCCGCTCGATCCCCGCCCGCAGGCCGCCGTAATAATCGCCCTGGCGGAAGTAAGGCGTGATGACGTCGCTGACCAGCCGTTTGGCGATGGCATCCGGAACGGCCCCCTCGAGGCCATAGCCAACCTCGAGCCGTAGCGAACGATCCTCGATGGCGACCACCAGCAGTATGCCGTCGTCAATACCCTTTCGCCCCAGCTTCCACTGCTCGGCCACGCGAATGGAAAACTGCTCGATGTCCTCGGGCTGGGTCGTAGGCACGACCAGGACTGCGATCTGGCTGCCCTTGCCGGCCTCGAATTCCGCGAGGCGGCGCTCCAGCTGTTGTCGCTGCGCATCGTCGAGCGTCGCAGTGAGGTCGGTGACGCGCCGCTCCAACGGCGGCACCGGCACGAGGTCTGCTCGCGCCGCAGGCGCGATGGCGATTGCGGTTGCCAGCAGCAAGGAACCGATTGCCAGGGCGCGCATGTCCGGCGCGCGAGCCCCAATCAGCCCTTCGCGGCGGGTTCAGCCGGCTTCGTGAAGTCGACCGCTGGCGGCTTCGAGATCTCCGCTTCGTTCTCGACCGTGAAATTCGGCTTCACTTTGTGGCCGAAAATCATTGCCGTCAGGTTGGTAGGGAACTGCCGCACCGTCACGTTGTAGTCCTGCACCGACTGGATGTAGCGATTACGGGCTACGGTGATGCGATTCTCCGTTCCTTCCAGCTGTGCCTGCAGGTCACGAAAGTTCTGGTCGGACTTCAGCTCCGGATAGTTCTCGACCGTGACGAGCAGGCGTGACAACGCGCTCGTCACCTCGCCCTGGGCCGCCTGGAACTGTGCCAGCGAGGCTGGATCGTCTGCATTCACCTGGATCTGCGAGGCCTTGGCGCGCGCCTCGGTGACGCCCACCAGCACCGCCTGTTCCTGCTCCGCAAATCCCTTGACAGTGGCGACCAGGTTCGGGATCAGGTCGGAGCGCCGCTGGTACTGGTTCAGCACCTCCGACCAGGCCGACTTGATCTGCTCGTCCTGAGTCTGCAGGGTGTTGTAGCCGCAGCCCTGCAGCAGCAGCGTGGCGGCAATCACTGCCAGTATCGTCAATGCGCGCATGTCCTTGCTCCGTTGAAACCCGCCCACTTCGCGCGGGCCCGCCCTTTTTACCAGATCCCGCTCCGTTCCTCAGCAGGGAGCCACGGCTTGTCGCCCTCCTCGTGACCGAAACCGGCTGTGTCGGACCCTGCCGCTAGCCGCGTCCCACGCGAAGGTGGATCGGCCAGCTGAGCCGGCGCTCGCCTGGCCCCCAGGCCCCGGCCAGAGGATCCGCCACCAGCTCTACCGGATTGCGCCCACGAAGGCGTAGATACCGCTGCACTGCAGACCAGGTCTCGAGGTAGCCAAGCACATCGGACAACGACCATTGGGTGCGCAGGATGAAGGGCGGCGAGGCGATTTCCTCGAAGGGAAACGGCAAGCTGGTGTAGCGCTCCTCTACGTGACGGCGCTCGCGCGGCCAGTAGGGGCCCACCACGTTTCGGTAGAAGTCGTCCATGACCGCGTCGACTTCGGGATCGGTCGTGAACATTTCGTAGGTCCAGAGGGCGATTATGCCGCCGGGGCGGAGAACCCGGCGCGCCTCGGCGTAGCAACGTGGCCAGTCGAACCAGTGCGCAGCCTGGGCAGCAGTCAGCAGGTCGAAGTATCCGTCGGGGAAGCCGATACGCTCGGCAGTCCCCCGAAGGTAGCTGATCCGCGGATGCGGACTGGCCCGGGAAAGCTGGGCCTCGCTCGGCTCCGTGGCCTGCACCTCGGCAAAGTGCGCCGCCAGCCCGGTCGCGGCCTGGCCGTTGCCGGTCGCCAGGTCGAGCGCTCGCTCGTTGGCCGGGGCGATTGAGGCCAGCCACCCGAACAATTCGGGCGGGTAACCCGGACGGTGGCGCTCGTATTCGCCCGCCTGGGCGGAGAAGTGGTCCTTGAAGAGTGCGCCGTCGGTCATGCCCTGCTGATGTCGGATGGCCGATACAGTCTCCACGTTACACTAGCTGCGCCTTGCGGCGAATCGGACAGCGCGAGACAAAAAAAGAAGCCCCAGGGGTTCGCCCTGAGGCTTGAGAAGCGGACTTACGGTGAAGGGAAGGAAAGTCCGCTAGGGGATTCAACAATGAGCCAATCGCTCGGGTCTGAGACTACGCGGACCCCTGGCGGCGATCAGTGACCTTGCGCACAATTCAGCAACCACCGATGCGTTCACCCTGCCAGCTTGACGGCAGCGACTCGCCATTCTTGAGGCAGCGGCCGATTGACCCAGACCGTGGGGTACATTTGACATAATGGGGCGCTGGAAACCACCCTTGCAGCCCGGATCGCAGTTCATCACCCCCGCCGGGGCGCGACGACTGCGTACCGAACTCGACCAGCTGTGGCGGATCGAACGTCCGCAGGTCACCCAGGCCGTTTCCGAGGCGGCCGCCCAGGGTGACCGGTCCGAGAACGCCGAATACACCTATGGGAAGCGCCGATTGAGGGAAATCGACCGGCGGGTCCGTTTCCTGCGCAAGCGTCTCGACGGCATGGTCGTTGTCAGCCAGGCACCCACCGATCGGTCACGGGTCTATTTCGGCGCCTGGGTGGAACTGGAGGATGCGGATGGCGAGACGCGGCGGCACCGCATCGTAGGGCCGGATGAATTCGACTTGGGGGCCGGCTACATCAGCATGGACTCGCCGCTGGCCCGCGCCCTGCTCGGCCGGCGCCTCGATGACGAGGTCAGGATCGAACTGCCCGGCGGCGAGCAAGCCCTGGTGATTACCTCGATCGATTACGAGGATTCGTCCGAACGCTGCTGAGGCCGGCGGGGCCGTGCGCTCGCGCCCCGCACCCGCCATTGGCCACCTCGACGCCGGGTCTAGATCACCCGCACGTTCTTGAATTGCCAGGGATCACTCTCGTCGATGTCTTCCGGGAACAGCCGGCCGCGGTCGAATACCGGCGTCCAGTCGGTGTACTTGCCGACAACCGGACCGAGATAGGGCGTGCAGATCTCCAGGTTTCGGCGGAAATCGATCTCGTCTGGCTCGACGATGCCCAGGCTCGGGTTCTCCATCGCGAAGATCATGCCCGACAGGGCGGCTACCGTGACCTGCAGCGAGGTTGCGCTGTTGAAAGGCACCAGCTCGCGCGCCTCGTCCGTGGACAGCTGCGATCCATACCAGTAAGCATTCTTCTTGTGCCCGGCGAGCAGCACGCCCAGCTCGTCGATGCCGGAAGTTATGTCCGCCATCATGATGCGCTTGCGTTCCTGCTCACGGTAATTCCTGCCGCAGAACTCGTGGACCGAGAGCACAGCATTGTCCGCCGGGTGATAGGCGTAGTGAACCGTCGGCCGGTAGGCAACCTTGTCGCCCTCCCTGACCGTCAGGAAGTCCGAGATCGAGATCGACTCGCCGTGAGTTATCAGGAAACCGTGGAAATGGCCCGCCAGCGGCGTCCAGGTGCGCACGCGGGTGGCGCAACCCGGCTGGCTCAGGAAGATCGCGTTCTTGCGGCCGAAGTCGTGTTGCCGCCCGTCTCGCGGGAAGTTGCGCTCATGCGAGCCCCAGCCAAGCTCGGCTGGCTGGCTGCCCTCGCTGATGAACCCGTCCACCGACCACGTGTTGACGAATTCACCTGGCATCTTCGGCTTGCTGGAAATCTGCGTATCGCGCTCGGCGATGTGGATGACCTTGATACCCAGCTGTTGAGCCAGCGCCGCCCACTCGTCACGGTTGGCCGGTTCGCCGACCTCGACGTCGGTGTCGGCAGCAATGTCCAGCAGTGCCTGCTTGACGAAATGAGAGACCAGGCCCGGATTCGCGCCGTGGGTAATTACCGCGGTCGGCCCCTTGGGATAGGCCTTGCGCAGCTCCAGCGTCTCTTCGCGCAGGGCGTAGTTGGTACGGCGGCTGGCTGGAATGTTAGGGTCGCTGTAGCCGCCCGGCCAGGGTTCAATGCAGGTGTCCAGGTAGAGCGCGCCCTTTTCCTGGCACAGCTTCATCAGGGCGATGCTCGACACGTCGACCGACAGGTTGAGCACGAAGTCGCCGCGCCCGACCAGCGGCTCCAGCACGTGCCGGTAGTTTTCGCGCGTGAGCGGGTGATTGAGGAAACGAATGCCGAATTGCTCAGCCTCGTCACGGCCAGCGTCGTCGGCGGTCACCACCGTGATCCGGTCGGGAGACAGGCCGCCGATATGGCGCAGCACCAGCGGCAGGACACCCTGTCCGATGCTGCCAAAGCCGATGAAAAGCAGGCGGCCGGGAAAATGCGTATGGAGCTTGTGACTCGTCATGATCAGGTTTCATCCAGTTCTTGGTGGGACACGCGGCAGCCTGGCAACTGCCTTGATGCATGGCCCGGTAATGTAACGCAAACGGGCATCGCGAGGCACACCGCGACGGCCCAAAAAGAGCCGGCACGTGGCCGGCTGCAACAGGGGGATACGTCCAGGCTCCGCTCCGTGGCGACCTGCACCGCGCGCGGCTAGTGCGGTTCAGCCTTCAGTTCCGGCGGCGCCGCGTGGCCGGCCAGCTCGAGTCGCTGCCGTTGCTCGGCAACGGCGCGGCGCCAGAAGTCGCGCTCTCGGGAAGTGACGACCGGCAGGGCCGGGAACGCGGAATCGGTGCCCGATGATTGCTGACTCTGCATCGTGTTCCGGCTCATGAATGCTAGGACGCAGCGGCGTCAGAAAAGGTTGCAACCAGCGCGGCAGTCGGCCTAAATCGAGCAGACGGCAGGATTGCTGCGCCGCAATAGAAAGCCTGGACTAGCACATGAAATTCACCACCCTGCTGCAGCCAGCTGACTTGATGGGGCATCTCGCGGATCCGGATTGGCTGGTCGTCGACTGCCGGTTCGATCTGACCAATCCGCAGGCAGGGGAAGCCGCGTGGGCGCACGCGCACATTCCGGGTGCAACTTACGCCCACCTCGACCGCGACTTGTCCGGGCCCGTCACGCCTCGATCCGGCCGTCACCCGCTACCGGCACCGCAGGCCTTTGCCGAGACGCTGTCCCGCTGGGGCGTCAAACCGAAGACCCAGGTGGTTGTCTACGACGACTCCGCGGGCCAGCTGGCGGCGCGGCTATGGTGGATGCTGCACTGGATGGGGCATGACGCGGTGGCGGTACTCGATGGGGGCCTGCAGGCCTGGGTGGCTCATGGCGGTACCCAGGACAATTTCTCGCCGGGGCGGCCGGCCAGCGGGTTCGTCGCCCATCCCCGCTCCGGCATGACCGTTGACGCAAACCGGCTCGTGGGCATGTTGGCCACGGACGCCTGCCTGCTGGTCGACGCCCGTGCGACGGAACGATTTGAGGGGCGATCCGAGCCACTCGATACGGTAGCGGGCCACGTCCCTGGTGCCGTCAATCATCCCAGCCAGTGGAATCTGCGTCCTGATGGGCGCCTGCTCGCGCCCGCCGAGCTGCGTCCACGCTGGGCGGAGACGCTGCAGACAAGGGCCGGCGACGAGACGGTCTGCATGTGCGGCTCCGGCGTCACCGCCTGCCACAATTTGCTCGCGATGGCAGTTGCGGGAATTCCCGGCGGGCGCCTGTATGCGGGATCCTGGAGCGAGTGGATCCGCGACCCGGGACGCGCCGTCGCCGGCGGATTGGCATGAGCCCGCGATTAAAATGGCGCATCGATCTGGTATCGTCCGCGCCGGACAATTCCGCGCCGCCGGCAACGGCGCTTCGGTGCTAAGGGGATTACGCATTTGGACGTCGCAACCAAGCCCAGGACCGCTGCCGGCTGGAGTCTCCAGGATTCACTGGACCTGTACGCCGTGGAGGCCTGGGGCGCCGGTTATTTCAACGTCAACGAAGCCGGTCACGTCGTGGTCCTGCCTGACAAGGATCCCTCCCGGCAGATCGACCTGTTCGAGGTCGTCGAGCAACTGAAGGCGCGGGACCTCACGGCGCCGGTGGTAGTCCGCTTTTCCGACATCCTGCGGCATCGTCTGCAGACCCTGCACGATGCGTTCGCGGCTGCCATCGCGGAAAACGAATATCGTGGCGGTTACTCCGCGGTCTTCCCGATCAAGGTCAACCAGCAGCGGCTCGTCGTCGAGGAGGTTTATCGCGCCGGCGCCGCGCTTGGCTTCGGCCTCGAGGTCGGATCCAAGCCCGAACTCCTGGCAGTCATGGCGATGACCGAGGATGCGCCCGATCGCCTGATCATCTGTAACGGCTTCAAGGACGACAGCTACATCGAGGCGGTGATCCTGGCCTCGAAGCTGGGGCGCACCATCATCCCCGTCATCGAGAACTTCTCCGAACTCGCCTACGTGCTCAGGCACGCCGAGAAGTACAGCGTCCGGCCGCGTATCGGCGTACGGGTCAAGCTGGCCTCGGAGGGCGCGGGCCGCTGGCGCGAATCGGCCGGCGACCGCTCGAAATTCGGCCTGTTCACCACCGAGATCCTGGAGCTCGTCGAGGTCTTGCGCGAGCACGGCATGCTGGACTGCCTGAAGCTGGTCCACTGCCATCCAGGATCGCAGCTGCACGACATCCGCCGCGTCAAGGAATCGGTCGGGGAACTCGCCCACGTCTACGCCGAGCTGGAGCGGCTTGGCGCCGGCCTTGAGTACATCGACGTCGGCGGCGGACTCGGGGTCGACTATGACGGCTCGCGCAGCAATTTCGAGTCGTCGATGAATTACACGCTGCAGGAGTACGCTAACGACGTCGTTTACCGTGTAGCGAGCGTCTGCGACGCCAGGGGCATCGCCCATCCTACGATCATCAGCGAGTCAGGACGGGCGATTACCGCGCATCACAGCGTGCTGGTCTTTAACGTCCTCGGCGCGTCGCGACTGGACCGGTTCCGCGTCGCCGGTGAGCTCGAGCAGGACTACGGCGGCAGCGAGGAAGTCCCGCAGCCGGTGCAGGACCTGTTCGACGCTTACCGTTCGGTCAGCGAAAGACGGCTGGTCGAGTGCTGGCACGACGCGCAGGAGGCCCGCGAGCAGGTCCACCAGATGTTCAAGCTCGGCTACCTCAGCCTCGAGATGCGGGGACTGGCGGAGCGGCTCTACTGGGCGACCTGCGCCCGCGTGCGCGACCTCGCCCGGCGCTCGAGCCGCATGCCGGAGGAACTGGAGGGGCTCGACGCAGTGCTCACCGACACGTATTTCTGCAACATGTCGATCTTCCAGTCGCTGCCGGACGCCTGGGCGATCGACCAGCTGTTTCCCATCATGCCGCTACATCGCCTGACAGAGCGTCCAGACCGCAGCGCCGTCCTGGCCGATATCACCTGCGACTCCGACGGCAAGATCGACCGCTTCGTGTCGCGGCGCGACGTCAAGCGCTCCCTCGAGCTGCACGAACCGCTGCCGGGCCAGGATTACTACCTTGCTGCGTTCCTGGTCGGCGCTTACCAGGAGACCCTGGGCGATCTTCACAACCTCTTTGGCGACACGCATGTGGTGCACATCCGGCTCGACGACGAACACGGCTGGTGGATCGAGGAAGTGCTCAAAGGCGACACCGCAAACAAGGTGCTCGGCTACATGCAGTACGATACCGACGAGCTCTATCCCCGCTTTGCGCGCGATTGTGAGCGGGCGATGCGTGATGGACGTCTCTCGGTCGCGGAGGGCCAGGCACTGAAGCGCTTTTACGAATCCGAACTGGCCGGCTACACCTACCTGGAACCCGACGTCTCGGCCTGAGCCGCGCCGGTCGCGCCGCCCACCGGAACGGGCAGCCGATGGTCGACCGGGGAGACAGGTATGGGCGGTAATTTGACCCGACTTGATCCGACGAGGAGTGAGCAGATGATGAACAACACGCGCTTTCATATCATCGCGGCAGCCATGCTGGCGCTGACTGCACCGCCTGTGCTGGCCGCCAAGCCGGCTCCCGCGCAGATCAGCCTCGAGGATGTACAGGGTGTCCTGATGGCGCAACGCAAGGTGCAGTGTTCGCTGGAGGACGGCAAGCCAGTGACCTACTGGTGGCACGGTGACATGTACAGCCGGATGGAAGGCGAACGCGACCGGCTGCTTTTCAAGGTAGAGGGAATGAACACCCGCCGCTGCGTCACCGTGACGGACCCGGCGAAAGGCACCGGCTACAAACTCGTATCGCGGGAGATCCTGCTGTACATCGACCCGAAGACCGGCGAGGTCGCGCGCAAGTGGACCAACCCCTGGACCGGCGAGGAAGTCGACGTCCTGCACGTGGCCAACGACCCGGTGAACAGCACCGCCTGGCCAGTCGGGCGTGATGGCAAGCCGGTAACCTGGGGCGGTTCCATCCAGGGCAACCGCTGGTGGCAGACTGTGACCGTGCCACTGTTCTATACGAATCCGCTGGCGGGCGATTACCAGAAATACGTCGGTGGTTTCTACCACGCGACCGAGATGTTCAACTTCATGGGCGACGTGGACGACCTGCTCGACCCCAGGAAGCCCAGTGCCCAGGCCCGGGTGGGCTGGGTCCGCATCTCCAGCTGGCTGCCCTGGATGCAGATGAGCGGCCGTGAAGGCAGCGTCTACTTCCACACTGCGGGCGTCAAGCTCGACAGCTGGGACCAGCTATCCGACCTGATGAAGGGCGAAATCGCAGCGAACTATCCGGATTATCGCGAGCCGCCGCCGGGCGACGACCAGCGTCCTAACGAGACCAGCTGGACCTACTTCAAGAAGAGGGTCGAGCCGCAGGGTGGTCGCGCGCACTGAGCTATCACTTCCGACCGATCGGACCAGCGCGCCTCATCCCCCGTACTGCGTCCGGGACGCCTCTTTTGGTGCCCAGCCGCTGCGGGACTAGAATCGGGAGCTGACAGCGGGAGGCAGCATGGCGCACTGGGACCAGGTTATCCGCGTGAATCGCGACATCGAGGAGCGATTCAACCTGAGCGCTGCCGTGCGCTCCAACGGTACGCTGTACCTGTCGGGACTGACCTCGATTGATGACGAAATGCAGGTCATCGGCGCCGGCGACATGGAGGCCCAGATTCGCCGCATTTACACCCGTCTCGAACAGGCGCTGGCGGCCGGCGGATGTTCGCTTGCCCATGTCGTATGCGAAACAGCCTACACCACTGATATCGCATCGCTCGGGCGCGCCGCTTGGGTGCGGGATGAGTTCTATGAGCGCGCGGGTGCTGCGCCACCGGCGGCGACCGCCGTGGAAGTTCGCCGGCTGTTCTTTCCGGATGCGCTGATCGAGCTGGCGGCAGTGGCCGAACTTCCGCCCTGAACGACTGCTGCGGGGCGATCTGCTGGATGCCGCCCAGCCTGCTCCAGTATCGTGGCGCTGATGCCAAAGACGCTTCGACGCCCAGAAGCCATGGAGGCGAAACCAGTGAATTCCCGAATTTCGACATCGACGATCACTGCCCTGCTGGCGACCATGCTGGTTGCTGGATGCGCGTCGAAGCCGGCAGTTCCAGCCCTGCCGGAAACGGATGCCACGACGGCCGCGCTGCTCGACGCAGCCATTGCCGGCGATCACCGCTTGCCCGCCAACACCGCTCGTGACACCTGGCGCCATCCCCGGGAGACCCTGGCCTTTTTTGGCCTCGAGCGCGATATGACCGTGATGGAAATCTGGCCCGGCGCCGGCGGCTGGTACACGGAGATCCTTGCCCCGGTACTTCGTGATCGCGGCCGCCTGATCGCCGCCAGCTGGGATCCCGGATCCGGGAACCAGTTCGTGCAAGACAGCCTGAAGGCGTACCGGGCGAAGCTCGACGCGCGCCCGGACATTTACGACAGGGTCGAGGTTGTCGCGTTGCATTACCCTACCGCCATGGATGCCGTGCCGCCGGGGACGGTGGACATGGTTCTGACATTCCGCAACATCCACAACTGGATGCCCCGCGATGCAGCCGGGCCAATGCTCGAAGCGATGTACGCGGCATTGAAGCCCGGCGGGACACTCGGTGTGGTCGAGCACCGTGCAGCGACGGATAACCCGCAGGATCCCAAGGCACGCTCCGGATATGTTCGCGAGGACTACGCGATCGAATTGATCGAGGCCATCGGCTTCCGGCTGGTTGGCCGCAGCGAGGTCAACGCCAATCCCGCCGACACCAAGGACTACGGCCAGGGCGTCTGGACCCTGCCACCAACCCTGCGACTCGGAGACATCGAACGGGACAAGTACCTGGCGATCGGCGAGAGCGACCGGATGACGCTGCGATTCGAGAAGCCAGCCGGCTGAACGCGATCAGCTGCGACCGCCTGCGTTCTTCGTAATGGCCGCGCTTCACCACATGTCGCGCAGGCGATTGCCGACGTCCACCCGTGGTGCGTCCGCTACCGCGCCTTCGGCCACCGCTGCATCGCCCCATCCCTTCTGCTCCAGTGTTGCGAGCACGTCTCGCGTCAGGAAGCGGCTGCGCGCGCCATAGACGTGAGCATCGCCGCGACGCGATTGCTGCGTGACGTAGTAGCGCTGCGGCTCGAGAAGATCGAGCTGGTCACGAGAACGGGTCATCGCGACGTAGAGCAGGCGGCGTTCCTCCTCGATCAGCTCTTCCTTGCCGCCCGCGAATTCCGAAGGGAAGTTTCCATCCGCCACGTTGAGCACGTAGACGGCATCCCATTCCTGGCCCTTGGCCGAGTGCACCGTGGACAGGACCAGGTAGTCCTCGTCCCGAAGCGGCGGGCCCGACAGGTCGCCGGTCGCCTGTGGCGGATCGAGCGTCAGCTCGGTCAGGAAGCGCTCGCGGCTGGCGAACTGGCCCGACACCTGCTCGAGCATGTCCAGATCGGCCGCACGCACGCCTGGCGCCTCGTAGAGCTGCTCCAGTAGCGGCTGATACCAGCGCCGCACCTCTTCGACCTGCCCCGGCCAGGCGACGTCCGGCGCAGCCAGTCGCGCCAACATGCCGGCGAAGGCCGGCCACTGTTCGCGGGCAGCCGGCGGCGGAGTGAAGGCTGTCAGCGCCGCCAGCGAGAAACCGGCTGCCGCGAGCGTGGTCATACAACGCTCCGCATTGGCAGGGCCCATCCCCGGCATCAGCTGCAGCACGCGGAACGCAGCAATGCCATTCCTGGGATTGTCCGCCCAGCGCAGTACAGCGAGCAGGTCCTTGACGTGGGCTGCCTCCAGGAACTTCAGTCCGCCGTACTTTACAAAGGGGACGTTCCTGCGCATCAGCTCGATCTCCAGTGCGTCGCTGTGATGCGAGCTACGAAACAGCACCGCCTGCCGGCGGAGCAGCATCCCGGCCTCGCGGCTCTCGAGTACGCGTTCGACGACGTATAGCGACTGCGCCCGATCGTCCAGAAGTGTCACCAGTCGCGGTCGCGCACCGCCCGGCCGGCTTGCGCGCAGGGTTTTCCGGTACTGGCGCCGCCCCTCGGCGATAAGCGCGTTGGCAGCGTCAAGGACCGGCTGACCTGAGCGGTAGTTTTCCTCGAGCGAGACGACTTCCGCCGGCGGATTGAAGCGCTGTGGAAACTGCAGGATGTTGTCCACCGTTGCCGCCCGGAAGGAGTAGATGGCCTGGGCATCGTCGCCGACGACCGTCAGCCCGGATCCATCCGGCTTCAAGTTCAGCAGGATTTCCGCCTGCAACGTATTGGTGTCCTGGTACTCGTCCACCAGCACGTGATCGAAGCCATCGCCCAGTCGACGAGCCAGTCGCGGGTCCTCGACCATTGCATGCCAGTACAAAAGCAGGTCGTCATAGTCGAGCACGCCGTTGGCCTGTTTGCGCTCCACATACGCGCGAAAGAGGCTCTTCAGTTCGTCCTCCCAATCGGCACACCAGGGAAAAACCTGCTCCAGGACCCGGCCGAGCTCCCAGCGTGTGTTGACACGGTGCGAGTAAATCGCCAGGCAGGTGTCCTTGCGCGGGAAACGGCGCTGCTGGCCGGACAGTCCTAGCTGGTGCCTGAGCACGTCGATCACATCCGCCGAGTCACCGCGATCCATAACGCTGAACGCGGCATCGAGTCCCACAGACAAGTGATACTGGCGTAGGACACGGTTTGCGATCGAATGAAACGTGCCGGCCCAGGGCAGCCGCACCGCTGGCATCGGGTTCCCGGCACGTCTCCCCGACAAGGCCTCGGCGACAATGCGCTCGGCCCGCCCGATCATTTCCTGGGATGCGCGCCGCGTGAATGTCAGCAGCAGGATGCGTGCAGGGTCGACGCCCTCGAGCACGAGGTGCGCAACTCGATGGGCCAGCGTATTGGTCTTGCCCGTTCCGGCGCCGGCGATGACCAGCAGCGGACCCGCCGCGAATCGGCCCGTTGCGTTGCGCAGTCCGTAGCTCGCGGCCCTGTACTGCGCGGGATTCAGGGTTTGCTGGGGAGCAGCCGACATGGCTCCAGTCTAGCGCGTCGACTGTATATCCATCCAGTGGGTCGCGCCGGCCTGCCGGATCATCGATCGGCTACCATGCGCCTCGGCCGCCACAGACCGGGCCAACCCGGTGACCGGAGCGATTCCATGCCACGCAAGAAAACAGCCCAGCCACGCTACATCACCGCGCTCAAGATCAGGACGCCCCCGCGCAAGCAGCTCGATCCCGACATGCAGCGTTACTTCGCAGTCTGCGAGGAAAAGATCGACCATGTTCCAAACGTGCTGTTGGCCTACAGCGCCCATGGCCCGAAGCTGCGCAACATGGCCAACTTCTATAACGAGCTGATGCTGGGCGAATCGCCGCTTTCCAGGCTCGAGCGCGAGATGATCGCGGTGGTGGTGTCCTCCGCCAACCATTGCTACTACTGCCTGGTGGCTCACGGAGCCGCAGTGCGGCAGCTGTCGGGCGACCCGGCGCTCGGGGAACTACTGGTGATGAACTACCGCGCGGCGGAACTCTCGCCGCCACATCGCGCGATGCTGGATTTTGCGCACAAACTGACCGTGGCGCAACGCGACGTCAGCGAGGCTGATCGCCAGGCGCTGCGCGCGGCGGGCTTCAGCGAGAAGGCGATCTGGGACATCGCCGAAGTCGCGGCTTTCTTCAATTTCACCAACCGGCTGGCGACCGCGACCGACATGATGCCCAACGACCTCTATCACGGGCAGGCCCGCTGAGCCCGGCCGACTCAGCCACCGTCCGGGTGCGGCTCGACCGGTACGCCTGCTGCGGCCAGTCCACCGAGCAGCGCGCTGTATCCCAACTCAGCGGGAGCGCCACTGTCGTGGCAGAGCGTCGGCAGCCCCGGCAGCGGCGCGTATCGCGCCGTATCACGGGCGATCCGCGCGTTCCCCGAATCGAGGTGCCCTGGATGCCGGTGCCCCGATCTGGCCCGCGCACGCCACCTGGCTGCAAGCAATGCGTCTTCGGCGCTGCACGCTAACTGCAAGACCCGGGCGCGGCCGGCGACCATGGACGCGATCTGCTGCGCATGCTCCCCCGCATTGAAGTTTCCCTCGAGCAACAGGCTGGCACCGGCCGACAGCAGAGAGTTCGCGACCCCGAACTGAATGGCGAACGCGGCCCGGCTGAGGCGACGGGACCAGGCTGGGTCGCCGGCCCCCAGCGCCTCGAACAGGATTTCCTTGTAGGCGTCCTTGGCAACGATCGGCCACCCGGTGTCCCGCGCAAGCCTGGCGGCGAGCGCACTCTTGCCGCTACAGGGCGGTCCCGAGATCAGCAGCAGCCACGGCAGTTGCATGGTTTCGATCCAGCGCGAGGCCCGTGGCGAGTTCCGCTGGACGCGCCCTCGCCGCCAGCACCTGCGGAGCCGTATTCTAGCTGCAGGGACCAGGATTCGTGGTCGCTACCCCGTAGGAGCAAGACTGAATATGGATCGCATTAGCGCAGGACTGACACGGTGAGCGTCAAGCTATCGAGGAGGATCTACTCCGGACGGGTCGTCGACCTGGACCTGGAACAGGTTGAGTTGCCGAACGGCGAGCTGGTACAGCTCGAAGTCGTACGGCATCCAGGCGGTGCCGCCGTCGTGGTCGTCGATGCCGGGCACCGCGTGTGCCTGCTGCGACAATACCGTCACGCTGCGGGGGAATGGCTATGGGAACTGCCAGCCGGCAAGCTGGAACAGCTCGAGGAGCCGCGTGTGACCGCGGAGCGCGAGCTGGCCGAGGAGGCAGGCGTCACCGCGAGGGAATGGGAGAGTCTCGGCTCGATAGTCAGTTCGCCCGGCGTGTTCACCGAGGTCGTCCACCTGTTCCTGGCACGGGACCTGGCGCCGGTGGTGGCGGCGCGCGAGTACGGCGAGGACTTTGAAGTCTTCTGGATTCCCATGGCCGACGCGGTACGCCGGGCGCTCGAGGGTGAGATCGTCGACGCAAAGACGATTGCCGGCCTGTTCCGGGCCAGCCTGTACCTCGGCCCCGTGCCCGGGGCATGAAGGGCCGCGCCGCAGCTACTGTGCCGTGACATGGCCGAGCCGGGCAACCATGGATCAAGGATCGGGAAACCGGTCACACTTTCCAGCGCCGAACGATCGTATTCTGTTACAACGTGCAGCTTCGACTGGCACAGGGTGTGGAAGTCATGAGCGACACCAGCAAGTTCAAGACCGCGGAAAGAATGGCCGAGTTACACAAGCTCGAGGAAGCCGAACGCCAGGGGCATGGGCGCATCGAGTATGACGAACTGGGCAACGCCGTCTGGGTTCCCTATGGCGGGCTCGGCAGCGAGGAGACCCTCAAGCGCCTGCTCAATGACGAGACGCTCGCCCTCAGCGCGGACGATTCGAAAGGAACCGTCAGGCGCGTCCAGCCGAACGCAGGCGGCCTGAGGAAAGGCTATGACCCCTACGACAGCGGAATGCTGCTGAAGAAGCAGTGGAAGAAGAAGAAAGACCTTCGTGCACTGTCCAAGTGGATTGAGCAGAAGAAGAAGCACGACGACGAGCGCTGAGCACTCGCCTCTGCCAGGCCGTCGTCAGAGCAACAGGTCGGCGAGTTCCAGCAGGTCGCGGACGACCACCACCGGCGGCGCGACGTCCCGGGGCCACTCCCTTCCGAACCGGTCCACCCAGGCCGCGTGCATACCTGCATTCCTGGCGCCCTCGATGTCCGCGTGCGGGTCGTCGCCAACATAGAGCACCTGATGGGGCTCGAGGCCGACACCGTCGAGCAGCGCGACAAATATCCGCGGATCCGGCTTGGCCGCGCCGGCCTCGCGTGCCGCCAGAGTGCGCTCAAAATAGCCTTCGAGGCCTATCACCCTCAGGTCGGCATTGCCATTTGACAGGGTCATGAGCCGAAATCGGTGGCGCAACCGCTCAAGGGCCGGCACCACGTCTCCGAATGGTTCCACCGTATTGCGCGCGGCAAAGAATATCCCGAAGGCCTCGTCGACCATGTCCTCCGGATATCCCGCTTCTCGCGCATGCCATGCAAGCGCCTGGCGCCGCAGAAACGTGAAGTCGTGCCTCATGTCCGGAAACTCGTCAGCCATCCGTTGCCGCACGATGCGCATGCTGTGAACGTCGTGGTTCTCGGCCACGCGCGGATAGTGGCGCGCCAGCCAGCCAACCATGGCAGCCTCGGCGCGCTCGATGACCGCTTCCACCGGCCAGAGCGTGTCATCCAGGTCCAGACAGATCGCCTCAACTCGCTTCATCGCTGGTCCCTGCCGTGGTTGCGCACATCATAGACCGCCCCGGCAACGCCGGCCTTGCCCGGACACCGTCGGTGCAATATGGTCGCTGTTCATTGTGCAAGGAGGCCGCCATGCCTGAACCGGTGCTGGTCATCGGCACGCGCAACTACAGTTCCTGGTCGCTGCGTCCCTGGCTCCTGCTCCGGCACCTGGGAATCGGTTTCAGCGAGCGACTCCTGCATTTCAATTCCGACGAGTTCGCGCGTGAGGTCCCGAAATTGTCGCCGAGCTGCCGCGTCCCGGTACTGCTGCACGGCGAAATCGTGATCTGGGAATCGCTGGCGATCTGCGAGTACGCCTCGGAACTTGCGGGCGGTCGCGGCTGGCCGGCAGGTGATCCAGCGCGCGCCCACGCGCGGGCGATCGCGGCCGAGATGCACGCCGGTTTCGCTGCGCTGCGCGTCAGCTGTCCGATGAATGCACGGGCCCGCGATCGTCATGTACCCCTCACCCCGGCGCTGTCCCGTGACCTGGACAGGATCGACTCCATATGGAGCGGGTGCCGGCGCGCTTACGGCGACTACGGGCCATGGCTCTTTGGTGCGTACAGTGCCGCCGATGCGATGTACGCACCGGTCGCGCTGCGCTTCCTGACCTACGGCCTGCAGGTATCCCCGGACGCACTCGAGTACCAGCAGACCGTCCTGGCAGACGAACACCTGGTTCGCTGGACCACGGCCGCCGAGGTCGAAGATGTCCTCATTCCCGAGGACGAAACCGGAGAGCAGGACTGATGCCGATGCGGTCGAAGCAACCGTGAAGTGGGCCAGCGCACTGTCCGCTGAGCGTGAACTCGCTCCGGCCGTAGATGAGGCCGTGGCCCAGCTTCGCGACGCGCTGGGTCAGGTTGAGCCCGATCTATTGTTCGCGTTCGCGGCGGGCCATGACTCGCGTGATCTTGAGCGCCTACCGGCGCTGCTGCATCCGTGGCTCGGCGATGGAATGCTGGTTGGTTGCAGCTGCAGCGGCGTCGCCGGTCACGGCCGCGAGTATGAGGAGGGCCCCGCGTTATCGCTGATGGCAGCGCTGCTCACGGACGTAGAGCTCACTGCCGTCCACGTGGACCAGGCGTCGCTGCCGGCCCTGACCGCGTCCCGCGACGCCTGGTGGCGACTTCTCGGCATCCGTCCTGAGGATGAGCCATCTTTCACCATCTTCGCTGACCCCTATTCCTTCGACATCGAGCACTGCATCCGCGGACTCGACCGCGCCTATCCAGGCTCGACCGTGATCGGCGGCCTGACCAGCGCCGCGTCACAGCCTGGCCAGGCCTGCCTGCTCGCTGGCCACGATATGTACCGGGCCGGAGCCCTGCTCCTGGCATGGACTGGCAACGTCCGCCTGGAGGGCATCGTGTCCCAGGGCTGCCGACCCGTCGGCGACCCTCTGTTCGTCACTTCCAGCGACGGTAACCGTATCCACGAACTCGACGGCAAGGCGCCGCGCGAGCTGCTCGGCCAGGTCTTCTCCTCGCTCAGTCCCGCCGACCGGGACCTGTTCAATGCCCGGCAACTGTTCATCGGCCTTGCCCTGCCCGGACCCCGCCAGTCGATAGGCGCCGGCGACTTCCTGGTGCGCGAGGTCGTCGGACTCGACTCGGAATCGGGAGACCTTGTAATCGGCGCGCAGGCCTCCGCCAATACCATCGTCCAGTTTCATCTTCGCGATGCCGAGGCGTCCGCGGCCGACCTCGAGCGTGAGCTGGCGCGGCACCGCAGCATCGATCCGGCCGAGCCTTCAGCGGCCCTGATGTTCGCCTGCATCGGGCGGGGCGCCTCACTCTATGGCGTGCCGGGACGCGACTCCGGGATGTTCCGGCGCGCCTTTGGCGACGCGCCACTCGGCGGAATGTTTTGCGCTGGCGAAATCGGGCCGGTGCAGGGAGCGACTTTCCTGCACGGCTACACTGCGGTTTTCGGCCTGGTGCGACCACGAAGGCGCTGAAAAATCGCAGCCTGGCGCCGACGTCCTTCATGCCATCGAACTGCCGCTGCGGGTGGGTATCCAGGAGCCGATCTGCGCGGGCCTGATCGCCAGCGCGGCGATCATCGGCATCAGCGACATATTGATTCGTGTGTTCGTGTTCGACAGCTGAACGGGAACAACTCACTCACATGAATTCCCGAACAGCAACGTTCCTGCCCCGGCGGTGTTACCGCTTCATTCAGCCAAACACTCCCCTCTTTCAGTCGCGCCACTCCGCCTGGTAGGCAATCCCCAGCGATATCAACCGCTCCAGCAGACGTTCGTAAGGGATGCCTGCGTGCTCGGCGGCGCGACCGAAATCCTCGTACTGCTCGATATTGGGGTTGGCATTTGCTTCGAGCACGAAGAGCGATCCGTCGTCACGCATGCGGAAGTCCATGCGGGCGTAGCCGGACATGTGCAGCGCGCGGTAGATGCGCCGCGCCAGGCGATCTAGCAGGGCCGGGACGCCCTGCGGCAGATTCCTCGCCGGATCGGTCACTATGTCGTGCTTTTCCTGGTAGGCGCGGTCCCATTTCACCTTGCGCGTGGCAATGCCGATGGCCGACTCGCCAAGCGTCCCGAACGAAAGCTCCCATGGCGCCAGCGTAGTCAGCCGCTCGTTGCCGATGATGCCGAGATAGATCTCGCGCCCGTCAATGAATTCCTCCACCAGTGCATCGGTGCTGGTCTGCTCATGGATGAACTCGATACGCTCCCGCAGCCGGACTGCATCCTCCACGACCGACGCCTGCGCGATTCCCAGCGATGCGTCCTCGGTCGCCGACTTCACGAACAGCGGGTAGCGCAATCGCCCTGGAATGCGCGGCTTGCGGCCGCGCCTGAACAGAGCAAACTGCGGGGTTGGAATGCGGTGATAGGCCAGGATCTGCTTCGACAGGACCTTGTCCCGGGACAGCATCATCCCGCGCGGATTGCAGCCAGTGTAGGGCTGGCGCATCAGCTCGAGATAGGCCACGACGTGCTGGTCGTAGGTAACGATTCCGCCAAACTCCTCCAGCAGGTTGAAACAGATGTCCGGCATCCAGTCGGTGATCTGCATGCGCAGTTCGGTCAGGCTGTCGCCGATGCCGAGTGGCCGGACATCGTGACCGAGTTCCCGCAGCGTGGTGATGACATCGAATTCCGTCCGGAATTCGTCTGCCTCCTGGTCCGTGAGATGATCGATGTTGTCGGGCGGTACCAGGGTCTCATGCACCAGAACCAGTATGCGTAGTTTCTTCATAATGCTATCCAGGGGCCGACGCCCTTCTGAGACTTGCGCGCCAGTACCACCAGCAGTCGCTCGACCCGGCGAACTGCCTTGCGCTTCTCGCCACGCACCAGCAGCCGCAGGCTGCGCGAGCGACCGATGAGATGGTCGAGAAGCTCCTGCACCAGGTATTCGCTGGCATCCAGCCGGCGCGCGATGCGCCGGCGCAACGTCGGCCCGTTTTCGCGCAGGAATGTGCTGGCGCGCATTTGCCGGACGCGCCGACGCCGGTTGGTGAAGACCCGCTGCAGGATCTTGTCGATCTTTTCCGCGTCGTCGCTTCGGTAATGCCGGACCATGACGGCGTAATGCTGGCGCAAGGTCCGGCGCGCAATCCGGATCGGCTCGACGTGATGTCGCGCCCTGACCCGCGGCCGCTGGCCGCGTAGTTCTTCCATGGTGCGCGCGACGTACTCCAGCTTGCGCCGCGCGGGCCAACCCTCGTACTGGCGACGCCAGGTCGAGCCGGGTTTCAACCAGACCGCGAAGGTCTCGGCGAAGTCCTCGGTCGGATGGCTCTGCGCATACCAGCTGTCGAGGTGCTGCACGAAGCGCTTGCTGCCGGGCCGCGGCCGGTAGTGGCGAGGGTAGCGCCTGGACGCTGGTCCAAAGATCTCGCGCCACGCCTTGCGGCGGCGCAGGCGATAGGCAGTGTCAACCGCATGGCCGGCTTCGTGCCGCAGGATCTTCATCAGGGAATCGGCATTGCCTCCCTCGACCTCCCCCATGAAGCGTCGCTCCAGGCTCTTCAGCCGTGGGTGCAACAGATAGAAAGGGATGGCGATCCCCGGCACGCCGTCCGGCGAAAACCATTCCTGGGCGATCCAGTAATGGGGACGGAAACCGACTCCGCGGCGCTCCAGCTCTGAAAACAGCTTGAGCAACGGCCGTTCGACCGGCGAGCCCTCGATTCTCAGACCGAGGTCACACAGCCGTAGATCAAGCAGCTGCTCGTCGGCCAGCTTCGCCCACGCGGGCTTGCGGCGAGCCTTGCCACTACGTTTCGGTTTCTTCTTTGCAGAGCCCATCGCCGCATAGCTTAGCCGGGCCAACCGCCTTACGCCTGGCAACGCAACCTCAGCCGCGTGCGAGGCGTCGCAGCGCGTGGTCCAGCAGCTGGTCGGCCATGTCGGCGATCGTTGGCGCGAGGATGACCGAAGAGCGCCAGGTCGAGGGGATGCCCGGCAATCCATAATGGGCGCCGGCCAGCTGCCCGACCATTGCGCCAGTGGCATCGGCGTCACCGCCGAGGTTGACCGCGGCAAGGACCATGTCTCGGAACGAATGGCCGCGGTTGAACGCCCAGAGTGTAGCCTCCAGGGCCTGTGGCGCCTGTCCGCCCCCGTAGATCCGTGGTGGCGCCTTCTCGACCCATGCTCCCCGCGCTACCGCATCCACCGCAGACTTGAGCCGGTGCCTGTCCCAGTAGCCTTCGACCGGGCTAAAGTAAGGCCGCAGCAGTTCCACGCTCGACGCGCCCTGCAGGGCTCCGACCAGCAGCCCGGCAAAATACCGGACCGCATCGAGTGTCACCGGCGCCTGGTGGGTGACTCGCGTGGCATCTACCGCCGCTTCGATCGCCTCCTCCGGGTCCGCAAGCAACAGCGCGACAGCCGGACCCACTCGTGCGAGCGGTTCCTTTTCGGCCTTGGCCGGATCGTGCGAGCCAGCCAGCGGATTTCTGGTCCATTGCGCCTGCGCCAGTGCGCGGGCAGTCGTGGCGCTGATCCCGATGCACTGCCCGGTGCTCGTAAGGTGACCTTCACGCTGCCATCGCAGGTAGCGGGCAACCTGGTCGGCGGCGTCGGAACGGTCTGTCGTAGCCATGCTCTCCGCCAGGCACAGTGCCATTGCAGTCTTGTCAGTCCAGGCGCCGCGGGGGACGTCGAACGGTCCGCCTCCAAGCAAGTCCCCAATTGGCGTGAACGATCCCGGGCGGCGGTGCGCCGCCGGCTGTCCGCAAGCGTCCCCCGTTGCCAGGCCAAGCAGCAGGCCACGGTAGCGATCCCTTAGTGTCAGGGTTGACTTGGCGTTGACCCCCGGCGACGGAGTGGTTGCGCCGTGCTCGCTCCAGCCCCGCACGTACTCGACCTGGGCCGAGGTCTCCGGGATGCTCGGCCAGGTAGCCGATCGGCTACAGGCCTGCCACAGCTGGTTGAGCCGATTCAGCGCTGCTTCGCCGGCGTGTCCATGCCGTGCCAGCCAGCAGCCTGCCACCAGATTGGTGCGCCCGATGCCTGCGCGGCAGTGCAGGTAGACAATCCTCCCCTCCGCCAGGGCTGCGTCGATCTCGTCGAGGATTTCGATCGTGTGCTCGGCCCGTTCGGGTAGCGAGTGGTCGCGGATAGGCTTGCGCACATAAGCGACCGTGTCACGGCCATAGGGGCCAGGAAGCCACCTTTCATAGGGTTCCAGCTCGCCAACCGCCGTCAGGTCAACGAAGCAGCGCACACCGGCGTCCAGCAGCTTGCGGATCCGCGCGCTTGCCGCCCGTTCCGAGCCCGCGCCCGGATACGCGCCCGCCAGCAGGCGTCCCGGGTCGACCCAGTAGGTATTCTCTAGCGGCGGTGGATAGTCGCGTGTCTTCGGCATGGTGTCCGGATTGATCAGGCGCCGCCATCTCGGGAGCAGACACCCTGCCCTGGAAGCGGTCTCCGCGAGTCGCCGCATTCCGGACCCTGCTCTGCCCGCAGCGTCACAAAGTCGAAGGCCGCGGAATCGGCCAGGTGCGAAACGCTGATGTTGCGGATGGCCGTGAATATCGAGTCGACCCGCCCCGGGTGATCGCGATCCCAACTGGCCAGCATGCGCGCGATCGCCTTGCGCTGGAGGTTGGGCTGCGATCCGCAGAGCCTGCAGGGAATGATCGGGAAGCCACGGGCTCGCGCGTAGCGTTCGATGTCCCGCTCGGGCACGTAGCACAGCGGACGTATCACGATATTGGCGCCATCCTCCGACTTGAGCTTGGGCGGCATGGCCTTCAGCCGCCCGCCGTGGAACATGTTCAGGAACAGCGTTTCCACGATATCGTCGCGGTGATGCCCGAGCGCGATCTTGTTGAAGCCATTCTCGCGCGCGTGACGGTACAGAGCGCCGCGCCTCAGCCTGCTGCAAAGCCCGCACTGCGTCTTACCCTGGGGCACGACCCGCTTGACGACGCTGTAGGTATCCTGCTCGATGACCTGCAGGGGCACGCCGAGCGCAGCAAGATAATCCGGCAAGACCTGCGTGGGAAAGCCAGGCTGCTTCTGGTCGAGGTTGACCGCGACTAAGTCGAATCGCACCGGCGCCGCCCGCTGCAGCGACAGCAGCATGTCCAGTAGGGTGTAGGAATCCTTGCCGCCGGAGAGGCAGACCATGACGCGATCGCCGCCCTCGATCATGGAGAACTCGCCAATGGCCTTGCCCACCTGGCCGCGCAATCGGGCCTGCAGGCGCTTGAAGTTGCCGGAATGGATCGCGGGAACAGCGGACATCGGGACACAGACTCGCGCAACGGGGAGCCGAATTCTAGGACAAAGCCCACACCTGCGCAGGGCGGATCACGGCTCCGACAGATATTTCCGCTCGAGGTACCTTAGGTACGCACTCGCCGACAGCGTCTTTCCGGTCGCATGCTTCACCAGGTCCGGCACTTCCATCTTGGCGCCCAGTGCGTGGACGTTGTTCCGCAGCCATGCCAGCAGCCCGGAGAACTCACCTGCCGCTATCTGCTGCTCCACGCCCTGGACTTCTTCGTGAATGCACTCCCAGAACTGCGCGGCTACCACCGCGCCGATGCCGTATGACGGAAAGTAGCCGAACTGACCCAGCGCCCAGTGACCATCCTGCAGGCAGCCGTCGTTGTCGCTGGCGGGGCAGACGCCGAGTCGCCTGTCCAGCAGTTCGTTCCAGGCACCGGGGAGGTCGCGAACCGGCAACTCGCCCGACAGCAGTCGCTGCTCCAGCTCGTAGCGCACGATGATGTGTGCCTGATAGGTCAGCTCATCCGCATCCATGCGGATCGGGCCACGGGAAACGGTGTTGAGTCGCCGGTAGAGATTCTCCTCCGACCACTCCGGGCCGCTGACCGCGTAGTGTTTTTCCAGTAGCGGCCTGAGGTAGGTAACGAAGGAGCGGCTGCGCCCCACGATCATCTCCAGCAGCAGCGACTGGCTCTCCTCCAGCGCCATGCCCCGGTCCTGCCCTACCGGCTGGTCGCGCCATTGCAGCGGCAGCCCCAGGTCGTAGAGCGCCTGCCCGGTCTCATGCAGCGCGCCCAGCAGGCCCGCAAAGGGATCGCGGGGATCGAGCTGGGCGGTGACCCGGATGTCCCCCGGGACACCCTCGGTGAGCGCTCTCTCCGCCTCGTCAAAGCGCCCGCGATCAAAGGGAAAGCCCAGCGCCTTCATGACCTCGATGCACAGCCCACGTTGCTTCGCGGCAGAAAACCGCCCGGCAATCGTTACCGCTGGGCGGCCGAACTGAATGTCGATAGCCTCACCCACCAGGGTCGGCAGGCGGCGCGACAGGGTCGCGAACATTCGGGTGATCTCGCTGGAGCGCAGTCCCGGAGTGAACTCGTCGGCAAGCGCGTCGTAGGGGTCGAGCCCCAGGTGCTGCCCGAGCATGGCGGCCCTGTTTCGTGTCAGCTTGACCACCTCGTCGAGATGCGGGGCGAGCACCGAGAAATCATTGCTGTCGCGCGCCTCGCGCCACATCGCCTCCGCCTTGGCGACCGCCCTTGCGAGACGCGAGACCAGCGAAGGGGGAGTCGCAATGGCGTGGTCTCGCTGGCGCCGCATCTCGCGGAGGTTGGCCAGCTGCCAGTCCTGCTGCCCCTGCCGGTTGGCCTCGGCCCGCTCGAGCAGCCGCGTCAGCCGCGGCGAAGTCAGGAGCGCATGACACTCGGTCTGAAGGGCGGCCAACTGCTCGCCACGAACGTCGGCGCTGGCCCGCGGCATCGTCACCGCGGCATCCCAGCGCAGCAGCGCGAGCGTGCCCTGGAAGGCATGCAGGCGGCGAAATTCCTGTTCGAGTTGTTCGTATGGCGTCAGTGTGGGCACGTCTGCCCTCCATTGTCCCGGTCGCGGCACGCAACCCGGAACCCGGCCCGCCGGCTCGCAGCCAGACAGGCGGAACGCACCAAGTGTAACAGCCGCGGTGCAATCAAATGGCCGCTAATCCTAGCGGCCAGGCCGGTTATGTCACCCGTCCCGCCCCTCAGGCCCGCTTGCCAGGGGCGTCGATGCTTGTGGCCTCCCCCCCGACCTCCGGTGAGACGGCCCGCAAGCGGACGATCATGTCGCGCAGGAAATGTGGCGACCGGTGTTCGCCGGCCATCAGGGCATACATGCCGGGGACTACAAACAGGGTCAGCAGTACCGAAATGGTCGTTCCATAGAACACGACCACGCCGATCGGCTCGCGTTGCTCCGAACCCGCGCCATGGGCCATCAGGAAGGGTATCGAACCGAAGGCCGTGCACAGGCTGGTCATCAGCACCGGACGCAGCCGGACGGTAGCGGCTTTCACAACGGCCTCGACTGTCTCGAGGCCGCGGTCGCGCAGCTGATTGGCGAACTCCACGATCAGCACGCCGTTCTTCGCCGCGATGCCGATCAACAGGATCATTGCAATCTGGCTGAAAATGTTCAGCGACATGTTGAACAGCCATAAACCAGCGAGCGCGCCGACGATCGCCAGCGGCACCGTCGTCATGATCACCAACGGGTGCCTGAAGCTTTCGAATTGCGCCGCTAGCACCAGGAACACGATGGCCAGCGCGAAGCCGAAGGTTGTCCAGAGCTGGCCCTTCGAACGCAGGTACTCGCGTGATTCGCCATCGAAGCTGAGCCGGGCGTTGGCCGGCAGCTCGTCGCGCACCAGCTGCTGGAAGTAGCCGACGGCCTCGCCCAGGGTATAACCAGGCGCGAGGCCCGCGCTGATGGTGATCGCCCGCAGGCGATCAAACCTGTTCAGCTGGATGGCGCCAGACGTTTCCTCCAGCCTCACCAGGTTGCCAAGCGGCACCAGCTCGCCACCGCGACTGGACTTCACATACAGGTTCTGCAGGTCGGAAGGCGAGGCCCGGTCCTGTGCCTCGCCTTGCAGGATGACATTGTACTCACGCCCCCGGTCGACATAGGTCGTCACGATGCGCGACCCGAGCACCGTTTCCAGCGTCCGGCCGACGGTCTGCAGTGACACGCCGAGTTCCGCGGCGCGATCGCGGTCAACTGAAATGCGGATCTGCGGCTTGCGCTCGCGGTAGTTCGTGTCGACGGCTACCAGCCCTGGATTCTGCCCCGCCCGTCCGACCAGAAGGTCACTCCAGGCCGCCAGCGTCTCGTAGTCGGGACCGCCGATGACCACCTGCACTGGCTGCCCGAATCCCCGGGAAGCCAGCCCCTGCGGCGTGACCACGAAGCCGCGACCGCCGGGCAGCACGCTTATCTGCTCGCGCAGTTGCTGCGCAAGCCGTTGGTTGCTGATGTCCCGCTCGGCCCAGGGAGCCAGCACCAGGAAGCCGCGTACGGAGTTGACCTCGCTGCTGAAGCTGCCGACGCGCAGGTTCATTCTGCGTATTACGCCGCTTTCCAGGTAGGGATAGACGATATCCTCCAGTGCGCGCAATTGCTTCTCGGTGTACTCGAGGCTGGCGCCATCGGGAGCATCGAGGCCCATGAACAGGACTCCGCGGTCTTCCGTCGGTGCAAACTCGGTCGGCAGCGAGCGGAATGCCAGCCCGGCCGCGACCACCAGCAGCAGCGTGCCTGCCGCGACCAGCCATGGCCGGCGAATCAGGCTGCGCAACCGGCGCTCGTACCAGTCCGCCAACCGTCGGAAGAACCCGTCTACGTGGGCGGCGAATCCCGAACGCTGCTCGCCTGTCTTGAACATCCTCGAAGCCATGGCCGGCGTCAGCGTGAGGGCGATCAGCGAAGAAAACAGTACCGCCGCCGCCAGTGTCAGGCCGAACTCGCGGAACAACCGACCGATCGCACCAGGCAGGAATGAAATGGGCACGAAGACCGATACCAGAACCAGCGTGGTGGCGACTACCGCGAAGCCGATCTCGTGGCTGCCATCCAGCGCAGCAATCAGTGGTGGCTGGCCCAGTTCGATTCGCCTGAAGATGTTCTCCAGCACGACGATTGCATCGTCGACCACCAGGCCAATCGCGAGCACCATCCCGAGCAGGGTCAGAACGTTTACCGAATAGTCCATCGCGTCCATGAAGGTCAGGGTCGCGATGATGGAAACGGGGATGGTCACCGCGGGGATCACCGTCGCGCGGATGTTGCCGAGAAACAGGTAAATGACCATCAGCACCAGCACCAGCGCAATGAGCAGCGCAATGCCGACTTCTTTCAGCGAAGCCTCGATGAACACCGACCTGTCGAAATTGGTGTCGAGGACCATACCTTCGGGCAGGCCCGGCTTGAGCCGCTCCACCGTTTCCTGCACGCCGTGTGCAACCTGCAGGGTGTTCGCCTTCGAAACCTGCACGACGCCCAGGCTGATGCCGGCCACGCCGTCGGAACGGGAGATCGTGCGCTCGTTGTCGGCGCCGAGACGGACCTCCGCGACGTCGCCCAGGCGGACCAGGTAGCCCTCGGCGCCGCGGCCGATCACCAGCGCCCGGAAATCCTCGACCTTCTTCAGCCCGGTGTCGGTCCTGAGCGCGAACTCGCGCTCGGTCGACTCGAGCCGCCCGGCGGGCAGTTCCACGTTTTCGCGCCTGAGCGCATCCTCTATGTCCGCGACCGTCATCTGGCGGGCGGCCAGCGCCTGCCGGTCGATCCACACTCTCACCGCATAGCGCCGCGCACCGCCGATTCGCACCATGGCGACGCCAGGCGATGCCGCCAGCTGGTCCACCAGCACGCGCTCGGCGTAGTCGGTCACCTCCAGCGACGACAGGCGGCTGCTGGTCAGGTTGATCCACATGATCGGCTCGGCGTCTGCTTCCGCCTTGGCGATGTCGGGCGGGTCTGCCTCCGGCGGCAGGTCGTCGGCGACCCTTGCCACCCGGTCGCGAATGTCGTTCGTGGCCGCATCGATATCACGGTCTGCAGTAAACTCCACGGTGATGTCCGATCGCTCGTCGCGGGAGCTGGAGCGAAGCTTGTCGATACCCTCCAGGCCGGCGATGCGATCCTCGATGAGCTGGGTGATCTTTTCCTCGACGATGTTTGCGCCCGCACCGCGATAGCTGGTGTCGATGGACACCACCGGCGCATCGACGTCCGGGTACTCGCGCACGGCGAGGTTCGACAGCGACACCAGACCGAGGATCACCAGCAGCAGGCTGATGACCGTGGCAAACACCGGCCGGTGGATCGAGATCTCGGAAATCTTCATTCGCTTGGACCCGCAATCAGCCTGCGTCGACGCCGGCCCCAGGAACCTCGACAACCGGGCTGCCGTCCCGGATCTTCTGGGTGCCCTGGACCACCACGTGCTGGCCGGCCTCGACCCCGGTGAGCAGCTCGGCCTGGCCAGGCTGGCGTCGGCCGACGATCACTTCCTGCCGTTGCGCCATGCCGTCCCGGACCAGGAACACGTATACGCGCCCGCGTTCCGGGACGATGGCGGATTCCGGCACGACCAGCGCGGGCAGCGGATCCCGGGAAAGGCGGACTGCCATGAACATGCCCGGCTTGAGCAGGCCATCCCCATTGGGAATGGCCGCGCGGACCGTCATCGACCGCGACACCGGATCAATGCGCGAGTCCACCGAAATGACCCGTCCCTCGAAGACCTGCCCGGGGTAGGCGATGCTGGTCGCGGCAACCGCCTGGCCCGACTCAAGCACTGACATGAAGGTTTCCGGCACGTCGAAATCCAGCTTGACCACCGAGCTGTCGTCGAGTGTCGTGATGACGGTGCCCGGGGTGATGAGGCTACCCACGCTGATCCGGCGCAACCCGATCCTGCCGCTGAACGGCGCACGAATGACAGTGTCGGCGACCCGCGACTGGGCCGACGCAACCCTGGCCTGGTTGGCGCTGAGCGTCGCCTCGATCTGCTCGAGCTGCGATTCCGACAGCGCCTGCCGGGCAAACAGGTCGCGGCTGCGTTTGTAGGTCGACAGGCTTTCCTTGAGGGCAGCCTCGGCGGCAGCAAGATCGGCACGCGCCTGCACTCCGTCCAGTTCGACCAGCACCGCACCGCGCGCGACGCGCTGACCCTCCTCGAAGCGCACCGCCGTGACGATGTTGGCCGCCTTGGAGGTGATGTCCACGGCTTCGTTCGCTTTGGCCGTGCCTACAGCCTCGATTTCCACAGCGAGGGGCACCCGCTCGACCAGCGCCGTGACCACAGGCACCTGCTGCTGGCTGAGCAATGCGCCGCTGGTGGATGCGCGCGGCACGGCGCCCTGGCCAACGGCGGGCGGGGAGGAATCGCCCAGCAAGTCCGGCCTCCGGCTCACGTAGACATAGGCCAGCGCCACCGCGATGCCAGCGATAATTCCGATAGTCAGCAGGCGGGATGACGACATGCGGGCTCTTGGGCGGATTCGGCCGATAAGCTGGACATTATCGCACCGGCACAGGCCGGCGCGCACTCCAGAGCAAATGTTCGTTCGTCCGGCCGCAATGGATGCGCACCGGCCGGGACTTCGCGGTCCCGCGCCTAGAAGTAGAGCCTCATGATCAGCTCCGCCGCACAGGCCGGCTTGGCCTCGTCCTGGATTTCAATGGTGCAGTTCTCGGTAATCTGCAGGCCGCCGGTGATCTCCTCAACCGTCAGCAGGGTGCAGCGCGCGCGGACACAGGAGCCGACCCGCACGGCACTGGGGAAACGCAGCTTGTTTATCCCGTAATTGATCACGCGCTTCACCCCGGGAAACACCGGGGTCGCCTCCTCGACCAGGCCCCGCAGCATCGGGTAGAGGGACAGGGTCAGGTAGCCATGGGCGATCGGACCACCGTATGGCGACTCCCGGACTGCACGTGCTTCGTCGACATGAATCCACTGATGATCGCCGGTCGCCTCCGCAAAGGCCTGCACGCGCTGCGACGTTACCGGAATCCACTGGCTGGAGTGAATCTCGTTGCCAATCATGGACTGAAGCTGCGCCAGCACGTCCTGTTGCGACATTACCTGCTCCTTAGATGCTCTGCGAAGGCGCGATGGTAGCCTGCCCGGGCGTCAGCCGCGCGCGGCAAGCCAGTCGCCGATCGCCTGCGGCACCTGGCGGGCCCGGCCACTCACATAGATGCCAATGTGCCCGCCGGGAAATGCAAAGACGCTGTAGTCTTTCGTGCCTACGAGCGATTCCAGCGGCATGGAAGCCGATGGCGGGACCAGGTGGTCCTGGGTCGCGTAGATGTTGAAGACCGGGCACTGGATCGTCGACAGGTCGACGCGACGACCGCCGAGTTCGAGCGTCCCCTGCATCAGGCGGTTCTCCTGGAACATCCACTTGATGAACTGCCGGAATGTCTCGCCGGCCTGGTCCGGGCTGTCGAAGATCCACTTCTCCATGCGGATGAAATTCTCCAGCTGCGTGGAATCGTCGATGATGTCTGCCAGTGCAACGTATTTCTGGCTCGTCAGCCTGAAGGGCATCAGCGACAGGAATGTCATGTTGAGCAGTTCCCCCGAGATGTTTCCCATGACATCGACCATGCGGTCGACGTCGATGTGGCGGGCCCATTTCGACAGGAGGTTTTCCGGCGTCTGGAAATCGACCGGCGTCACCATCGTGATCAGGTTGCTGACTTTTTCCGGGTGCAGTGCCGTGTAGCACAGGCTGAAAGTCCCACCCTGGCAGACTCCCAGCAGGTTGATCGCATCACGGCCGGACGCCTTACGAACCTGCTCGACGCAGCGATCGAGGTAACCGTTGACGTAATCGTCAATCTCGAGAAAACGATCGGCGCCGTCAGGATAGCCCCAGTCGATCAGGTAGACGTCCAGTCCGCGCTCCAGCAGTCCACGCACCAGCGACCGGTCATGCTGCAGGTCCACCATGTAAGGCCTGTTGACCAGTGCGTAACAAAGCAGCACCGGTGCGAACCCAGCATCCGGGGCAAGCGGCTTGTAGCGATACAGGGTGAGCTTGTCCTCTGAATAGACTGCATCCTTGGCGGAGCAGCCAACCTCCACCTCACCGATCCCGGCAACCGCCTGGACGCCGTCGGCCAGCTTGCGGCTGAATGCCGCAACTTCTTCCAGTGCCTTCGCACTGTCGATCGAGAACGGGTTCATGGGCCCCTCTTGCGCCTGCCCTGTTCCACTTCTTCTTCGAGTTCCCGCAGCCTCCGTCGCAGGGTATTGACCCGTTTCAGGAGGGTGTTCATTTCGGTACGGGTAGGCAGGTCGAGCGAGCGTGCCCAGTCCTCCACCTGTTTCTGCTGCTCGGTCTTCAGCTCCATCAGCGCGTCGTTCACTTCAGACTGCGCCTTGGCAAAGTCGGCACCGTGCGCCGCGGCCGCGAAGGCCTGTTCGCCGCAATCGACCCACAGGTCGTACATCGCCCGGAAACTGCCTATCTGCTCGTTCGACTGGGCGCCGCGCGCAATGCGTTTGCTCAGCCGCTCGACCGCATCGGCAGAAACGCGACCGAGCATCTCGCCATAACGACCGAGGGCCTGCTGATAGCGCATGGCCGCCTGCCCGAGTCGCTCCATCGCCTCCTGCCGCTCACGCGTCAGCCCGAGCGCAGGCAACGCCGGCCAGGGCGGCATCTGGCTGCCGGCGCCAGCCGCCGCCGGGCCACCCATCCGCTGCCATGCCGCCAGCATGTCGGCGCCGAGCGGGCCGCCGCCATAGAGCTTGGAAAATCCCTGCGTGAAGCTCGAGCGCAGTGCCTCCAGTTCACGCTGCAACGTATCGCCCTTGCCGCTCCCTCCGGCCGACTCGACGAGCTTCCAGAATTCACGCGCAACGCCAAGGTAACCCTCACCGAACTCCATCATCTTGCGCGTGACGTCCTGGGACGACTCCGGCAACGGCTGACCGAAGAACTGCATGAATTGGGCGAGTCCGGGGGCCGGCTGCGGGGCGGCTGTGGCGTTTCCCGAGAGGAACTTCTGCCACATGTCGCGCTGGGTCGCTGTCCAGGCATCGAGCCAGGCAGCTTGCGGGTCTCGATCGCTCATCTGGAGCCTCCAATGGCGTCGCGGAGCCTAGTGCGTTGCAAAATCTTAGCGCCTCAAGAGGTGGTGGACAGGCTGCCGACCACCTCGCACATTAGAATATAAGCTATTATTTTATAAAACATTTCTACAGTTTCGAAGGCGCGAATCGCGGCCCTGAAATCCCGCTCGTAATTTTTGTTGCGCTGCACAAAAATGATCTATATACTGCCTTCCATGGTGAACAGGAAACCAACCGTAGCGACCCGGACGCGGAGCAAGGCCAAGTCAGTCAA
>JAHEAZ010000021.1 GCA_024642505.1 Gammaproteobacteria bacterium
ACAGGCAACCTGCTGCAGGAGGATGAAACAGATGAAGCGGACCGCATCGGCCGTATGGCACGGCGACCTGAAGAAAGGCCATGGCGCACTCGCCACCAAGAGCGGGGTACTGAAGAACACGCCGTATTCCTTCGTGAACCGCTTCGAGAACGAGCCAGGAACCAATCCCGAGGAACTGCTGGCCGCTGCGCACGCAGGCTGTTTCACCATGGCGCTGACGGCAGAGCTCGGCCGGGCCGGCTTCACGCCAACGCGCATGGCGACCCAGGCCACGGTTTCGCTCGAGCAGGTCGATGGCCAGTGGACGGTCACCGCCGTGCATCTGGAGAACGAGGCCTGGGTTCCTGGCATCGCCAGCGATCAGTTCCAGTCGATCGCTGCCGGCGCGAAGGCCGGCTGCCCGGTATCGCGGCTGTTCAGGGCGGCAATCACGCTTGCCGCCAGGCTCGAGCCCAGTTGATTCCGGCCGGGGCCACGCGTTGACCCCGCCGGCTCCTCAAACTGGCATTGCAGAAGGGGAACCGCGCCCCCATGTCCTGGCGGGAGGAGGAATTTGATGAAAAGCACCTTGCCGGACAAGTTGAACCTGCCCACCGCACCCGAGCTCTTGCTCGAGGACAATGTCGTGGCTCCGCCGGATGCCGAATCCGCGCTGATGTACTCGGCTGGTCTCGAGGACATACAGTCCTTGCTGTCTGACGCCGGGCATGCGATCGAGCCGCTCGAGGATCGCGCGCGCGGCTTCATGGCCCGATCCGGGAACGTGACCTATTCGGCTGTGCTGGTCTCGCCGAGCCCGGAATGGCCGGAGCGCTTCGGCGGCATCCAGCTGTCCGCCTTCGCCCCGGTGCCGGAATCGCTGTCGCTGGCAGTGGCCGCAAGGCTCGCGCTCGACCTGCCGGGCGCACGCCTCGGCATCGACCAGGATGGCGACCTGGCGTTGATGCAGACCATCGTGGTCACCGGCGGGGTGACGCGTGCCAACGTCAGCATCCAGTTCGGGTTCTGGCTGCAGAACCTGGAGCGGGTGCGGCAAGCAGTAGTCCGGCATTACGCCACGGGACCGGGCGTCGTCCTGCACTGAGATCCCGGCCCGCGCACCCCGGGCAGCAGCCATCTTGCGCCGACCGGGCGGGCCGTCTCTCATCCGAAGGAATCTGAATCCGCCGCCGGATCATCGTCGAAATTCCAGCCAGGCGGGCGGGCCGACGGCGGGTCGGTCATGATGCCGTGGCTCATACGGCCGGCGCCTGTCCGGGCGGAACACGGTCGGGAGGAGAAGAAGATCGATGTTTGATCTCGGACTCTGGCTGCACGCGCTGGCCCTGCTCGCGGTATTTGCCGCCGCCGGCTGGCTGGTCAGCCTGCCCATCAGCAACGTCAGTATCGTCGACAGCATGTGGTCGCTGATGTTCCTGCTCGCCGCCGGCGCCTACGGCTGGGGGCAGGATGAGCTTGGACAGCGTGCCCTGCTGGTACTGGCAATGGTCGTGATCTGGGCGCTGCGGCTTGCCACCTACATCACCCGGCGCAATCGCGGTCACGCCGAAGATTTCCGCTACCAGCAGATCCGGGCGCGCAACCAGCCGGGCTTCGCGGTCAAGAGCCTGTACCTGGTGTTCGGCCTGCAGGCCGTGCTGGCCTGGATCATCTCGCTGCCGCTGCTGGCGGCGGTGAATTCCGCCGCGCCGCTCGGGCCGCTCGACTACGCCGGCGCTGCCCTGTGGCTGATCGGCATGGTGTTCGAGGCCGGTGGCGACGCGCAGCTTGCGCGCTTCAAGGCAGACCCGGCCAACCAGGGCAAGGTGATGGACCGCGGCCTGTGGCGCTATACGCGCCATCCCAACTATTTCGGTGACTTCTGCGTGTGGTGGGGATTCTTTCTCATCGCGCTCGCCGGCGGTGGCTGGTGGAGCGTCATCGGCCCGGCACTGATGTCGTTCCTGCTGCTGAAGGTGTCGGGGGTGGCACTGCTCGAGAAGGATATCAACGAGCGGCGGCCACAGTACCGTGAGTACGTCCGCCGTACCAACGCCTTCTTCCCCGGCCCGCCGCGCGAGGCCCCCGCCACCGGCGAGAGACGGCAATGACCTGCATCCGGCCATACCTCTCCGCAGGCATGGTGCTCGCCGCTCTGCTGGCAGCGGGTATTGCCTGTGCGGAGCACCCGGATACGCGGCCACCCAGACAGTGGAACTTCGATGTCTACCTGGACGACCGCGAGATCGGCTTCCACCACTTCAGGCTTAGCGACTCCGGCGACGGCCTGCGCCTGGAAACGCGCGCAGAATTCCAGGTGAAGGTGCTGCTGGTGACTGCCTACACCTACGATCACGTCAACACCGAAATCTGGCGTGGCGACTGCCTGCGCGGCATCGAGGCACGCACCGACTCGAATGGCGAGCTATCCCACGTCAGTGGTGTCGAGCAGGACGGCAGGCTGGTGGTGTCCAGCAGCGCCGGCGCCACGCAGCTCGACGGCTGTGTCGCCAGCTTTGCCTACTGGGACCGCCGGCTACTCGAGCGCAAGCAGCTGCTCAATTCCCAGACGGGCGAGTACATGGCGGTGAAATTCCAGCCCTTGGGCGCGGCGAGCATGGTCATTGGTGGGCGGAGGATCGCGGTGCAGCGCTATGCGCTGACCGCCGACAGGCTGGACATCGAGCTGGCCTACTCCGCAAGCACCGGCGAATGGCTCGCGCTCGACAGCCAGCTCGAGAGCGGGCGCACGCTGCGCTACCGGCGCAGCGTGGACGACCTTGCTGACGTGGCCGGCCTCGCATTGACCGGCAACCTTTCCAGATAGGAGGAGCGATGAAGACATTGCATTCAGCCTGCATGGGAGCGACCGCGGCGGCGATCCTGGCCCTGTCAGGTTGCGCCGGGTCGTCGCAGCGCGAGCCGATACAGACGGTCGATTTCGTCGACCTGCAGCGCTTCATGGGCGACTGGTACGTCATCGCCAATATCCCGACCTTCATCGAGAAGGGCGCGCACAACGCGGTGGAGTCATATCGCCTCGATGACGACGGGTCCATCGCGACTACGTTCACTTTCCGCCAGGACGGCTTCGAGGGCGAGCAGAAGACCTACACGCCAAGGGGTTTCGTACAGGACACCAAGAGCAACGCGATCTGGGGCATGCAGTTTGTCTGGCCGGTCAAGGGCGACTATCGCATCGTCTATCTTGATGAGGACTACACCCGGACGGTGATTGGCCGGCAGAAGCGTGACTACGTCTGGATCATGGCGCGCTCGCCGTCGATTGCCGATACCGACTACCAGCAGATCCTGGTGATGCTCGCCGAACAGGGCTACGACACGTCCAAGATCGAGAAGGTGCCGCAGCGCTGGTAGCGCCTTGCGGCAACAGGCGCGTTCCGCCTGCGGTGGCACTCTGCGATACTGACCTGCATGGTGCACGGCCTCTCCAAGTCGAAGCTCATGTCCTTTCGCCAGTGCCCGAGGAAGCTCTGGCTGGAGAAGCATCGACCTGACCTCGCTGCGGAAATTCCCGGACAGCAAGCCGTGTTCGCACTGGGCCATGAAGTCGGCGACATCGCCCGGCGGCTCTACGATACGGGTGGAGGCGTGCTCATCGACTACGACGACGGCCTCAAGGTCGCGATGCAGCGCACGCGCGAGGTCCTGGCTGAACGCTCCTCGGCGCCTGTCTTCGAGGCGACTTTCGAGCGTAACGGGCTGCTGGTGCGGACTGACGTGCTGGAACGCGGCGGCCCCGCGGCGCGCCTGGTCGAGGTGAAGGCCTCGACCAGCGTGAAGCCCGAGCACGTCGTGGATTGTGCAATCCAGTCCTGGGTCCTCGACGGGTCCTCTGTGCGACCGCGTTCGGTGGCGCTCGCGCACGTGGACAATCGCTTCATTTATGCCGGTGCGGGCGACTATTCGGGCCTGCTCACGGAACAGGACCTGTCGGCCGAAATCGCACCGATCAAGGAGAAGGTGCCGGCATGGGTCGGTAGCGCCAGGGGGGTGCTGGCAGGCGGCGAGCCGGCCGCCGCGATTGGCACGCGCTGCTGGACGCCATACGAATGCCCCTTCCAGGATCACTGCTGGAAGCCGGTGGATCATTCCATTGCGGACCTCCCCGGCATCGGCGGGCGGCTCGACCAGCTGCTCGCCGAGGGGCACTTCGAGCTCGGGGCGCTGCCGGAAGATCTGCTTAACACCGCCGACCAGCGGCGTGTCTGGCGCGCGGTGCGGCGCGGAACGCCCGAGCTGTCGCTGGCCGCACGACGGGAATTCAGCGGCCTTGGGTATCCACGCTGCTATCTCGACTTCGAAACCATCAACTTTGCGGTGCCGCGCTGGGCCGGTACCCGACCTTACCAGCAGCTTCCGTTCCAGTGGTCGCTGCACGTCGAGGGCGCACACGGCGAACTCGAGCACGCCGAGTTCCTCGACCTTAGCGGTGAGCTGCCGTTGCGGGCAGCGGCGCAATCATTGCTGGCGGCCGCCCGCGGCAAGGGACCGGTGTTCATGTACACGGCCTTCGAAAGAACCTGCCTGAAGACGCTCGCCGAGTTCTGCCCGGACCTGCGAGAGCAACTCGAGACACTCTCGGCGCGCCTCGTCGACCTGCTGCCGATCGCGAAGCGGCACTACTACCATCCAGACATGCATGGCAGCTGGTCGATCAAGAAGCTGCTGCCGACCATCGCGCCGGAACTGGACTATTCCCGCCTGGGCGGGATCCAGGAAGGCGGCGCGGCACAGCAGGCGTTCCTGGAGGCCATCGCACCCGGGACGAGCGCCACGAGACGCAATGAGATCCGCCGCGAACTGCTCGCCTACTGCGGGCAAGACACGCTCGCCATGGTGACCGTGGCGCGCTACCTGGAGGGCCGCTCTTGATTGTCCACATACTCCTGATCACGCATATCGTGGTGCTGGGCTACTGGCTCGGCTCCGAATTCGTGATCAACAGCACCTTTCGCTACGTGTCCCATGCCGGCGCCTTGCCGTTCGCCGAGCGGGACCGGCTGATGGATCACGTCATGGACGTCGACCAGCACGTGCGCTACGCGCTGGTGCTGCAGGCCGGGCTCGGCACGGTGCTTGCAGCGCTGTTCGGCTACTTCCCCGGCGGGGCGGCGCTTGCCTGGGCAGCCACCGCCGGCGCGATCGCCTGGTTGGCGCTGGTAGAGGCGACGCACCGCTGGCGGGCCTCGGCCCGGGGCCAGTGGCTTGCATCCATCGACCGCGGCATCCGTTACTCGGCAATCGCGGTGCTCGTCGGCAGCGGGCTTCTGTCGCCGACAGGGCTCGTCGAGTTGCCCGGATGGCTTGCCTGGAAGCTGGTTGCGTTCGCCGGTGTGATCGGCTGCGGGCTGGGTATCCGCTACGCGATGATGGACTTCTATGGCGTCTGGTCGGTCATCGAGCGTGAGGGTTCGAGCAATGAACGCGAGCTCGAAATCCACCGGATCTACATCCGCGCCACCGGTGTGCTGGGCCTGCTATGGGTGTTCATCGCGGCCGTTGTCGCATTGAGCGTGATCAAGCCTTGACCCGCGTCAGGTCAATCGATCCCATTCAAGGAATGATAACGAGCCTATAATCGCTTCAATTTCCTACTTTGTGCTAGTTTGATCCGTAATACCTAGCATATGTCCCCACATTAACGGGAGTATAGTAACTCGTTCGCAACGGCGGTCCCCCGGGGAGCTGGATTTGTTCCTCCTGGGAGACGACCGGCGTCTATGTACTGTTGGGGGGGGGATTCGATGAAAAAGCACTCATTCATGCTGGTGCCGGTGATGGCATTAGCTGGCATTCTGATTGGCTGCAGCAACAAGAAGGCCGAGGAAGCCGCTGCGGCCGCCGCCGCCGCCGCAGCCAACGAGGCAAAGATCGCGGACGCGCTGTCGGCCATCCTGCCGTCCATGGCAGCTGATTCGAGCGTGATGGACTGGGACGGGACCATGCTGAAGCAGGGCACTGGACCCTACACCTGCATGCCGACCGCGCCGCACCAGGCGGAAGCCGGACTCAAGTCGCCGATGTGCATGGACGGGCCGTGGATGAACTGGGCACATGCCTGGGAGAACCACGAGATGCCCGAGATCACGTCGCTCGGCGTGTCGTACATGCTGGCCGGCGACAGTGGCGCCAGCAATATCGATCCGTACGCGACCGAGCAGACGAACGACAACCAGTGGATCGTCGAGGGTCCGCACATGATGATCCTGATGCCCGATCCGGCGATGCTCGAGGGCATCCCCACGGATCCGGCCAACGGCGGTCCCTACGTGATGTGGAAGGGCACGCCGTACGCGCACGTGATGGTGCCGGTCAACATTCCGCCCAAGGCTGCCGCGGGTGACCCGATTGCCGATGCGCTGTCCGCGGGCAACGTCGCCATGGCCGCCGACTCGAGCGTCATGGACTGGGGCATGAAGACCCTGCGCGAGGGCACGGGCCCTTACACCTGCATGCCGACCCCGCCGATGCTGCAGGGCACCGCGCCGATGTGCATGGACGGGCCCTGGATGAACTGGGCGCACGGGTGGATGACCAAGGGCGACGTCAAGACCGAGGCGCTGGGCATCTCCTACATGCTGGCGGGCGATGAAGGGGCGAGCAACATCGATCCCTTCGCCGAGGGGCCGACCGACGACAACCAGTGGGTCGTCGAAGGCCCGCATTTGATGCTGATCGTCCCGGATCCGGCGATGCTGGAAGGCATCACGACGGACTTCAACCGGGGCGGGCCCTACGTGATGTGGAAGGGCACGCCGTACGCGCACGTGATGGTGCCCGTCGCCGACTGACCGTCACGGCAACCGTGGCCTCCAGGGGACAGTCCCAAAAGGGGACTGTCCCCTTTCTGTAAGCGCTTGATAGCTGCCGGCTTGCGTTTGGCGACCAGCCGCGGCGTAATGAGTCGATGAGCACACCCGACGCGCCCAAGCCGGCCAATGTCTTCGATCGGCTGTTCAATCGCGACAAGTTCCGCCGCCGTGCGCTGAAATTCTACCGCGTGGCAGGACCCGTGGTGCTTGTGTATTTCGCGCTGATGTTGCTGCAGTCGGGGGGCCTGCTGGGCAAGCTGTCGGCCGACGACGTTCCGCACTGGATGCTGGTGATCTATTCGCTGCTCACCTTCGGCGTGGCGCTGGCCACACCGGTGTTGTTCGTCCTCGCGAGTGTCGGCGGCCTTGCGCTCAAGACGGATTGGCGCTTCGCCGTGCCACTGTGGTTGTTCGCGTTTGCGGCGGGACTGTTCCTGGTCACGATCTTCATGGTCAGACAGCTAACGCTGTCGGACCAGCAGCAGGTGTGGACGACTGCCCAGGCGCTGCTGCTGGTCAGTGCGGCCTGGGCGACGGTCGTCGGATACCAGCGGAGGCCCTGACCATAGGGGGCAGTAAACAGGGGACAGTTTACTGAATTCGCCAGCCGCTCTTGTCCGAAGCAGGCATCGGTTCGGCGCTCGCGAATTCAGTAAACTGTCCCCGAATTACGCCCGACTGCGGCCCGCCTCAATCCTTCTTTATTTTCAGGTTGCGGCCGCTGACGACGTCGTCCAGCGACGGTTTCGGGTGATCAGGCCCCATCTGCCCCGCCCTGAGCCGGCCGACATAGTTGTGATAGGCCCGCATGGCCTGGCCGCCGAACAGCAGCATGATCGGGATATTGGCGAACAGCATCACGCCGGTGCCAATGCCCGTCAGGTTGTCGAGCTCGGCATCGGTCTTCAGCAGCCCCATCGTGGCGACCACGATCAGGGCGCAGTACACGATCTTGTATGGCAGCACTGATCTTTCGCCCGCCAGGTAGACCATGCCTTGTTCGCCGTAGTAGCTCCAGGAAATCATGGTCGACACCGCGAACAGCCAGGCCGCGATCGTCACCAGCCACTTGCCGAGACCCGGTGCCGCGGTGTCGAAGGCCTTCGCGGTAAGCGTCGCGCCAACGTAGTTGGCATAGATACCAGGGTCGACCAGCGACGGCTGAACCGGGCTCTCCAGCGTTCCCCACTCGATGATCGTCTGCCCATCGACGATGTGCACCACGCCACTGATGCGATGACGCTCATTGCCGGAACTCTTGTTGGCGTGCGCAGCAACGATCGTGTAGACCGGATCACCTTCCAGCCATTGGTCCTTGCCCAGGACCGGCGGCCTGCGGGTCTCGATCGTCCACACGCCATCGCTGACCTGCACGACATCCGGTAGCACGGCGTAGGTCGCATCCGGGCCACGGTTCCAGATTCCGGTCGACAGGATCACCAGTGCGGTAAAGGTGCAGACGATGATGGTGTCGATGAACGGCTCGAGTCCGGCCACTACGCCCTCGCGCACCGGCTCGTCGGTCTTCGCGGCCGAGTGGGCGATCGGCGACGAGCCTTGACCCGCCTCATTGGAGAACAGCGCCCGCTTCATGCCGAACAGGAATGCGTAGCCAGCAGTGCCGCCGATGAAAGCTCCGGAGGCCTCGGACGCAGAGAAGGCGCTGTTGAAAATCAGCACGAAAATGTCCGGGATGTGCACGATGTTCATCGCCAGGACATACAGGCCGCCAATGATGTAGAGCGCCATCATCACTGGCACCAGGTGGCCGGCGACGTTGCCGATGCGCTTGATGCCGCCGATGATCACCAGCCCGACGACGATGGCGAGCACGATGCCCGTGAACACGCTGGGGATGCCGAAGTAGCTCTCGGTGATTTCTCCCACGTTCCAGGCCTGGAACATGTTGCCGCCGGTAATCGTGGAGATCAGCAGTGTGATGCAGAAGATTCCGCCGATCAGCGAACCGAGCCAACCAAGCTTCGGGTTGAGCCGGGCGATGCCCTGCCTTGCTACCCACATCGGTCCGCCGTGTGGATTGTCCGGGTCGTCGGTGTTGCGATAGAGCATGGCCAGCGTGACTTCGGTCATCTTGAGCGCCATCCCAACCGCACCGACCACCCACATCCAGAACACAGCACCCGGACCACCAAGCGCGATGGCCAGCGCCACCCCGCCAATGTTGCCGAGGCCGACGGTCGCCGATAGCGCAGCAGACAGGGCCTGAAAGTGGTTGATCGCGCCCGGATCGGCCGGGTCGTCGTACTGGCCGCGGATGACCTTCCAGCCGTGGGTCAGCGCAGTCCCCTGGCCCAAGCGGCTCCAGATCGTGAACAGGATGCCGGTTGCCAGAACGATGTAGAGCACCCAGTTGGCCCAGAGGAAGTCGTTGAGCGCCACCATCCAGTTGTTGAACGTTTCCATCCAGCGGTCCCCCGGATTCAGATGGCCGACATCATGTTGGGTGCGCAGCGCGATGGCAACCCGCGGCAGGTCGCCCAGCCAATCAATCGAAGTGGTCGTTTGCCGACAGGGGCGGGATTTGCCGCGCGCCTGGAGAGCTCATTCCTCGGGGTTCGCTGCGTACCAGCGGCGGACTTTCGGCGACCAGGCGGACAGGGCGGCGAGCAGCGTGAGCAACGCGATCGCAAGCAGGATGATAACCAGCCTCGCGTAGGGCTGGCCTGCCTCGATCCGCTCGCCTGTCAGTATGATCAAGGTCCGCAGCCACTCACCGCCGGCAAGCGCCAACGCCAACGCCAACACCGCCGGCACCCAGGCAAGGCGGACGAAGGTCAGGGCTGCCAGACCAATGCACACCGGCACGAGCAAGACCAGCCCTGCGCGGTAAAAGTGTGCGGCGGCGACCAGTAGCGCGAGCTGGGCAGGCAGGAGCCGAATGAGTGGCATGAGCGGATTCTCGATCGAATGAACGTGGCAGGCAACCGCACCAATGCTTCGATACGCTGGCCTCTTGCAGTGCAGGATTGCCACGGCAGGTCTGGTGGCGTTGAATAGCGGCTCGCTACGCAACGGCAGATTCGCCACGCGAGCAAGAGGGGGATATATGCCAAGATTTGTCATTGAGCGCGACATGCCCGGTGCGGGCAAGCTGTCGGTCAGCGACCTACACGACGCCGCACAGAAATCCTGTAACGTCATCCGTAAGATGGGGCCCGAAACCCAGTGGGTCCAGAGCTTCGTCACCGACGATCGCATCTATTGCGTCTACATTGCGCCGAACGAAGAAGCGATCCGCGAGCACGCCAGGCTGTCCGGTTTCCCGGCCAACAAGATCTCGCAGGTGCGGAACGTCATCGACCCGACCACGGGTGACTGAAGGGTTTTCCCGGTAGCTGCAGGGGACGAGGCGGCGCTGAATGCCGGGCAGAAGCGCATGAACTGCGAGTTGTTGCAGGCGCTGAGGTGTCGCGTGTCGGGCCGGGGTTTCGGAGGTTTCACCAACCTCGAACCTCCGACCCGGCACCGTAGTCAGGCCGGTGCGAGGAAGCCTTCGCAGGTCGCGCGGGCCGGCTCCTCTGCGGGAATCGTGACGCAGATCGACTGGACGTTCTTGCGGATGTAGGCGAGCCCGGCCTCGCGCTCGGATCCCTCGCCCCAGGCAACCAGCTTCTTCTCCAGGCGCTGCAGCTGCCCCTTGGGGCGCTGGTAGAACGCCCTGCCTTTCTCCAGTTCTCGCACGACAGTGACCGTTTCCGCCTGGATGCGCTCGACGTCGTCGGGCGCCATCTCGAGCAGTCCCGATACGTAATAGGTGCCCCACTGGAAACGGGTGGCGGGTCCGGTCGCCGCATCATAAGCACGCTTCAACCAGTCGATCGCCGCCTCATTGTTGCCCGCTTCCTGTTCGATGCCTGCAAGGCTCACCATGAAATAGTAGGGCTGTTCCGACTTGTCGAGCTCAGCCAACAACAGCTGCTTGGCCTGTTCCGTCATGCCGGCCGAATCCAGGACGTTCGAGGCGGCATTGATGACCGTCTGCCGTTCGTAGACGTCTGTCGTCTGCTCGTCGGCCTTCGCTACCATCGCGTTGATCTCTGCTCTCAGGCCCGGCGAGATCTCCTTCTCGGCATCGTCGATGCGCTCGAAGCGGATCTTGCCGATCGCCGTATACAGCCGCTCGGTGGCGAACAGACTCTCGTCCTTGGCAAGCCTGTCGAGGACGGTCAGGAACTGCGCCTGTAGCGCCGCGCGTTCTTCGCTGCCCGGCGCAGTGATTGCGGTCGTGATCGAAGCGCCGGAAATCAGCACCGGGTAGATGTTCGCCCTTACCAGCAGCGGATCGTCAAGCAGGCCGTTCACCAGCGACAGCGCGGCCGCCTTCTCGGCATCGGTCAGCGCAACCGGATTCTCCTTGTCCGTGGACTGGGCAATGGCCGCCCCGAGAGCGCCCATGCGGAGCATCGAGCGTTCCACAACAGATTCCTCAGGGCAGGCGTCAGCCAGCGCATTGAAGACCGTCTTCTTGTTGCGTTCTGCAAGCAGCTTCTCGTTCTGCTCCCAGGAGTTATAGGCGATCAGACGGCACTCCCCGGGGGAAAGCTTCACGCCCTCGTCCAGGGTACGCAGCAGCAGGGCGGATACCGGCTGCAGGTTGGTCTGCGTCAGGTCGAGGATATTGGCGTAGGCCTGGATGTCGATGCCGCCGGGGATACGCGTGATCTCCTCACCCGCCGGTGAAAACACCAGCATGGTCGGATAACCCACCACCCCGAACTTCTCGCCAAGCTTCTGGGCGTTCTCCGTGTCGCCATCCAGGTAGACCGGCACGAACAGGCGCGAGCGTTCGATGAATTCGCGGCTCTTGAAGACGGTCGCCTTGATTTCGTGGCACGGCGGGCACCAGACCGCGCCCCAGTACAGGAAGATCGGCTTGTCATTGGCCTTGGCGTAGGCGAAGGCTTCATCGACCGTGCCCTCGAACCAGGCAATTTCCTGGGCCGCGGCGGCATCGGCATCCGCCGCGGGTGCAGCGGGTTGGCGGCTGCAAGCGGCCAGCAGGGTCGTCACCAGCAGGGGCCAAACTATGTTCAGACGGGTCATGGGCTAGTCCTTGGCGTGCGCGGGCCGCCTCTGTGGCGGCGAATCTTAGTCTTTTCCGCCGCTACAGGAAAACCGGAGCTCGTTGGTGAGAGTTCGAGGATTCGAGACCCGGCACCACTAAGGTTTAACAGCCTTCCCGCTTCTTGCCGCGTGGCGCGACCGGAATGGCAGGACCGGCCACTGGCGCGGCCATCTTGGGCAGCGCCGGCTGGTCGCCGGCAGCCTCCCCGGCCTTGGTCCGGGCCTGGCCGCCGAAGAAAGTGGCCATGGCGGTGGCGCGCTCGAAACGGGCCTTCTCCCGTGGGTCATCGCTGGCCGATGGCTCCGGGTAGAGCACCTCGTCGGTCCAGCCGTTCAATCCCAGCAGCACCGCGTAGACCGCCTTGAAGCCTTGCGCGCGCAGCAACATCCAGCCCTGGGCCGCGTGGATGCCGCCGCCGGAATACAGGACGATTTTCTCCCCCGGCAGCAGTGGGTACTCGGCCAGCCCCGCCAGCGGCACGTTCTCCGCGCCAGGGATGTGGTACTCCGCGTATTCCTCCGGCGAGCGCAGGTCGAGAAGCCGATAATCGGAGCGGCCTTCGACGATCCATGAGGCCAGCTCAACCGGCGTAACGTGGTCGACTTCCTGCCCGACGATCATGCCGAGCTCCTGCGCGTCGAGCTTCACGAACGGTCCGCGGTGCGGCTCGCTGAACAGGGCCACTGCGCCGAGCGCCAGCGCCACGAGTGCCAACCGCGGACCTATAGGCTTGCCGATCACTTCGCACCCCCGACCCGGCGTTCGATGAGCGTGGCGCCGTAGAAACCGCCGACGGCGACCAGAACCACTGCGAATACCACGACGCCCCAGGGCAGATTGAACGCTTCCGGCAGCGTCAGTGCACCTCGTGCACCGGCATTCACGAAATCCTTGATGGCCGTATAGGACTCGCCGTACACGATCGTTCCCGCGAAAATGCCGAGTGCGTAGGCCATGCCGTCAACACGACCCGTAGACAACGCCGCGACCGATGTGCCGGGGCAGTAACCCCCGACGACGAAGCCGACGCCGAGCAGCAACCCGCCCAGGATCTGCGGCCCGAGGTAGGTGGGCACGAGGTAAACGAGGTCGACGTCCAGCACACCCATCCAGCCCAGGTAGGTCACACCCAGCATCGCAGTCACGATTGCGCTGAACATCACCTTGAAGACTGCCATGTCGTCCAGGTAGAACTGGCTGACCAGCTTGCGCGCGCTGCCAAAGCCGGCGCGCTCGAGGAAGAAACCGAAGCCGATACCGATGACGAAGGCGATCAGCAACGACATCTCGTCGCCAAACATGCCGTATTTGTAGAGCGGAGCGTTCATCGCCACTGCCACCTCATGAAGTACGCCGTGGCATAGCCGCCGACGAAGACCATCAACATGAAAGCCCAGCTGCCGGCGTTGAGCAGCGCGCCACCGCTGAGCGCCTGGCCGCTGGTGCAGCCGCGGGCCAGGTGGGCGCCGATAGCCATCAGCATGCCGCCGGTGAAGGCCGCCGCAAGCCTGGGCCCGTTGCTGACCCGCGGCCCCTTCTCCACCGAGAGACGCACTCGTCCGGCCAGCAAGCCGGAGAACAGTGCGCCGGCCATCACGCCGAGTACCTCGAATACCAGCCATGCCTTCAGCGGGTGGGTCCCGTCACTCAGGTATCCCTGGTAGTACTCGCTGGCCTGCGCATGCGCAGGTGCGAACACGCTCATCAGCCAGGCGACGGTGGAGCTGAATGCGCCAGAGGCCCCGAGGCCGCGGCCCATCAGCACGAACGCTGCCAGCAGCACCAGGCCGAGCCCGACGCCCGCGAGGTAGGGATTCATGTACGGGCTGTCGCCCGGGCTTGGCTCGTATTCCGACATCAGGTCATCACCTCTATTCAGCAATTCGCTCAAGGCCAGAAACTCGCCTGGCCAGCGGCCACGACGACGAAGCGCAAGGCGAGCCCGCCACCCATCACCAGCATCGGCGCCACCAGCGTGTGGCCGATTCGACGCGTCGCCATCAGCGACTGGATTGCGAGCGGCAGCACGATGCCGAGCCCCACCACCAGTACCCAGAACGCAGCCGTATAGGGCCCGCCCAGTAGCAGCGACGCCGCCTGCGCCTGTGCCACGCCCGAGGTCGCCAGCCCGATCAGGAACAGCGCAATCAGCGCGAGTTCCGTCAGCAGGAACAGATTGTCCGAGCGCAGCAACGCCGACTGCTCGTCCGGGTCGCGCGCGATCATGTGCGCGAACGCCGCGCCGGTGGAAAGGCCGGAGACCAGGAACAGCGGGCCGAGCACGCCGCTGGCCCAGAGCGGCCGCGCGCCGAGGCTCGATAGCAGTATCCCGGTATAGATACCGAGCCCGACGCCGAAGGTGATGTTGGCCAACACCAGTGCACGGCGTGCGTCCGATTGTCGCAACCGCCGCGCCAGCGTGCCCAGTGGTGCCCAGGCATCGGCCAGCGCCGGCGGCAGGCCAGCGATGCCCGCCAGCAACAGCACCGGATAGACACCGATCAGGATCCAGCCACCCCAGGACATCGGCGAGGTCGGCTGGAAGGTCGCATACATGCGCCAGACGTACAGCTTGTGCTCGAGATCAAGGAACAGCGCCACCATACCGAGACTGATCAGCACCAGTCCGACCCAGGGCAGCAGCCGCGTGACGCTTGGCCGCTCCGTACCCGGATCGCGGTGCATCAGCCAGCCCGACAGCACCATCGCGCCCGCGACCCAGCCGCCGAGAAACAGGTAAACCGGGATCTCCCAGCCCCAGACGTGCAGGCTTGGGTCGATCATCGGGTTGTTGCGCGTGGTCAGCAGCTCCAGCATCGACTCATTCCAGGTAGAAGATGCGTGGCCCGGTGCCAGCATCCGGCTTCAGCACGAAGTGCTTGCGACCGGCGACGAGCCGACTGACCTCGGATTGCGGATCGTCCAGATCGCCGAAGGTCATGCAGCGTGTCGGGCAGACCTCGACGCAGGCAGGTAGCTGGCCCTTGTCGACGCGGTGAATGCAGAAAGTGCACTTGTCTGCATATCCGTCCGGGTGCATGAAGCGCGCGCCATAGGGGCAGGATGCAACGCAGGCCTTGCAGCCGATGCACTTGCCGTGGTCAACCAGTACGATCTTGCCGTACACGTGCACGTGGCTCGCGCCGGTCGGGCAGCAGGTGACACAGGGCGGGTTGTCGCAGTGGTTGCAGCGCTCGGAGGTGATCGTCATGCGCAGGTCGGGCATGCGGCCCTCGACGCGCTTGGCAATCCAGTCACGGCAGTAACCGTCCGGAACGTCGTTCTCGGTCTTGCAGGCCACTATGCAGTCCATGCAGCCGACGCACTTTGTGGTGTCGATCGCCATGCCGAAGCGCGCCACGGATCAGTTCTCCCGTTCGATGGAAACGAAGTTGACGTTCATACCCGTCCCGCCCATCAGCGGATCGGTCTCGTAGCGCGTGATCAGCTGCGCGTCGCTGGCGCCGACGCCGAAGGCGCTGCGCAGGCCCTTCGCGGTGTGACCGAAGCCGTGGACCATGTAGACGCAGTCCGGTCGGATCGCCTCCGTCACGCGTACCTTGATCGGGCTGCTGAGCACGTCGTCCTGGTTGCGCAGGCGGACGTAGTCGCCCGACCTGAGGCCGAGCCGCGCGCCGACACTGGCATTCAGCCACACGTCGTTCTCAGGCATAGCGTCGCGCAGGATCGGATTGGTCTGTGTGCGGCTGAACGAGTGCACCGGTGCGCGGCCGTAGAGCAGGCGGAAGCTGCCCGGCGGCCCTTCCTTCTGGCGCTGATGGCGCGGGACCGGGTCGAAGCCGGCCCGCTCCAGCTGCAGGGAGTAGAACTCGACCTTGCCGGAAGGCGTCGGCCATAGGGCCTCGACGCCCTCGTCGAAGAACGCCGGCGCAGGGGTTCCCTTCACCAGGCCCTTCTCTTTCAGTGTACCGAGGCTCAGTCCCGCGCCCGCGAGGCGGTAATCGAGGTACTCCTCGATGTCCTGCCAGGGGTAGTACTCGCCGAGGCCGAGCTTGAAGGCCAGCTCGCGGGCAATCCACCAGTTCGGCTTCTGGTCGCCCGGTGGCTCGACAACCGGCTGGCGCAGCGCCACGAAGGGGTCGCGGAAGTACTCCACGTTCAGCTCGTCGTAGCGCTCGAGGTAAGTCGCCTCCGGCAAGACCACGTCCGCCCAGCCGGCAATCTCGGAGGGAATGACGTCCACGACGACCAGCAGATCGAGTGCCTGGATAGCCTTGAGGGTTTCCGCCTCGTTCGGCAACGCATGGATCAGGTTGGTCGCATACACGAACCAGCCCTTGACCGGATATGGCTGACCGCTGATCGTCGCCTCGCGGATGCCGGTACTGATGGTCTCGTGCGCGAACGGGTACTTCTTGCCCGGGTTGTCCACCTTGCCGCGCCCCGACTTCGGGTATGGCTGGTAGGGGTAGCCGGGCACGTCCATGCTCGACGGGTAGTAGAAGCCGCCCTTGCGGCCCCAACTGCCGAGCAATGCATTAAGCAGCGCGATCGCGCGGCTGCGCTGGGTGTCGTCGCCGTACCAGGTGGCGTGGCGTCCAGGATGTACCAGAGTCGCCGGGCGGTGACGTGCCATCTCGCGTGCCGACTCGCGGATCTTCTCCGGCGGGATGCCCGTTTCCAGGTACGCCCATTCCGGCGTGCGCTCAACGATCTCGGCCTTGAAGTTTTCGAATCCGAAACCATGCTGTTCGACGAAAGCCTGGTCGTACAGTTCCTCGGTGACGATGACATTCATCCACGCCAGCAACAGCGCGATGTCGCTGCCGGGCTTGACCGGCAGGTAGTACTTCGCCTTGCTGGCGGCCACCGAGAAGCGCGGATCGGCGACGATCACCGTCGCGCCCTTGCCAAGCGCCTCGGCGAACTCCTGCACCTGGGTGTTGTGCATGTTCTCGCCGAGGTGCGACCCAATCAGCACGATGCAGCGCGCATTCCTGATGTCCGTTCGTTCGGGCGAGCCAATATCCTCTCCGAAGGTCAGCAGGAATCCGGCGTCGCGCGGGCCGCGACACTGGGCGAAGGAAGGCGCCGCGATGTTCGGCGTGCCATAGGCTTTGAACGTGTGCTTGAGGAAGGCGCCACCGATGCCGTGGCTGAACAGCGCCACGGCCTCGGGCCCGTGCTCCACCTTGATCTTCTGCAGCTTCCCGGCGATGTAGTCGAACGCCTCGTCCCAGGTGACCTCGACCCACTCTTCCCCGCCGCGAGCCTTGCGACGGATCAGTGGCGACTGCAGTCGGTCAGGATCGGTGACGGTGCCGATTCCGCCCGTGCCGCGCGGACACAGACGGCCGCGTGATAGCGGGTCTTCGGGGTTGCCGGTGATCTTCCATAGCCTGCCGTCGCGCACGTGGGCGATGGCATTGCACTTCCAGAAGCAGATGTCGCAGTAGGTCGGCACCGCACGCACGGTTCCGGCAGACGCTGCCGCGGTCGCCCCCAGCCGGCGGGGAGAGAGTCCTGCCAGGCTGGCCGCGCCCAGACCGAGACCAGAGATCTTCAGGAAGCGCCGTCGGGAAATCGTGTTCATCGTGGCAGGAACGAAGCCGGGCCATCACATTAGTAAAATCTAATGGGTGCACCGCAACAATGCACCGGTACAATCCGTATGCAGTGCAAAATAACTTTTTTTACAAGGTGTTAGGCGCGTCCACTGGGGTCAGCGCGGCGACTGAGTGACTGAGGTCACTGACGCGATGGGACTCGAGCTTCGCACCCGACTACTTGCGCCTCAGCAGCTCCGCAAGATCGCCGAAGGCCGTAAACGTCGCGCCCACCTGCCTGGCCTCACCGGGCGCCGATGGATCCACGGACCGCGCATGCTCGTTGTCGTGGCAATAGATGCACAGCAGCTCCCAGTTGCTGCCGTCGGCCGGGTTGTTGTCGTGGTCGTGGTCGCGATGATGCACGGTCAGCTCGCGCAGATTCTCGCGCGTAAACTCGCGGGCGCAGCGACCGCAGATCCAGGGATAGATCTTCAGGGCCTGCTCGCGGTAGCCCTGGTCGCGCAGGAGACGATCCCGCTGCGCCTTGGCGACGACCCGGTCGAGGTTGGAGGGGCCAGACTTGGGGTCGCGGTTGGACATCGCGCAATGGTACCGGAGCCTGCCGGAGGGGTCAGACCCCGTTTCGCAAGGGGCGACGGGGACTGTCCCTGCAATCGCGCCTCTCCGATCGTTTAACGTACTGGGATGCTGCGCAGAATCGCATGCCTGCTGCTGTGCCTCGCGCTTCCCGGCTGCGGGCGGGAGACCGGTCCGGAAGAAGAACTCCGCGGCGTCGTCGCCGCGGCCGAGGAGGCCGCGGAGGCGCGCGATGCTGCCGCGCTGTTCGAGCTGATCGCCGCCGATTACCGCGATGGCCAGGGCAACGGCGCCGAGGAAATCCGGCGCTACGTGCGTGGCTACCTCGTCGCGCATCAGTCCATACACCTGCTGGTACGCATCGACAAGATCGAACTGCCGGCGACCGGCCTCGCGCGCCTGCGCGCGACCGTCGGAATGCTTGGGCAGGAAACGGACAGCGCCGCGGCCTGGGACCTGGCCGCAGACGTCTATGAGTTCGACCTGACCTTGGCGCGCGAAGCCGGCGCCTGGCAGGTCACGCGCGCTGACTGGCGTCGTGCCGTGGCAGACTGAAGGGACGGCGATACCGCGCAATTGCTGACGAGGGCCTGCAATGATTCGTCAATTACTCGACGGCGTCCTGATGGTGGTGCTCAACGTGGCAATCCACGGCCTGGTCCTGGGCTGGTGCATTCGCCAGTTGCGCCTCGACCGGAGCGGCGAGAAGCGCTCGTTTCTTGGAGACACCTGGCTGCTCTCACGTCTGGCGGTCTGGGCCATCCTGGCGCACCTGGTTGAGATCGCCGTGTGGGGCGTGTTCTACAACTGGCGCGGCGTAATGTCCGGTCCGGAAATGAGCTTCTATTTCAGCGCGGTGACCTACGCGACCATTGGCTATGGCGATGTCGTACCGCCGGAGGACTGGCGGCTGCTGGCGTCAATGGAAGGCCTGATCGGGATCCTGATGTGCGCCTGGTCCGGGGGTTTCTTCTTCGCCACCGTTGCCCGCCTGTACGGCCTTCAACAGTTCGACAGAGCCACGGGGAGATGATCATGGCTATCCCCTCCGGGCCGGCGCAGAGGAGGATGTCGGCGGTTCCTGACGACAGCGTTCAGCCAAAGAGTTCCGTCCAGAACGACTTCATTTCCTGCCAGGACTCACGGTCTACCGTCTCGTTGTACTCGAGCGGCAGGCCGTACTTACGGCCGTTTTCGGTCGCATCCGGATTGGTGAAGCCGTGCCTGGCGCCCGGGTAGGTGACGAACCTGTAGTCGACGCCTAGCTCATCCATTTCCTGGCGAAAGCCGGCCTGCTCCTCGGCCGAGACGAAGCTGTCGTCCTCACCGTGGCAAACGAGTACCCGTGCCTTCACGTCGCCCTTGCTGGCGGTATGGGTTTTGCCAAGCGAGCCGTGGAAGCTGACCACGCCGTGGAGATTGAGGCCCAGGCGTGCCGCATGCAGCGCCAGCGCGCCGCCGAGGCAATATCCCATCGCGCCGAGCTGACCGGCATCGGCTTCCGGGCGCCTTCCCAGCTGCTCGACGGCAGTGCGCACCTTGGCGCTGGTTGCGTCCATGTCGGCGAACAGGCCGTTCATCAGCTGGCCGGCCTCGGTCGCATCCGCAGCGGTCTTGCCGCCGCCGTACATGTCGGCCGCCAGCGCAACGTAACCAAGTTCCGCGAGCTGACGTGCGCGGCGCTTCAGGTATTCCGTGACTCCCCACCATTCACCAAACACCACGATGCCCGGCCGCGGCCCGGCCTGCGAGGCGTCCCAGGCGAGGTAGCCGACCAGGCTTGCGCCGCCCGCCGTGTAGGTCACCGTCTCCGTCCTGATATCCGCTGCCATGGTCGTTGTCCTGCCGTCCCCGGTTCCGGATTGCAGTCAACCTCCCCCGGGTGGCGCTGTCAACCCGTCCACGCGCCAGGGGGGGAAACGCCGGTTTGTGCCGGCATGAAACAGCACGATCAGGTTGCCGGCTGGGTCGCGCAGGCGCGCTTCCCGCCACAGCCAGGGCTGGTCCTTCGGGCCGTGATCGAACTCCAGGCCGCGATGCTTGAGCCGCTCGACCGTCGCGTCGAGGTCATCGCACTCGAAGTACACCTCGGGGCCCTCGCCGACGGCCGGATGTTCGGCGAGCTCCACCGAAAAAGTCGCGCCGCCTTCCGGACTCTCGAAGCGGACGTAGCGCGGCCGGCTGTCCACGATCAGGACGAAGCCGAGGCGCTCGTAGAATTCCGCGCAGATGCCGACATCGCGCGCCTTGAGCGTTACCTGGTTGAGCTTCATAAGTGCAGGTTACCGCGGCAACGCGATGGCCGGCACCCGCGGGCAGGAGTCATCATGTGCCGCCTGCCACCAGTGGATAGCAGGCCAGGTCAGTCGCGACCTCTACCGGCCCGTCAAAGCGCTTGCGCAATGCTGCAAGGTTGGCTTCGAGATCGAGTTCACTGCGCTTCATGAGGTGCGTCAGTACCACCCGGTGAACCTTCGCCTCCGCGGCGATCCGCCCGATCTCCGAGGGCGGCATGTGCAGCCGCCGGGCCACGGAATCATCGTCAGCCTCACCGATGGCGTGGTGCGCCAGCAGCAGGTCGGCATCGGCAGCCAGCCTTTCCAGCGTGCCAAGCCGGCCATTCATGTCGCCACTGAAAGCGATGCTCAGGCCGCCAATATCGACGCGCCAGGCGAGCGCCGGCAACGGCCCGTGCTCGACGCGTACGGCTGCGATGCTGAGGTTGCCAGGCAGGTCCATGCTCCAGATGGACTGACCCTCGGGCGACACCACCCGCGGCACCAGCTTCCAGCCTGCGGAGCCATCAAGCATGGCGTGCAGGTACGGATAGACGCCCTGCTCGCCGAACAGCAGTTCAAGGAACCGGTCGGTCGCAGGCAGCAGCGCGTTTCCGCCGGGTCCAAGTACCGGCAGGTCGGCGTCGCGCCCCTCGAAGAAGCTCGCTTTGACCAACGCAGGGAAGTCAGCATTGTGGTCGGCGTGCAAATGGGTGAATAGCACAGCATGCAAGTCGTGAAATCGCGCGCCAGACTCGCCAAAGCGTAGCGCGCTGCCGCCGCCGGCATCGATGAGCACGACCGCACGGCCCTCGCGCCATACGACATAGGATGTCGACGCGCGTTCGCCACGGAGTTCGGGTCCGCCGGAGCCCAGTACCTGCACGGCAACCCCGTGCGCACCACACACCTCCCCGGCGGCGGGACCCGCGAAAGCCTGCGCGCAGAGCAGGCACATCGCCAGGGCCGACATCCGCATGGACTGCGGCTTATCCTCCGGACAGGGGCTCATTTCAGCTTGCGGTATTCGTCGAAGCGCATCGAAACATCGGTAGACACATTGAAGAACGTGATCACCGTCAGGTTCAGGTTGACCTCAAGACCCCGCAGCAGCTTGGCGCCGCTCGCCAGGTCGGGCCCGTATGTATAGACGATGTCGAGACGCTTGAGCTTCGCCAGCATGTTCCCTGAGGGCTCCTTCAGCGTGAATTCCAGGCGCTCGACGTAGGGTGCACCGGGGCCGGCCTTCACGACATGCACCGTGCCGCGCAGGTTCTTCGAACCATCGTCGCCGATGTCGACGTGCCGCCCGCCCATGCTGAAACCGTGGTCCTTGTCCTTCGGTTCGATGCGATAGACGGCAAGCTGGTCGTCCTCGGAGACCGTCTCGATCAGCGCGTCTTCGAGCAGGGGGTGCAGCTCGCCATACAGCTCGCGGTCGTGTTCACCCTCGCAGGGGTCCTCGTCTCTGTCTGGCTTGCCCTCCTTGGTGACCGCCACCGGCGTGCACTGCTCTCCGGCAGGCTGCGACGGGTCCCAGCGCGTGACCGCGGTCATTGCGGGCTCATTCAGGGCCTGGACAGCCTGGGTCTGGCGAAATGCCCACCCGTCGGCGGTATCCAGTTCCGCGCCTTCCAGTGCCGCCGCCAGGGTCGCCGGCAGGCCGACGTCCGCGGCGTGGGCGACCGCGGGAACTCCCACCCCGAGGCCGAGGCAAACCAGTGATACGGCCCCGATTCCGAGCTTCATGATTCGTACCCCATTCGAGGTGAGATCCCGTATGGTGTCCGTCGCTGGCTGAGTGTCAAGCCCGGGCGCCGGCTGGACGATCCAAATCCACCCTGGCAATCCCGCTGCGGCTAGAATCGCGGACTCCGGACGTTGAGGATTCCGCATGCCGAGAGCCGACCTCCGCGCCCTGCGAACCATGTTTCTGTACGCCGCCAGCGCCTTCGCCCTTGCGGCTTGCCAGCCTGCGGCGCTGCGTCCGGCATCCCCGGCACCCGCTGCTACCTGGAACGCCGGGGTCGCAGCTGCCAACCCGTATGCGGTCGAGGCGGGCCTCGAGATCCTGCGGTCCGGCGGTAGCGCGGTGGATGCGGCGGTCGCGGTGCAGGCCATGCTGGGGTTAGTCGAACCGCAGAGTTCCGGCCTGGGTGGTGGCGCCTTCCTGATGTACTACGACGCAGCGACCGGCCAGGTCACTGCCTTCGACGGCCGCGAGGCCGCGCCCGCTGGCGCTACGCCTGACATGTTCTTGAATCCGGATGGCAAGCGGATGAGGTTTGTCGACGCGGTCACCAGCGGCCGCTCGACCGGAGTCCCCGGCGCCGTGGCCATGCTCGGCGCCGCCCACCAGCGATTTGGCAAGAAGCCCTGGCCCGAACTGTTTGATCCAGCCATCCGCGCCGCCGATGAAGGCTTCAGGGTGCCGGGCCGCCTTGGGCGATTCGCCAACAGCAACTACCCACAAGCCAACCTCCCGGACGCGCGGGCACTGTTCACGCACCCGGACGGCCGGCGCATCCAGGCTGGCGATTCATTCAGCAATCCTGCTTACGCCGCGACACTGCGCGCACTGGCATCCGGTGGACCGCGTACGCTGCTGAGCCCCCCCTACTCGACCCGTATCATCGAGCGAACGCATGCCGAACCACTGCCGGGAACCCTGACGCAGGCCGATTTCGACGGTTACCAGCCACGCGTCAGCGAGCCCATCTGCGGCCCGTATCGCGTCTACCTCGTGTGTGTGCCACCACCACCGTCGAGCGGTGTGGCGCTGCTGCAGGTGCTGGCGATCCTGGACCACACCGACATCGCCGAGCGCGGCCCGGACGATCCGCAGGCCTGGTTCCTGTTCGCCGAGGCGAGTCGGCTGATGTACGCCGACCGGGACCACTATGTTGGCGACCCAAAGTTTGTCGAAGTGCCGGTGAAGGGCCTGCTCGATCCCGACTACGTCGCATCGCGTGCAGCGCTCATAGGCGAGCGCGCCGGCCCGCCACCCGAACCCGGTACACCCCCGGGTTTCAAGCGTGGCCAGGATGCGACACGCGAGCCTGGCGGAACCAGCCACTTCGTGGTGGTCGACGCCGCGGGCAACGCCGTGTCGATGACGACGACTGTCGAAAGTGTTTTCGGATCCGGGCGTATGGTCGGCGGCTTCTTCCTGAATAACCAGCTGACGGATTTTTCCTTCGTGCCGGTCGAGGCTGGCAGGCCGGTGGCCAACGCGATTGCCGGCGGCAAGCAACCGCGCTCGTCCATGTCGCCCGTCATCGTGCTCGACCGGGACGGCAGGCTGGTCGCGGCCTTGGGTTCACCCGGTGGTTCGGCCATCCTGGCATACAACACCAAGACGCTGGTCGGGTTGCTGGCGTGGAACCTGCCGATACAGCGGGCCATCGACCTGCCGAACCTCATCGCCTCGGGCAGCAACCACTTCGGCGAGGCGCCGAAGTTCTCGCCGGCCGTGCTGGCGGCGCTGGCTGCGCGTGGGGTCGAGATCAAGTCCGGGCGCGGCGAGGAATCGGGGCTACACGTTGTCGTGGTTCGCACCGGAAACACGCTCGAGGGTGCGGCAGACCCACGGCGCGAGGGACAATGGCGAACCATCGAGTGACCGGCAACATGCATTCCGCCTGATCGGCCGAGAGAAGATCATGGCGACTTCCCGGACCTCGGCGACACGGCTTGAACAGCTGTTCGAATCGGATCGTCAGTGTCGATCATCAGCAAGAAGAGCGGCTGACCCAGAGAGGCCAGCCGCCCTGAGTGGGCCGGCAGCGGGGGGAAGCCGCCGGCTCGTGCTAGTCGAGCAGATCGCCCGGCGTCGCTGGCAGGCGCGGCATCGTCTGCAGCGGGAATGGCCCGGATAGTGACATCAGGAACGCGACCATCTCGTCGACCTGCTGATCGTCGAGCGTCTGCCCAAGCTGCGTCGAGGCCATCACCCGCACGGCCTCGGGCAGCGTCTTGACCGCACCGTTGTGCATGTAGGGCGCCGTGAACTCGAGATTCCTGAGCGTCGGCACCCGCCACAAGTGGCGATCGCCCTCAGCCGAAGTTGAGACAAAGCGGCCGTCGTCGGCGACAAGATCATACTTGGTAACGTACGGGCTGCCGGCGATGGTCGGGAATTTCATGAAGAAACCGGTGCCGATCGGCAGCGCTGGTCCGTTGAAGGCCGGCCCCTGGTGGCAGCTGGTGCAGCCCACCGCCTGGAGTGCTTCCATGCCGCGCTGCTGCCCGGCGGTAAGCGCCGCGGTCTCACCTTTCGCAAAGCGATCATAGGCGCTGCCCGGAGTGATGAGCGTCCGCTCGTAGGCGGCAATGGCCTTGGCGGCATTGTCCATCGTGACCACCTCGCCCGGGCCGAACGCTGCCTCGAAGTAGGGCTTGTAGCCGGGAATCGCCCGGACCCGGTCGATGACTGCACCAAGGCTCGTCATACCCATTTCGATCGGGTTCACCGGCGGCCCCTTGGCCTGGTCCTCCAGGCTGGCCGCGCGGCCGTCCCAGAATTGCACCGAGTGGAAGGCGGCGTTCCAGACCGTAGGCGCGTTGCGTCCACCTTTCTGGCCGTGCACGCCGATCGATGTCGGCATGTGATCGTCGCCGCCTTCCATGACGTTGTGGCAGGAGAAGCATGACACCGACCCGGTAGACGAGAACCTCGGATCGAAGTACAGCATCTTGCCGAGTTCCACCTTGGCCACGGTGGTCGGGTTGTCGGCCGGCTCAGGCGCCTTGTCGGGCAGCGCCTCCCACGCCTGGGCCTGCCCCGTGACGATCCCGGCCATGGCGGCAATTGCAACCAGCAGATTTACGGTACGCATTTCTGGTCCCCCGTGACTGTGCGTATGGCGACAGTCTCGGAGCCACAGCTTAGGGCTGGCTTAAGCCGCGCCCCGGCATGTACCTAGGAACCGCCATCGCGGTTGCGAGCCCGTGCCTCCTTCCTCTCGCGGAAGCGGATCATGAAGCGCTGGAAAGAGACTGGCGCCAGGCGCTTGAAGCGCCACAGGAAGCGGTACTCCTGAGGCAGCACGATGTAGGTCCTGCCGGCCGCGGCGCCGGTCAGGATCTCGAGAGCGACAGGCTCCGCCTCGAGCCCGGACGTGTGCATGATTTTTTTCGCCGTGCCGAGCGCGCCATCCGGCGCACGCGCGTGCTCGAGCAGGCGGGTGCGGAAGAACCCGGGCATCGCGCAGGTCACCTGGATGTTGTCACGGCGGTGCTCCTGCTCCAGCGTCTCTGACAGCGCCACGACGGCGGCCTTGCTGGCGTTGTAAGCGCTCATGTCGGCGCCGCTGACGAAGCTCGCCGCGCTCGCGACATTGATAATCAATCCGCCGCCGGACGCCAACATGTGCGGCAGCTCGGCACGACAACTGTTGGCCACACCGAGCACGTTGATCCGCAGGATCCACTCCCAGTCAGAGGGCGGCGTTTCCAGGAAGCGTCCGGCCACGGCGACGCCGGCAGCATTCAGCGCGAAGTCCAGGCCATCATGGCGCGAGGCGAACAGGTCGATCGCTGCCTGCACGGCGACTTCGTCACCGGTGTCCACCTCGTGCGGGGAAACATCGCTCGCCCCGAGGTCAGCCAGGCTGCGGATCGACTCGCGGAGCCTGGCCCGGTCACAGTCGAGCAGCGCCAGCCTCCAGCCGCGCTTGGCCAGGAGTTCCGCCGTAGCGTAGCCGAGCCCGCTGGCACCGCCGGTAATGACCGCCCGCTTGAACGGAAAACGTGTATCCAGGCGCGTGAGCGCCGTGTCGTTGAGCATCCGCCGATTGTAAACCGGGGACAGTGTACTTATATCAGGGCCATCACTCGGCAACCGTGGCGTAGCGCCGATATAAGTACACTGTCCCCGGTTTACCACTGTCCCTTGATTTACACGACGGATTGACCGGATCATTACCATAGACGTTGTCAATCGGCAGACCAATGAACCTCCGCGACCTGCAATACCTCGTGGCGCTGGCCGAGACCGGACACTTCGGCGAAGCAGCCGAGCGCTGCCACGTCAGCCAGCCGACCCTTTCCGCCCAGATCAAGAAGCTGGAGGACTACCTCGGAGTCCAGCTGTTCGAGCGCCAGCCAAAGAAGGTGTCACTGACCGAAGTCGGCCGGCTGATCGTCGAACGGGCGCGCCACGTCACGCAGGAGGCCGCGGACATCCGCGAACTCGCCCGCGCCAGTCGTGATCCGCTGACCGGCAGGCTGCGGGTCGGCCTGATCCCGACCATCGCTCCCTACCTGTTGCCGCGGGTGACCGTGAAGCTCCGGCGCCAGCTGCCGGATCTGTTGCTGATGCTGTACGAATACCAGACCGGACCGCTGCTGCAGAAGCTGCGCGACGGCGAGCTCGACCTGGCGATCCTGGCGCTGCCGGCGGACACCAGCGGGCTGGAGACGCGCTCGCTGTTTGCGGAGTCTTTCGTGGTGGCGATGCCGCGCAATCACGCGCTCGCCGCGCGCAAGCGCCTGAAGCCCGCCGACCTTGCCGGCGAGAAGATCCTGCTGCTGGAAGAGGGCCATTGCTTGCGCGACCAGGCACTCGAGGTCTGCGGCACGGTTGCGCTGAGCGAGGAGCAGGACTTCCGCGCCACCAGCCTGGAGACGCTGCGGCAGATGGTTGCCGCGGGGCACGGCGTGACGCTCCTGCCCCGACTTGCCGCGGAAGGCCCGATCGCCAGCGCCCGGGGTCTCGAGTACCGTCCGTTTTCGCCACCATCGCCATCCCGCATGGTGGGCGCCGCCTGGCGCAGGTCCTCGACCCGCGGGACAGCAATCACTGCCGTCTGCGACGTGATTGCGTCGGCCGGCCGCTGAGATGAAAGTCCTGATTGCCGATGACCACCCGCTGGTTCGCGCCGCCTGCCTGGCTCAGGAGCCAGTACCCGGGTACCGCGGTCATGATTGTCTCGGCGGCGCTGGCCAAGCTCGGCGTACGCAGGCGTCGCTGGTGTTCTGTGAGCTCGAGATCCAGGACTCGGATCAGCTGGCGCTCGACTGAGCTGGCTGACCGATCAGAGGATGTCGAGCCCGGGCATCCCGCCGCCGCCCTCCAGGCAGTGCCACAGGTAGACCGCCAGACCCGCGTCACCGGTCCACAAGCTATACCGTCCCATGCCATGTTCCTGGCGCATGCGCTCGCGCTGGTCAATGGCATGCATGGCAAAGGCCCGTGCCCGCTCGAGCCAGGTCGGGTCTCCTGTACGCGCGTGAAGCTTCAGGAAAGCGTAACCGTTTCCGGCGGTGCCGTGACACAAGCCGTAGCCCTTGGACAGTGGACCGGCTTGCCAGGTCGTGGCACCGGCCTGCAGCAGCAGTTCGTCCATTCCGGCAGACCAGCCGCGCGGGAAGTCCGCAGTCGCGGTGATGATGCCGGGTGCGCCGTGGCACCACTGCACCAGCACTGCGGTTCGACCGGGCCGCGAGGGACCAACGCCCGGTGGCCAGTTGACACAGTCATCGTCGGTCAGCGCCGAGACCCGAAGCGTCTGCAGGCACCGCTGGTAGAGCGTCTCGCGCCTGTCCGCCGGCAACAGGGTCGCGCCGCGCAACAGGGGATAGACGTTACCGGCAAAGCCGTGACCTGCGCCCAGCAGTTGCACGACGCTTCCGTACAGATCCTGCGTCCACAGGTAGCAATCGGCATGGGGACTGGGCAGCCAGGTGTCCCATAGTTGCTCGACGTTCTCCAGGTACAGGCCCCGCCAGCGATCCTCTCCGGTCCAGTCGAGCATGTGCAGGGCGCCGACCATCGTGCCGGGCGCCGCCCACAGCGCCTCGTTGGTCGGGTTCGGGATATTTTCACGGATCAACTGGTGCAGACGGTCCGCTGCAGCGGCGCTGCCGGTCATCCGCCAGAGGATCAGCAGGATGCCGACTTCACCGAGGTAGTAGGACGGCACGACCTCGCCGGTGTCGGGTGCCAGCAGATAATTGTCGTGGACCCGCTCGATCAGCTGCGCCGGCTCGACCTCAAGCTGCACGGCGCCCTGGCGCGCCAGGTACCACATCGCCCACATCGCCCCGGCGGCGCCGAGGTACAGGGACTTGTGGCTGGCCGCGGACTCGATATCCGCATCCAGGGGGTGGATCGGCCAAACACTTTCGCCGTCCAGCTTGCGCTCGAGGTCCGCGACGATGGAATGAACCTGCGCCTCCGCCACGGCCGGGTCCCAGGACCCGACGGACAATGTTTCGTGCCGACCCGGTTCGAACAACATGACGAATACGCGTAATAGCTGCCATTGCGGCCGGGGTCGAAAAGTATCACGCGGACGAGTCCTCGAACACGAACGCATCCATCGCCAGCACGCCGTGGGTCACGCCGCCCCGGACCCGACGGCCCGTTGCCCCCTCGCCCGCTGCGCCGAGTGCAACCAGCAGCGGCAGGAAATGCTCCTCGGTCGGATGATTCCTGGCAGCCTGCGGCCCGCGCACGCGGTAGTCGGCCAGCGCGCCGGCGTCGCCCGACGCCAGCGATTCGGCGGCCCAGTCGGCGAATTCCGTAACCCAGTCCGGCGCCGGCGCATCAGCGGCTTGCCCGTGGAACGCACCGAGGTTATGGGTGAGCCCGCCCGAACCCAGGATGAGCACACCTTCAGCCGCCAGCGGCGCCAGGGCATGGCCGAGTCCGAGGTGAAACGCGGCGCCGTGCGCGGGCGAAATCGCCAGCTGGGTGACGGGAATATCGGCTATCGGGTACAGATAGCGCAACGGCATCCACGCGCCATGGTCGAGGCCACGGCTGCTGGAAAGGCGCGGCGCCATCCCGGCATCCTGCAGCAGTCCGGACGCCTGCAAGGCGAGCGCCGGCGCGCCAGGCGCATCGTAGCCAAGATCGTAGAGCGCTGGCGGAAAGCCGTAGAAATCGTGAATGACTCGCGGTCGCGGGGACGTGCTGACCGTTGGCTCCGGGGCTTCCCAGTGCGCGGAGACGACGAGTATTGCCTCGGGCCGGGGCAACTCCACCCCAAGGCCAGCGAGCATGGGCCCGACGTCCCCCGGCTCGACCGCCAGCAGCGGCGAACCATGTGAGACGAAGACCGGCGGCATCCTGTTCATCGGTTGCGTTTCCACTGTGGGCTGCACCAGCACGCCGGCCCGGTTCGTGTGCACCGGGCCGGCATCATGACTCAGGCGGCTTCGGCGGCGTAGTCCTGCCGCAGGTCGCCGCGCCTCTCGGGCGCGAGTGCATAGAATCCGTCACCCAGCAGTACCTGGACGACGGTGGACAGCGCCAGGAAGACCGGGTACTCCCAGCCGCCGTTCGGCGCCGAGAACACCCAGCCGTTACCCCAGTGGACAAAGGCCGCTCCCAGCAGCACGGGGAGCAGTGCCACCGACACCAGGCGGGTGCGCACCCCTAGCAGCAGGGCAACGCCACCGGCGACTTCGGCCAGGATGACCAGGTAGGCCGTCCAGCCGGGGAAGCCGATCGACTGGAAGAAGTCGACCGTGCCCGGCACGGTGAAGACAAAGATCTTCAGCAGCCCGTGCGAGAGGAACATCGTGCCAAGCGCAAGGCGGTTCACCAACGCGGCGGTCATGGCGTGATCTTGGTTCATGCGGAGTCTCCTGATTGGGTCGCGCGCCACGTCGGCCACGCGTCGCATGAAACCTTACTGATAACCATATCGGTGATAAACTAGGTTTTTTGCAATTGATTGGTCCTAATTTGTCAATTATACGGTGAGCGCCTACCTTGGATCTGATCGGCTGCATGCGGACCTTCGCGCGGGTCGCGGAACATAGGAGCTTCACGGCGGCGGCCGAGCGCCTGGGCGTCTCACGCGGTATGGCGACCCGCTATGTCGCTCAGCTGGAAGATCACCTGGGGGCGCGGCTGCTGAATCGCACCACCCGCCGGGTCAGCCTGACCGAGGCCGGTACCGCCTACCTCGAGCGTTGCACGCAAATCCTGGCGGACCTGGAGGAAGCTGAAGAGCTCGCCTCGTCGCAGCTTGCGGATCCGCGCGGCACACTCCGTGTGACCTGCGCACTGGCGTTCGGGGTTCGTTACGTTGCTCCGCAGCTCGGCGGCTACATGCAGCAGCATCCTCGCGTCGTGGTGGACCTGTCATTCAATGACCGCACCGTCGACATCGTCGAGGAGGGCTACGACCTCGCCGTTCGCATCGGCACGCTGGCGAGCTCGTCGCTGAGCGCCCGACGCCTCGCTTCCACCCGCATGATCGTCTGCGCGGCCCCGGCCTACTGGCAGGAGCGAGGGAAGCCGGCCGCGCCTGAAGATCTTGCCAGGCACGACGCGCTGCATTACGTGTATTCCTCGACCAGCGACGAGTGGCGTTTCGTCGATGCCTCCGGCGCCGCGCGCAATGTCCGGATCCGTCACCGGCTACGCGCCAACAACGGGGAGGCGCTGCTGCGCGCGGCATCAAGCGGACTGGGGGTGGTGCAGCTGCCCGCGTTCATGGTTCACGAGTCGATCGCCCGCGGCGAACTCGAACCTGCACTCGACGACTATTGCGCACCCGAACTCGGAGTCTACGCGGTCTATCCGGCGCGGCGGCTGCTGGCCGCGAAGGTAAGGACCTTCATCGATTTCATGGCCGCGAGTCTCCGCAACCCACCCTGGGATCACACCACCTTGCCGTCGGCTACGACGCGTGAGCGGCGGTGAGCGCTGGTCGGATTACCGAGGCAACGCGGCTGATTGATTGCTCTCTGGCTAGTACTCGACGACGCGATCGACCCGCAGCACCCAGCCAGCCTCGCCTTTGGCCAGCTTGTACTGCAACTGGCGAGTGCCACCGGTGGGTTCCGCGTTGGTATCCCCCTGCTTATAGACCGGGAAGCGCTGCACAAGCGTGCTCTCGACCACCCGGAATTCGTCGTGGCCCATATAGCCGGTGGAGGCTTGCGGAATTTCCGCAACCGGCGGCAGATAGATCTCACTCAGCGACTTGCGGTCGTTGGCAGCGTAGGCGATCAGCCCGCCGTAGGAGCCGCTTCCCGCGGATTGGGTGTAGACATAGATCTCCGGCGAGTTGTCGATGTTGAGGTCGGCAATCTCGGCCAGCACCACCTGGCCGTCGGTTTCGCGGGTGATCGGGCCATTGTCGATCTCGAGACCAGACGGCGTGATGGTCACCGTACCAATCGAGCCATCGCCGGTCGCAGCCACGCGAAAGGTGATGCCGGCGTACTCCAGCGTCTCGTCGTAGACCACCCTGTCGCCCTGTTCTGCCACGGCCGGCGGAGAAGAACCGGCTGTCTCGGGCGGATCCGCAGGTGGGCTTTCCTTGTTGCCACAGGCGCCAAGTACCGCGGAAGCGGAAACCGCAACGATGGTTCGCGTCAGCATGACTGCTTCCCCTGAAGCATGCATTCAGCGTTGGCAGTCGAATTCAGGGCCCGAAATGATGGAACGGACATGGCGCTCGCGGTCGAGGCGGACCGTCACGCAGTTGCCGTGTCCCTTGTAGTAGCTATAGACATCGTTGCCCGCGACTTCGTCTCGCACGCTGTGGTAGCCGCGCCGACTCATCTCGTCTGCAACCTCGCCGCCCACATAACCGCCGTCGACCAGGTCGCGCAATTCATGAGGCGTCTGGCCGTAACCCGCCGGGTTGCCGCCGTGGTTATTGTGATTCTCGTAGTCGCCGCCGTTGTGCCCGTGCTGCTGGTTGAAACTGACGATGATCTTGCGGTGTGGCCACTTGTAGATGTGGTCGCCACCCTCGACGGTGCGCACGACCTGGTTGCCTTTCTGGTCGCGGTAGTGATTAGCCTTGTTGCCCGGGCTCAGCTCCCAGGTCTCGCCATTGCGAAGGTCGATGGACACATAGCCCTGACGCTGCGAGAAGCTGCACGGCCCGGAGGCACCCTTACGGGTATCGCCGTCCTTACGTGCCTCGCACATCGCGTCAGCGGTGTCGGCCGCAGCGGCGGGAATCCAGCCAGCCATTCCCAGCACGAGGGACGTGATCGCAAGCAACTTGTCTGCCTTCATGGAGCCTCCATGGTGGTGAGATCACTCACACACATAGGTCGGAAAGAACGTGGTTTCGAATTGCGAATCCGCCACTGAAGCCAGGCGGATGACCGATGATTCTAGCCGCGGTCCACCGCCGGTGAAACCATCGCGTTGTCCAGTACAGGCGAGTCCGGCGCGCACCTGATCGTTGCCATCGGCCGACACCATCGACGCCGGCGCCGCTACGCCCCCGAGGTGGTAGTCCGCCAGCAGCAGTTCCGGCGTGAAACTGGCGACGCCTCCACCCGCGATGAGCTCCGCGACGCCCGCGTGCCCCAGCACGCCGCAGCCCCAGGTCTCGGGCAGCAAGACGAGCCCCTTCAGCGCCACCGGATCATTGTCGATGCACAGCCCGCGCAAGCCCTCCAGGCCGCCCGCAGGCTGAACGTCGATGATCTTGGACGCAGGTGACACGGTTGCGACGCCGTATGGCAGCTCCATCCAGAAGACCGAACCATGCCCGGGCCACGAGCGCACGCCTTTGATAGGCTGCCAGCCTGGCCTGCAGGCCGCGGGGGACGACATGCGACGCATCATCGGCTTTCTGGCTGCAATGTCCTGTTCGTGGCCGGCGCTCGCGGCCGATGCCCTGCCCGCGCTGAAGCTTGACCCGGACAGCCTGACCGTATCGGGCGTTTCCTCCGGCGGCTACATGGCCGTGCAGTACCAGGTTGCCTACTCGGGCAAGGTGGCCGGCGCCGGCATTGTTTCCGCGGGCCCCTGGTATTGCGCGCAGGAATCCGTCACCCGCGCGCTTGGCGAGTGCATGAAGGGCGTGGATCCTGCGCCGGATACCGCTGCGCTGGTCGCCGCCGCCCGCAAAGCCGCCGCGGCCGACACGATTGACGACCTGAACGGCCTGGCTGCCGACCGCGTGTGGGTCTTTCATGGCAGCAAGGACACCAAGGTTGGCCGTCCGGTCAGTGACGCGTTGGTCGGGTTCTACCGGGCTTTCATGCCGGCCGAGAACATCCGCTACGAGACCGGCGTCGCCGCGGCACACGGCTTCCCGACGCTCGACGACGGCATAGCCTGCGACACGTCTGCCGAACCCTGGCTCAACGACTGCGACTATGACGCGGCCGGCCGCTTGCTGGAGCAACTCTACGGCCCGCTCCAGCCGCGCGGCAAAGCCTCCGGCGACAGGCTGCGGGCGTTTGACCAGCACCGCTATGCCCAGTCTGCCGCACTGTCCACACTCGAGCCTTTCGGTTTTGTCTATGTCCCGAAGCGATGCGAGAAAGGTGCCGCATGCAGGATTCACGTGGCCTTCCACGGCTGCCGGCAGGGCACTTCCTTCGTCGGCAAGGCCTTCGTGCGGAACGCCGGCTACAACGACTGGGCGGAGTCGAACGACATCGTGGTGCTCTATCCGCAGGCGGCCAAGAGTGTGTTCATGCCCTTTAACCCCCAGGGCTGCTGGGACTGGTGGGGCTATACCGGCGCCGCTTACGCCACCCGCGACGGTGCGCAGCTGGTCACCGTCCGGCGCATGCTCGAGGCCCTGGGCCTCCACTAAGAAAGGGGACAGTCCCCTTTCTTGTTGACTAGTCCTTGTCCTGCCCGAATTCCACCATCTTGCGCGCCTCTTCGGCGAACTTCCTGGCGGCGTCGCCATCGTCTACCCTCACCGGCCGCGGCGGGATCTCGATGCCGCGCTGGCAGGCCGGCCGTGCGGCAAGCTGATCCAGCCAGCGGGCCAGGTGCGGCAGGCCGTCGATCGATACGCCTGACCACTTGTGAGTTCGAGCCCAGGCCCAGTTGGCGATGTCCGCAATGGAGTAGTCGCCGGCGAGGTACTCGTGGTCCGCGAGCCGGCCGTCGAGCACATGGAACAGGCGCCGCACCTCGCCCTGGTAACGGTCGATGGCCGCCTGGATCTTTTCCGGGAAGTAACGGTAGAAGACGTTGGCTTGCCCCATCATCGGGCCTATACCACCCATCTGGAACATCAGCCACTGAATGACGAGCGACCGCCCCTTCGGGTCCGGAGGCATCAGCCGGCCGGTCTTCTCGGCCAGGTAGATCAGGATCGCGCCAGATTCGAACACCGCGAAATCATCGGCGTCCCGGTCGACGATGACCGGGATGCGGCCGTTAGGGTTCAGCTTCAGGAACTCCGGCTTGCGCTGCTCGAGCGCCGACAGCTCCACCTTGTGCAGGGTATACGGCAACACGAGTTCCTCGAGCACGATGGATACCTTGTGCCCGTTCGGCGTAGCGGCGGTGTAGAGGTCAATCAACGGCGCTCTCCTAGTCCGGCACCTGCAGTGTAATGCCCGTCAGCCGGATCGCATTGGCACCCGGTTCGTCTTCCAGGACGCCCAGGTTCGTCTTCCACAGGGCTTCGACGCCATTCTCGCCGGCGCGGCGCGGAAAGGAGCGTACGACCTGGCTCGGCGGCAGGGTCGCGCCTTCAGTCAGGTGACGATGCATGCGCTCCATCGCCGCCACGAGCAGCGGCTGCATCGGCACGAAACTGGCGCTCCATCCTGGCAGCAGCGGTATGAATGCGTCGAAATGCTGGCCGTGCTCGACTTCGTAGTAGTGCGCAGACGATTCGCCCTGCATCACATGCCGACCGTAGTAGGCGCGGGAGCTGTGGTTGACGGGCACCAGCCCATCGCGCCTGCCGTGGAGGATCAGCACCGGAGTGCCGCGCAGGGCAGCGCTCATGCGCACTTCGTCCATGCCGGCGCGAACGCGCCGCGAAAGCTCCTCGAGGTCCGCCGGCAAGGCGCCACCCTCGGGCCAGTGCCCGGTGGCCAGCGCCCGGAAACAGCGGGCGGACTCGAGGCTGCCGAGGGACGCAACGAGGCCGTTCGTGCCGGGTACGTCGAGCACGAGCTGGATGCCGGCCGTCGGTGGCACGCCTGCGCCATCGGCCGCCAGCCGTGCCAGTTCCTCCGGGCCTAGTATCCGCGGCTTCAGTTCCGCACCGATCGCCGCAAACGTGATGCCGCAGGGGGGCGCCTCGACGGGCAGGCGTCCGTGTGCGCTGATGTAGGTCGCCGCGACGGCCGGCCACAGTCCGAACTGTACGTTGGATGGCCCGGCCTCGAGCGCCTCGGGCAGAAGCCCTGCGGCCTCGAGCCTGGCGCGGGCGTCGCGGCCCTGGGACGCGGCGTCATCGCCCGACACCAGGCCATGCTGCGCCAGGCCGGCCGCCCACTGTTGCCACAGCGGCAGCTGTACCGGATTGACCGCCGCGAGCGGCGTGACGGGATCCGCTGGCGCCAGCACGGCGGCCGGCTGCAGCAGGTAATGCAGCGTGGTGTAATCGAGCAGCGGACGCCCGATATCCCGCGCGGCGGGACGCGATCCCTGACGGACCTCGAGGCCTTCGACCGGCTTCGGCTGGGCATTGGGCTCTGACACGACGGCGCCGTCGATCAGCCCTTCATCATCGTGCTCGATCGCACGCAGCACCGCGCCGCCGCCATTCGATACGCCCGCTGCCAGGACCGTCGTGTTGGCGCGCGTGAAGCGCGCCCGGCCAGCCTCGTCCGGGAATTCCACGTTGAGCAACCCGAAGCCCACCTTGACGGCCTGCAGCACGTAGAGGCCCCAGTCCCTCTCCGGGTTGCTGCCCGCATGGGCGTGCTTCACGGCAATGCGATGTGGGTGCCGTTTCCGGAAGGCGTCGAGCGCCTCTGAGACACGCGGGCGGAAAGTGACCAGTGGATCGCCAGCGTCCGTGGTGGCGGCCAGGTCGATGCGATAGCCGGTAGCGCTGTCGAGATCGAAGAAACCGACGCCCGTGCCCTTGTCCGTGTGGGCAACGGCACAACCGTGCAGGAGCCCCCACTCACCCGCGGTTGGCAATGCACCGTATATACCGCGCGAGCCCGAGCTCGAGACGACGACAAGGCAGGGCTTGCGAAGATCAAACCCGGCCGGGACCTGTAGCATCACGGTGGTGGTGCCAGTGCCGTCCGGGGTGCGGACCGCAACCAGGTATTCCACGCCAGCGATACCCACACCACCGCGCGGACCGAACAGCCGCCCGAAGCCCCCGGCGTCGGTAACGTCCACGAGGCCGCGGTAGGCCGTGTAGATGGCCCGGCGGCGCAGCTCAAGCGCAGTTGGCGCCAACGGGTTGGCGAACGCCGGCGGATCCCCACGCAGGCCCTCGAGCCCGAGTCCCGCAGTCAGCAGGTCATCGGCGCACCCATCAAAGACTCTGCGCAAGGGTTCGCCGACAATCTCCGCAGGCACGCCGCCGGCATCCGCACCAAGTCCCGATGCTGCAATCGCCGCGGCTACCATCGCCGCCAGTTCATTGGCCATCTGTTCCTCCCGGCGACTGTCATGGCCGTTGTGGGCGCCAGGACCATGCGGCGGAATAGTACTAACGTAGGAAGCCTGCTGAGGCGCGGCGTACTAGTGTAGCCACGAGGATCCAGTAATGCAGCGCAGTGAGTCCATCACCGGCGTGGTCAGCGCCACGCGACCGGAGCTTCCAGGAGATCGCGCATGATTCCAGGCCCCGTGCCCCTCATTCCGGATGTCCTGCGCCTGAACGGTCGCTGGCGGCGCGAGCGCGCCGCCGTCACCTGCGGCAGCACCACCCTGACCTGGGGTGAGTTCGACCGGCGCACCGAACGGGTCGCCAACGCGCTGCTGGCCCTCGGCCTCGGTCGCGGCGACGCGGTGGCGGTACTGATGAACAACGGCATCCCCATGGTCGAGGTCATGTTCGGCGCGATGAAGGCCGGCGTGTGCGTGGTGCCGCTGAACCTGTCGGTGTCAGACGCGGGCATCGAGCGGATGATCGCCGACGCAGGTGCCCGCGCAGTGATCGCCACGCCCCTGCAGCGAGACCGGCTGGAGCGGATGCGCGCGCGACTCAACCAGGTCGTGGCGGGCGGCTGGGTCTGCGTCGACGGTAGCGCCGGCTGGACCGACTACCAGGGCTGGCGTGAGGCTGCCAGCGCGGAGCGCTGTCCGGTCGAACCGGCTCCTGACGAGCCCTGCAACATCATCTACAGCTCGGGTACCACAGCACTTCCCAAGGGCATCGTCCATTCGCACCGCCGACGGATCGAGTGGGCCTACGACGTCGGACTCGCGTTGCGCTACGGCTCCAATGCGGTTGCGATCTGCCCGGTCGGGCTGTTTTCCAACATCAGCTGGGCCGCGATGCTCTGCGCCTTCCTGCCCGGTGGCAGCATCGTGGTCATGGAGCACTTCGATCCAGCGGAATTCCTGGCGGAAATCGAGCGGCATCGCTGCACTCACGTCGCCATGGTGCCGCTACAGTTCCAGAAGATCGTCGAGGATCCCGCCTTTGGTCACCATGATGTGAGTTCCATGAAGCACATGTGCACGGTCGGCTCGCCGATGCACGTGGACCTGAAGCGCCGCGCGGCACGCGACTTCGACTGCGAGCTCACCGAACTGTATGGCCTGACCGAGGGGATCATCACCACCCTCGACCCCGAGGACGTGGAGCCAAAGACCGCCTCGGTCGGCAAGCCGATCCCCGGCACGGACCTGAGGATCATCGACGACAATGGCCACGAGGTCCCCGTCGGCGAGTCAGGCGAGATCTGTGGCTGGTCGCGCTTCGTGATGAGCGGCTATCACAATCGCCCCGATGCGACGGTTGAGGCACTGTGGCACGACGAGCGGGGCAGGCCGTGGCTTCGCACCGGCGACATCGGCCGGCTGGACGACGACGGCTACCTCTACATCGTCGATCGCAAGAAGGACATGATCCTCTCCGGCGGCCAGAACATTTTTCCGGCCGACATCGAGGCCGTGCTCAAGAGTCACCCCGCCGTGTTCGACTGCGCGGTCATCGGCATCCCGCAAGAGAAATGGGGCGAGACGCCGCTGGGGCTGGTCATGCTGCGCGGCGGCCACGACGACACTGACCCCGAAGCCCTCAGGAGCTGGGCCAACCAGCGGCTCGGCAAGCAACAACGGCTCGCGCGCATCGAGTTCCGCGACGACCTGCCGCGAAACCCGAACGGCAAGCTGCTGAAGCGGGAGCTGCGCAAGCCCTACTGGCCCTGACTCCGAAGTCAGCGCCGGGCCGGGGATGCAGCAACGTCTGCAGCGATGGGAGACCGCCTCAGTCTGGCGCGTAGTCCCTGCCGTCCAGGTCGCGGAAACGTTGCGTGCTGCGACGCTCCGGCGGTGGCGCGCGCAGGACGCCCAGCTCACGCCCGTAGTCCACCAGTGCCTGCGCATAGTCGAGGAACGTGTCCTCGCGACGCTCCCCGGTGACGCTCGCCAGGCCGGCGTAGCCGTCGCGGCCCGCCGCGATATAGTCGTTGGCGACAACGCGATACGTGCGTCCGTCATCGAACGGCTCCCAGCTCGCGCCGCTCCAGAATTCGATCCCGTCGATCCGGCCCTGTTCGCGGCTTCGCGTCAGGTCCACCTTCCAGCGCAGTCCCGCGGCATAGGGATAGGCGCCGGTGTTGGCGCTCAGGTCCGCGAGGAAATAGTCGATCGCCTCCTCGAGCACTGCGCGCAACTCGCTGCCGCGCATTTCGAGGCGTACCAGGGTGTTCTTGAATGGCAAGGCCAGATAGGCATCGCCGACGGTGAAGTTGCCCTGGGCGAGGCCGTTGCGCACGCCGCCGGCGTTCTGGATCGAGATATCCGCGCCGCCGTAGCGCGCTGCCTGCGCCAGCAGTGCTTCGGCGGTGAAGCTCTGCATCAACCCACCCTGGGTATCGGTTACCGCAGCGCAGCCCGGCGCGCCATCGCGGCTGCGGTCATGATGGCCCGGAACGCGCCGCAGGCAGAGTCGCTCCGGCACGGTTGCGACCTGCTCGCCGGCAAACTGCTGGATCTGCTGGCGATAGACATCCAGCACGCGTTGCGCATCGGGGTCGGGCGCGAAGCGGTGCAACGCCGGGCTGGCGTCGATGCGTGCCAGGGCAGCGTCCCTGGCGGGTCCGGTAAGCGCCGTCCCGTCGCGACGCAGGTCGTCCCCCAGCAGCAGGACCGGGTGCCCGCCGCAGTCGGTCACGCGGCCCGCGGCGTCGAAGCGGACATCAAGGATGCCAATCACCCAGGTGTACTGCCAGGCCTGCGCCACGCAGACCAGCTCGCCTGCCGCATTGCGCACGTCGGTCGGATACGGGCCCTCGACCGTCAGCCCAAAGGCCTCGAACTCACTACCCAACAGGGAATGGGAGTCGCCGCCGACAATCACGTCCACGCCCGACAGCGACCGCGCCAGCTCCAGGTCCCTCTGGTAACCGACGTGGGTCAGCAGGATGACGATGTCCACCCCCTCGGCGTGCAGCTGATCGACCTGCGCTTGCGCGGTCGTAGCCTCGTCGAGAAACTGCGTACCCGCGTCGGGGCTGGAGGAGGCCTTGGTCTTGCCGGCCACGTCGATGCCGACGATACCGATGCGGCGCCCGCCGCGTTCCAGGACCACGCGCGGCAGCAGGTAGTCGCGTGCCGCGAAGCGTGCCAGCGGCGACGCCCCGGCCGCCGGCTGAACGTTGGCGCCTAGTGCCGGGGTGTTGCAGTCCCAGGTGCGCTTGCTCAGGAAGTCGAGGAAGCGCTTGAGCCCGATGTCGCCCGCGTCGAATTCGTGGTTACCGACCTCGAAGGCGTCAAAGCAGACCTGGTTCATCAGGTCCGCGTCGGCCTCGCCGCCGAACAGCGTGAAATAAAGGTCGCCGGTTATGGCGTCGCCGGCGTGTAACTTGAGCACCGGCCCCGCTCCCTGCGCCAGTTCGCTGAAGGCTGTCACCAGCTGCGGAAAGCC
>JAHEAZ010000077.1 GCA_024642505.1 Gammaproteobacteria bacterium
TGATCTCGATCGGTCCGCTGTCGACTACCGGTCTCCCCGGGGCGCCGTATCGGGCGGCCCACACGGGTCACTCGGCCGTCTGACCCCGAGTAAGCTTGCGAAGAGAAGCCAGGAATCGAACTCCGAGGCTCCGAAACTCTGGCTACGAGCTGTTCGAAAATCGGACCAACGTCAGATGCCGGAAGACTCTCGAGCCACCCGATACTGAAGGCGGGAGGGCGTCGGTTCCACTCTGCCGGTTCATTGCCGGCGGTTGGGGTCTGGCGTGCTCCTGCTTAGTAGCCCGGCTTACCGTAGTCCGGGACGACGCTTTCGCCGCCGGCCAGGCTATCGTAGGCTGCTGAAAAACCCTCGAGGTCGTGGATGCGGATTCTGCGATAACTCAGCTGGATACTGCCCTCGTCCTCCAGGCTCTTCAGCGCGCGGCTCACACCCTGGCGAGTCGCACCCAGCATTCGGGCAATCTCCTCGTGGGAGATGTCTGGTACGACGGTGCTCCCTGCATCGTCCTTCTGGCCATTCGTATATGCGAGCCGCGCCAGCAGTCGGGCAAGCCGCTGTTGGAGGGTCAGCACGGCGGCGTCTACCGCCAGGCCGTAGGTTACCCGGAATCGATAGCAGAGATTCAGGCACAGCGCGCGCCAGATCTCGGGATATGCGGCAGTCAGCTCGTCGAAGTCCGGCTTGTGCAATACAAGCAGCTCGGTGACCCCTACTGCATAAGTGCTGATGAAGTGCGGCATCCCGTCGACGACTCCGATGCCGCCAAAAGAGTCACCCGGATGGAGAACCGCGAAACTGACCTCGGCACCGGCGTAGCTCTCTGTACTCATCCGCACTCGACCGCTCCGGATCAGGTACATATCGTTCGAAGGCTCTTTCACCAGATGTATTGCAGCGCCGTCGGCATAGCGGCGGGGACGCATCCGTGCAAGGACGACCTCGCGCAGAGGATTGGCGAGGAGTTCGATCCAGCTGTGGACTCCCGGGACTTTTCGCACGGCTTCGGTCTCACGACCCGACCTGGGCGGGGGGTGGTCGACGCCCTCAGACAGTCGAATGGTAGCACCGCGACCCGGCCCAATGGATCGTCTTTGTCGCATAAGTTGCAGATCGGGTTCCGACGGTACTTGAAGATGGTGGCGAGTGGATCAACGCCGCCCTTTTCGCGCGGGCGGCCAACAACCGCAGCCACACCATCTCGTCGAGTCTGGGTCATCTGATGGGCTTGTTCCGAAAGGCGCCTCTTGAGTCGGAACAGGGTCACATTTACCGGGGCTCTCGGATTCCGAGGGAAAGGCCAATGCGCATTTTCACCGCCAGCCTGGCGACCGAGACCAACACCTTTTCACCCCTGCCAACCGGGTTGGACTCTTTCAGGGAAACCATCTACTTCCGTCCCGGAACCCACCCGGACCGGCCGACCTTCTTCGGCGGACCGTTGTGGGCGGCCAGGCAGCGTGCCAGCGAGCGTGGCTGGACTGTCATAGAGGGCCTTGTCGCTGCCGCATACCCGGCCGGCGTACTGACACGAGAGGCCTACGAATTTCTCCGCGACGAGATCCTGGGGCAGCTGCGCCAGGCCTTGCCCGTCGACATCGTGGCGCTGGGACTCCACGGAGCAATGGTGGCCGAGGGCTACGACGATTGCGAAGGGGACTTGCTCGACCGTGTGCGCGAGATTGCCGGCCCGAAGGCGGCGGTAGGCGCGACGCTGGACCCGCACGGCCATATGTCAGAGTTGATGCTGCGCTCAGCCGATCTCCTGATTTCATGGAAGGAATATCCGCACACGGACATCTCGGAACGGGCCGTGGAACTGCTGGATCTGCTCGCACGTTGCGCCGCTGGAACACTCCGGCCCGCCCATGCCTGCGTCGACTGCGACATGATCGCCCTGATCTTCACAACGCAGGAGCCGGGCAAGTCGCTGGTGGCAGGCCTGCGGGAGATCGAGCGCCGGCCCGGCATCGTTTCGGCCTCGCTCAACCATGGATTTCCGTGGGGCGACGTGCCGGCGATGGGGACGAAAGTCGTCGTCTACTCCGACGGCGACGCGGACCTTGCGGCCCGCACCGCCAGGGAGCTGGCCGACGAAGTCATTCGGCGGCGCAGTGAGTTGCGGATCGACCGTCCGGACGTTGACCGCGCACTTGATATCGCCCTCGCGGCTTCCACCCTGCCCGTTGTCATTGCCGACAGTGCGGACAACCCCGGCGGCGGCGCTGCTTCCGACTCCACCTGGTTCCTGGCGCGCATGCTGGAACGTGGCATAAGCGGTGCTGCGCTCGGCGCAGTGTGGGATCCGGGTGCCGTGAGCGTGGCATTCAATGCTGGCGAGGGCGCGAATATCACGCTGCGCCTGGGCGGTAAGGTGGGACCTATGTCGGGACCGCCGCTTGATGTCACGGCAAGGGTCGTGTCGCTGCGCCGCGATCATCACATGCGGACACTGGTCGAGGGCGAGTCCATCAGTTGTGGTGACTCGGCGCTACTCGATCTGCAGGGCATCGACGTCGTAGTGACCTCGAGGCGGCTGCAGCCGATGGGGACCGACCTGTTCACCGGTCTGGGATGCGACCTGGCAAGCAAGAGAATCATCGTGGTCAAGTCTTCCCAGCATTTCCATGCTCATTTCTCCAGGATTGCGGGGCGAGTCATCTATGCCGAGGCGCCAGGTACGATGACTCAGGCACTCGATACACTCACTTATCGACGTATCAAGCGGCCGAAGTGGCCGCTCGCCCCGGTCACGAACTCCGATGCGGTCTACTCGTCGTTGCCGGCTCAGGAGGAACCACGCGACTGGGTGGAGGCCCAGATCCGCGATATCGCGGTCCGCAATGGCGCGGTCGTGGGCGTATGTGCGCAGATGCTGGATGGATCGCATCGGGTCGAGTACCAGGCCGGCCTCCGCTTTCCCATGGCCAGCACCTACAAGGTGGCTGTCGCGGGCACCGCGCTCCAACGAATCGAAGCCGGTTCAGAGTCGCTGACGGACCTGCTGGCCGTACCGCGCGAAAAGCATGTCATCGAGGGCGTAATCTCGATGATGTTTCCTCACTCGGGCCTGATGCTGTCACTTGCCAACCTCATCGAAGTAATGATGACCGACAGCGACAATACGGCAACCGATCTTCTGTTCGACTTCGTGGGTGGGCCCGCCGCGGTCATGGAGTGGCTGCGCGCGGCCGGCGTGACTGGAATGCGCGTCGATCGCACCACCAATCGCCTGTTGCGAGACGTTTACCAGATGGGAGATGGGGGGACGAACATGGAGGCCGCCGGGCGTGCGCTCGCAAGGCCGGGCTTCAGCCGGTCGCGCGCCGATGACTTCCTGCCGCAGGTGGAAGTCGACGAGCGGGACACGACCACGCCGCGGGCCATGGCGGACCTCCTGCTCAGGCTGAACTTGGGCGAGCTGCTTGGTCCGGACTCGTTCTCGTTTCTCGAATCGGCCATGCGCCGCGCACACACCCAGCGTCATCCCGAAATCCGGCGTCTGGCAGCCCGCTTGCCACCGAGCACACCGGTGGCTCACAAGGGTGGCACAGTGGCGGGTGTCGTAAACGACGTCGGATGGATAGACCTACCGGATGGCCGCCGCTTCGTGGCTGCGGTATATACCCGCCACGGGATCGCGCCGAGGCAGCGGCGTGAGCACATACTCGAGGAAATTGGGCGCCTGCTCTACGAAGTGTTCCGGTGACGTCTCGCCGAATATTCGCAGGCTGGGTGGTCGTCGCCGGTTCAGCGCTTGGAATCGGGTTCAGCGGGCAGATTTTCGTTGCGACGGGTTACACGATTCTCGCGGCATTCCTGGGTAGCGCGTTTGGCTGGTCCCTCAATGACCTGGCGCCCGGTGCTACGTTCTTCCTGCTCGGTCAGGTAGTCGCATTTCCGTTTGTCGGGTCGTTGCTGGACCGATTCGGTACCCGACGGGTGGCGGCCCTGGGAATTACTGCCTTCGGTGCCTTGTTGCTGGCGCTGGGCCAGATTACGACTATCTGGCAACTTTACGCGCTCATGCTACTCATGGGGCTCGCGGGACCGGCCAACTACACGCTTCCATACCTCCGTGCCCTGTCGTTATGGTTCAGACGGCGGCGTGGCTTGGCAATCGGCCTGGCCGCGAGTGGCATCGCACTCGGGGCGGCCGCCATTCCCCTGGGGCTGCAGCGGTTCGGCATGCTGTATGGCTGGTCCGCGGCGCTCGTCTCGCTGGCGGTCTTCGAGTTAGTCGTGTGCCTGCCCGTCATCGCGTGGCTGGTGCGGGATGATCCGACCCGTCTGGGCCTGACCCCGGACGGTGATGCGATACCGACAGCGGAAGGCGGTTCCAGCGGCGAAAAGGCATTAGCGGCCGACAGCGGCCTGACGGCGGGCGAAGCCCTTAGAACGAGAGAATTCTGGCTCCTGGGGAGTGTGTACTTCATCGCCGGACTGGCCGTCTACGGCGTCATCACGAACGCCGCGTATATCCTCTCTCATGGCAAGGCGGGATTGACGGCCGACCAGGTGGCGGTGGCCCAGGCGGTCGGTGGCGTCGCTGTGCTCGTCGGGAGAATTGCGGGGGGCTTTGCGCTTGATCGGGTGGGTACGCGTGCCATTGCCGTCAGCATGACGCTCCTCATTGCGGTAGCGGTATATGGATATGCGGCATCGGCCTCGATGGGTATGATTCTCGTGTCCGCCGCCCTGCTGGGGCTGGCGACGGGCGGGGAAGGCGACGTGCTGCCGTTCATGGTTGCCAAATATTTTGGGACAGGCTCCTTCGGCAAGATCTACGGGATGCAGGGTGCGGTGTTCTCGGCCGGGACGGCGCTGGGGCCCGTGACCTATGCGGGCCTCGCATCGATTACCGGCTCTTCGAGCGATCCACTGATCGTCTTCTCTGCGTTGACGGCTGCTTCCGCGCTGGCGTTCATCGGCGTGGGTCGCCGGCTTGCGCAATGAAGAGCGATGGCTACGTTGGCGGGCCTGAAGGCATGTCATTGCAACTTCTATTGCAAACTATTCACACCCAAGGATCTAGACTCGGCAAAGTCAATAAGTCCACCCAATGTCATCGGGTGCGCGGGAGGGGGGCAGATGTATACGAGTGGCGTGTCGAAGGTATTCAGGCTGCGGATTGCGGTGCTGGCCGCCCTGGCCGTTCCAGGGGTTGCCTCTGCTCAGCAGGCTGCACTCGAGGAAATCATTGTGACGGCACAGAAACGTGCCGAGAGCAGCCAGAATGTTCCGATCAGCATACAGGCTATCGGCGCCGATACGCTCGACAAGCTGGGCGCCACGCAGGTGACCGACCTGGCGCAAAGCGCGCCGTCGCTCAATATAGGCGGGGTTCCCGGCAGTCAGCGGTCCATGGGTCTGCGCGGCGTTGTTGACTTCAGCCGCAACATCGGCATCGACGCGCGCATGGGCGTCTACGTCGACGGCGTCTATCAGGGGCGCTCGTCGACGGCTAGCCAGCCACTATTGGGCGTCGAGAGCGTCGAGATCCTTCGCGGTCCGCAGGGCACGCTGTTTGGCATGAACACGGTATCCGGCGCGATCAACCTGAACACCCGCAAGGCCTCAGACGAGTTCACGGGCCAGCTGTCCGCAGGCGCAGGAAATGAGGGCTTCTGGAATGGCTCCCTGTACCTGAACGGCCCGCTGAGCGACAAAGTCCTCGGATCCGTCGCGTATACGCACCAGGAGCACGACGGCTGGTACGACAACCCGGTTCTCGGTCACAAGGTTGGCAGCCTGCAGGAGGACGGCCTGCGAGGCCAGCTGCGCTGGCTGCCGACCGATCAGCTCGAGGTCATTCTCGCTGGCGACTACGGCAAGACGGACAGCGACGGGCCCCTGTACGTCCGGGCATCCGATCCCGCGTACTATACGGCCAAGGGCCCAGAGCTTGACCGCGTCAAGTTCTGGGGCAGTTCGCTGACACTCAATTTCGAAACGCTCGGTGGTTATACGCTGACCTCCATCAGCGCCTACCGCAAGAATGACTATCTGGCTCGTGCCGACGAGGATTTCAGCGGTCTGGTGGAGGCTTTCGAGACTGAGTTCGACGAGAAGGCCCACCAGTTTTCCCAGGAGCTCAGGATCGTTTCGCCCATCAACGAGCGCTACGACTGGATCGCCGGCCTGTACTACTTCGACAGCACGGTGTCGACGGAACGAAACATCTATCTCGCCCGGCCGCTGCTGCCAAGTGCGTCGCTTTCGGGCTCCGTGGCCATCCCCAGCCAGGTCGACTCGACGAACTACGCGGCCTACGTCAACGGCAACTATCGGTTGACCGACAAGCTGGAGCTGACTGCCGGGCTGCGCTACATGGACGTGGAGAAGAAGCTCGACTACACGCAGGTCAACGCGCCCGATGACGTCGATGCAGCGTACAGCTTCCTGGTCAACGTCCTTGGCTACCCGGACCCTGTTGCAACAGCGCTCGCGCCGCAGATTCCGGGTGTACTGCTCGGCGCGCCAAATCTTGCCTACAAGGACAAGTATTCCGACGATGCCGTGACGCCTACCGTGGGGCTGAACTACCGGTTCACGGATGAAATACTGGCTTACGTGAAATACTCGAATGGCTTCCAGGCTGGTGGCTTCAACGCCGACTTTGCTCCGCCGCTGCCGCCGGAAAAGTGGATCCCGTTCAAGAGCGAGAGCGTCAATGCCTACGAGATCGGCCTGAAATCCACGCTCGCGAACGGAAAATTGCGCCTGAATGCAGATGCTTTCATCCAGGAGTACAGCGACTTTCAGATCTTCCAGCGCGTCCTGAATGGCAATACTTCGATCCAGATTGTCTCAAACGCCGGCAAGGCGACCAGCCAGGGCGTCGAGACGGAGATCACCTGGCTGCCAACCGACCGGCTGCAGTTGACCTTTAACGGCGCGTGGACCGACGCGACCTACGACAGGTTCGACAACCCGGTGCCCCAGCCCGGCGAGCCGGACAGCTTCAAGGGCAATTACCTGAGCTACGCCCCGAAGGTGAAAGTCTTCGCAGGCGCCCAGTACGTGCAGCCGCTCGGCGGAGCCGGGGACCTGACCGCCAACCTGGACTACAGTTATCAGAGCAAGATGTACAGTGACCCTCGCAATCGCGATACGGTGGACCTGATTCCCAGCTACGACCTGTGGAATGCCCGGGTGACCTATACGACCGCCAGCGACCGCTGGAACGTGTCGGCCTGGGTCCGCAACCTGACGGACGAAAAATATATCGTCAATCACAACGTGGCGTCTCTGACCAACATCGATCGGGTGGTTTGGGGCGCGCCGCGTTTGTACGGCATCAGCTTTACCTACAACCTGGGCCGGTGAGTCCTAGGGTCCCGGGGAGTGGTTCCCCGGGACTGCTTGAGCACTGAACACCGGCGAGCCTCATGGCGACGACAATCATCGTAGGCGGCGGACTGATGGGACTGGCAACGGCTCAGGCGTTGCTGGACCGTGGCGAGGCGGTGACCGTACTTGAGGCTCGCGAGGGCGTTGCGCTCGAGACGAGCTATGGCAACGCCGGAATGATGACGCCTTCCATGGCCGACCCATGGAACGGGCCGGGTGTGCATCGGCACCTCGCCGCCTCGCTCTTCAATCCACGCTCTCCGATGAAGCTGCGCCTGCGCGCGCTGCCGTCTCTCACCACATGGGGCATTCGATTCCTGAGAAACTCGGCGCGCGATCGTCACCTGGCGGCGACCGAGGCCAACTTCCTGCTCGGCAACTACTCGGTTGAATTGACAAGGCAGCTGAGGGATCGGCTCGGGCTCGAGTATGACGCTGCGGATCGTGGCACGATGAAGGTGTTTCGGGATCCAGGCGCGATGCGCGAACCGCTGGCCTTGACGCGACATCTCGCGACACTTGGCCTGAAGTTCCAGGAGCTTGATCCGGATGGCGCGGTCGCAGAAGAGCCCATGCTCGAGGATGTCCGGGACCAGATCGTCGGGGCGCTGCGGTTTCCGGACGACGCCGTCGGCGATTCAGCACGGTTCTGCACCGCGCTAAGCGGGCGGCTGGCCGCGGCCGGGACCGTCATACGCCTGTCAACTCGTGCCAGGCAGCTCGTCGTCGAACGCGGCACGGTCCGCGGCGTGGTGACCGACGACGGCGAGATGCTGTCCGGGCGGGTCGTCGTGGCCTCCGGTGCGTGGAGTCCCGCACTGCTTCGATCGGTCGGCCTGTCGCTCCCGGTCAAGCCCGCAAAAGGCTATTCGCTGACGCTGGACATGGCGGGCATTTCAGATCGGCCCCGCATCCCCGTCGTTGACGATGCAATGCATGCCGCGGTCGCGCCCATGGGCGACCGATTGCGTATCGGCGGCACCGCGGAGTTTGCCGGTTTCGACTCCACCGTGACCCGTACGCGAATCGACAATCTCGCTGTGCTGCTGCGCGCCATCTACCCGCGCATCGCAGCGGCAGTGGATTTCGGCAAGGCGACTGCATGGACCGGTCTGCGACCGATGAGTTGCGATGGCAAACCCTTCATCGGGCCGACTCCTGTCCAGGGATTGTACGTCAATGCCGGTCATGGGCACCTGGGGTGGACGCACGCGGTGGGATCCGGCCAGCTCCTGGCCGACCTGATGACAGGGCATACGCCGGCCGTCGACCCGTCCGCGTTTCGCGTAGACCGCTGACCCGAGGAAGATCCACATGTCATTGGTCGTTCTGGAGGCGGACCAGGTCCGCGCGCTGCTGCCCATGAATAGCTGCATTGCGGCCATGGAGGTGGCGATGCAGGCGGCGTCGAGAGACAAGGCGGTCAGCCCACAGCGACAGATGTTGCCGCTGGCGGGCGGGGGAGTCTTCGCCGTGATGCCGGGCGTCGACGAGAAGCTGGGTGTCTACGGCGCCAAGATCGTAGGTGTGCGCCCGGGCAATGCTGCCCGTGGCTTGCCCGTCATACAGGGCTTGGTCCTGCTTTTCGACTACCAGACGGGCGCCCCGCTTGCTGCCATGGACGGAGCGGCGGTTACGGCGCTGCGGACTGCCGCTGCATCGGGATTGGCGACACGGCTGCTGGCGCGGCAAGACGCCGGTACGCTCGGCATGTTTGGAACAGGAGTACAGGCTGCGACGCACCTCGATGCCATGCGCGCCGTGCGTCACATCAGGGAGGTCCGGGTCGTCGGTATCGATCCCGGCAGTGCACAGCGCTTTGCAGAGGAGCAGTCCGAGCGGACTGGCATCGATGTTCGTGCGGCGCAGAGCCCGCAGGACGCAGCGCGGTGCGACATCGTCTGCACGGTCACGACATCACCGACGCCCATTCTGGAGGGGAAATGGGTTCGGCCGGGTGCGCACGTCAATCTCGTCGGGGCCCACAGCCTCGGGACCCGGGAGGCGGATACCGAACTGATTCTGCAATCCGACGTGTACGTCGATCTGCTGGCTTCCATGACCGCGGAGGCAGGGGACATCATGATCCCCGTGCAGGAAGGGGCGATCGGCCTCGGTCACGTGGTCGGCGAGATTGGGCAGCTGCTGGCCGGCGAAGTACCGGGCCGGCGGAACGAAGCCGTTGTAACGGTCTACAATTCAGTCGGTTTTGCTGCACAGGACCTGCATGCAGCGGCGGCAGCGCTGGCCAACTGGCTTGCGGAGTCGCCGGCCCATTGACCCGATGGCCGCGCCAGGCAGCCAGTACGGATCACGGCGCGCTCGCCTGTCGGCCCAGTCCTCCCTGCTTGCTCCGCCTGCGGCAAGTCGCATCGCAGGGAGGCTGACCCTCCCTCGAGCGCGCCGGGTTGTGCCGTCTTGGGTACGCGCTGATGGCCCTGCTGCCCCTGATCTACGGGTCCGCGGGGCTCTTGCCGGCCATCCGGATGGCCCTGACGGCCCTGGTGGGCGTCGGGCTGTACAAGCTCCTGAAAGCGCGCCTGATCCGCGAAAGGCCGTACATTTCCCTGGCCGGCGTACGTGCGGGTACGAGGCCGCTGGACCGCTACAGTTTTCCGTCGGGGCACACGCTGCACGCCGTGTGCATGAGTCTGCTGGCGACCCATGACTTTCCTGAACTGCGCTGGATCCTGTGGCCGTTCACGCTGCTGGTCGCAGGGTCGAGACCGGTGCTGGGCTTGCATTACCCCTCCGACGTACTGGCCGGCGCGGGGTTGGGCGCACTTCTGGCTGCCGCCTCGCTGGCACTGACCTGAGCGGCGTGATCGCCTGATGTGCCGGCCCGCTGGCTGCGGGAAGGCGATACGCCCTTCGCTGCGAAAGGCGACAGGCGAGCGCGCCCA
>JAHEAZ010000149.1 GCA_024642505.1 Gammaproteobacteria bacterium
GTAGGCGTTGCGCCTGGCGATGATGACCTTGCGGTCGCCCTCGCCGCGCACGTCCCAGTAGCGCCTGGCCATGCGCACGATGGTGTCGTTGGCCTCCGAGCCGGAGCCCGAGAAGAACACGTGGTTGAACTGCGGCGGCGTCACCTCGGCCAGCCGGCGCGCCAGCTCGATCGCCGGGGGATGCGCGCTCTTGAAGAAGCTGTTGTAGTAGGGCAGCTGCTGCATCTGCCGGTAGGCCGCGTCAGCCAGTTCCTTGCGGCCGTAGCCGACGCTGACGCACCAGAGCCCGGCCATGCCGTCGAGGATCTTCGTCCCCTCGGTATCGTAGAGGTAGACCCCCTCGGCCCGCGTGATGACGCGCGTACCCTCTTCGGCCAGCGACTTGAAATCCGTGAACGGGTGCATGTAGTGGCGGGCGTCCAGGTCCTGCCACTCGCTGGTTGCACGCTCGGCGATCAGCGGTTCTCCACTCATGGTGCGACGTCTCCTTAGGCTGGCGTTCGCGAGGTCGGTCAGACGTTCAGCAGCAGGTGTTCACGCTCCCAGGAGCTGATGACCCGCAGGAAGGTTTCGTACTCGCTTTCCTTGACCGCCGAGTAGGCGGCAACGAAGCGGCTGCCAAACAGCTCGACCAGCGGCTTGGAGCCACTCAGCATGCGCAGGCTGTCCGCCAGCGTCATGGGCAGGGCGAACGGCAGTTCGTAGGCCGACCCCGCGATCGGATCGCTGGGCTTGAGATTTTCGATCATGCCCAGGTAGCCGCAGGCCAGCGAGGCCGCAATCGCAAGGTACGGGTTGGCGTCGGCGCCGCCGAGGCGGTTTTCTACCCGGCGCGCATCCGGCCCGGAGGTCGGCACCCGCAGGCCGGCCGTGCGGTTATCGTAGCCCCACTGCACGTTGATCGGCGCCATGTTGTAGCGCGTGATGCGGCGGTAGCTGTTCACGTTCGGCGCAAACAAGGACATCGCCGCGGGCAGGTACTTCTGCAGGCCGGCTATGTGCGCGAAGAACAAGGAGGAAGGACCGCCCTCTTCCGTACTGAAGACGTTCTCCCCCGTCTTGATGTCGACCACGCTCTGGTGGATGTGCATGGCGCTGCCCGGCTGGTCCGCCATCGGCTTGGCCATGAAGGTCGCGTACATCTTGTGGCGCAGGGCCGCCTCGCGGGCCGTTCGCTTGAACAGGAATGCCTGGTCCGCGAGTTCCAGCGGATCGCCGTGGATGAGGTTGATCTCCATCTGTGCCGCGCCGTCCTCGTGGATCAGCGTGTCGACGTCGATGTTCTGCGCTTCGCAATAGGCATACATGTCGTCGAACAGCGGGTCGAACTCGTTCACCGCCGCGATGCTGTACGACTGGCGGCCGGTCTCCGGACGTCCGGAACGACCGATCGGCGGCTTCAACGGGTAGTCGGAGTCGGTGTTCGGATCGACCAGGAAGAATTCCAGCTCCGGTGCCACGACCGGTCGCCAGCCCCGCCCCGCGTATAACTCCAGCACGCGCCTGAGGAGGTAACGCGGCGACATCGGTACGACCCGGCCGTCGTCGTAGAAGCAGTCGTGTATGACCAGCGCCGTCGGCTCGGCCGCCCAGGGAACGACCCGGATCGTGCTGGGATCTCCCACCAGGTCGATGTCGATCTCCGAGGGGTTGATGACACTGTCGTCGCTCGGCCATTCGCCGGTGATGGTCTGCAGGAAGATGCCTTCCGGCAGGCGCATGCCCTCGTCCTCGGCGTATTTCTCGGCCGGCATGATCTTGCCGCGGGCCACGCCCGCCATGTCCGGAATGATTGCCTCGACCTCCGAAATTGCGTGATCGCGGAGAAACTGCTGAATCTTGCTGATTTCCATCATCGCCTCGCCATGCGTTCCCGTGCAGCCTCACCGAAGGCTGCGAACAACGCGCGGGAAAAAGAATTCTCGATCGCCTTCCATTCCGGGTGCCATTGCACCGCCACCGCGAAGGCCGGTGCGCCTTCGACCCGGAAACCTTCTATCACGCCGTCGGGCGCCACCGCCTCGACCACCAGGCCCTTGCCCAGCCGCTGCACGCCCTGGGAGTGCACCGAGTTCACCGCAATCCGGCTTACGCCGGCCAGGCCCTTCAGCAGGCCGCCATCGACCAGCTCGATTTCGTGCGCTGGCCCGTACTGAACGTCCAGCGGGTCATCCTTGTCCTCGCGGTGGTCGAGGTGCCCGGGGACGTCCTGCAACTTCTGCCAGAGCGTTCCGCCGAATGCGACGTTCATCTCCTGGAAGCCGCGGCAGATCCCGAGCACCGGCAGCCCCGCGGCAATGGCCGCCGGAATCATCGGTAGCGTCGTTGCGTCCCGGTGCGGGTCATGAAAGGTATCCGCATCGCTGGGCGGGCCCTGGTAGCGATGCGGCTCGACGTTCGACGCACTGCCGGTGAAGAGTATGCCGTCGAAGCTGTCGAGCCAGTCCTCCAGGTGCTGCTCACCGAGCGCCGGCACCAGTACAGGCACCGCATCGGCGCAGTCGGCTACCGCAGCGATATACTTCTCGCCGACACAGTGGAACCAGTGAGGACCCAGCAGGCGGCGATCTGCCGGGATCCCGATGACGGGCTTGCGCGAGCGCATGTTGTTGATTATGAACGGCGTGCAAGCCGTTCCCTCGAGATTTCTGGAGCCATTCTCTCACATTCGCACCCTGGATTGCTTCGCGAGCGTGTAATCCACGTATTGCTGCGGCGCACAATTACTGCTT
>JAHEAZ010000150.1 GCA_024642505.1 Gammaproteobacteria bacterium
CTACCCGGATGGGACGCGACAGTATGGTGGAGGACATATCCGTCACCAGCGGTATATCCACCTCGGGAGTCCAGAAATACTCCACGCCCCCTATGGTCTCATTCGGCGTGTAGTGCAGGTAAGCGGCGTCGGCACCCAGCTGCCAGCCCTGGCGGGGAGGGATGGATGAGAAATTGGTTTCCTCGGAGGTGGCCACCACGTTCACCATGCCGTAGCGCTTTGCCTCGGCAATGGCCTTCTTCGACCACTCCCCTGTATTGACATAATCGGCGCTGACCTTGTCCCCCAGCAGGTTCAGCGGCACCGCCGCAAACTGTGTGCTGGCACCTCCCTGTAAAAACAGCACAGCGTAGTCCGCGGAAATACCGAGCAGCTCGCGCAGGGTCTGTTCGGCATGTTCCGTAACGCCGACGACTTCCGGGCTGCGGTGGCTCATTTCCATCAGGGACAGCCCCCTGCCGTGCCATTCCAGCATGTCGTCCCGGGCAATCTGCAGCACAGACTCCGGCAGCGCTGCGGGTCCCGCACAAAAATTGTAACAACGGCTCATATTTCCTGCGTCCTCGATAATCGCTAAAGGGGTAACGACCTGCGCCTATTCGGCGCCGTCGTCCCCCGTTTCTTCCGTAGTTTCCGCATCAGGCAGATCTGCTTCCGGCTCGGGCTCCTCGATACGCTCGACACCTACCAGGAACTCGCCTTCCTTGGTGCGAATCACCCGCACGCCCTGGGTATTGCGCCCGAGAATCGAAACCTCGTCGGTGCGGGTCCTGACCATGGTGCCCTGGTTGGAGATCAGCATCAGCTCGTCCCCCTCGAACACCTGCACTGCGCCCACCAGTTTGCCATTGCGCTTGCTGGTGGACATGGCGATCACGCCCATATTGCCACGACCCTTGGTGGGAAACTCGTCGAGCTGGGTGCGCTTGCCATAACCGTTCTCGCTGACGCTGAGTACCATGCCGCCGGGCTCGGGAATCACCAGGGATATCATGTGGTGACCTTTGCCCAGGCGAATACCGCGCACGCCGCGAGCCGTCCGTCCCATGGCACGCACATCGGCTTCCTTGAACCGCGCCGCCTTGCCTTCGCTGCTGAAGAGCATGACATCGCAGCTGCCGTCCGTTATGGCGGTCCCGACCAGGACGTCCCCCTCGTCCAGCTCCAGGGCGCGCAGTCCCACGCTGCGCTGGCGGGCGAAATCGGTGAGGGCCGTCTTCTTGACCGTGCCGTTGGCGGTGGCCATGAAAATATAATTACCCTCCGTGTACTCATCCACCGGCAATATGGACGTCACCCGCTCCCCCGCTTCCAGGGGCAACAGGTTGACCATGGGGCGGCCGCGGGAATTGCGCCCCGCCAGCGGAATCTGGTAAACCTTGAGCCAGTAGACCTTGCCCATATTCGAGAAGCACAGGATGGTGGCGTGGGTACTGGCAATCAGCAGGTGCTCGACAAAATCCTCGTCCTTGACCGCGGTGGCGGACTTACCCATGCCGCCACGCCGCTGCGCCTGGTAGTCGGACAGCGGCTGGGTCTTGGCATACCCGCCGTGGGAGATGGTGACAACCCGGTCCTCCTCGGTAATCAGGTCCTCGACGGTCAAATCGTGCTGGGAGGCGACGATTTCCGTGCGACGCTCATCGCCAAACTCCGTCACGATCTCCTCGAGTTCCTCGCGGATGACCAGCTTGAGGCGCTCGGGATCCGACAGGATCTCCAGGTAATCGGCGATTTCGCGCAGCTTTTCCTGGTATTCGTTGAGCAGCTTTTCGTGCTCCAGGCCGGTCAGGCGGTGCAGGCGCAGGTCGAGGATGGCCTGGGCCTGGGCCGGCGACAGGTAGTATTTGCCGTCGTGCAACCCGAACCGGGCCTCGAGCTCGTCGGGGCGACAGGCATCGGAGCCGGCGCGTTCCAGCATGCCCGTGACCTCACCGGGCTCCCAGGCCGCCGCAAGCAACTTCTCCCGCGCTTCCGTCGAGCTGGGGGACGCCTTGATCAGGGCGATCACCGGGTCGATATTGGACAGGGCGATGGCCAGGCCTTCCAGCAGGTGGCCACGTTCCCGGGCCTTGCGCAGCAGGTACACGGTGCGCCGCGTCACGACCTCCCGGCGGTGGCGGATGAACGCCTCGAGAATTTCCTTGAGATTCAGGGTCCGGGGCTGGCCGTCCACCAGGGCTACCATGTTGATGCCGAACACCGACTGCATGCCGGTCTGGGCATACAGGTTATTCAGTACCACATCGCCGATCTCACCGCGGCGCAACTCGATCACTACCCGCAGACCGTCCTTGTCGGACTCGTCCCGCAGCTCGGTAATGCCCTCGATCTTCTTCTCCTTGACCAGCTCGGCGATGCGCTCAATCAGGCGCGCCTTGTTCAGCTGGTACGGCAGCTCGTGGATGATGATGATGTCCTTGCCGCGCTTGTCGTCCTGTATGACCTCCGCCCGCGCCCGGACATAAATCCGCCCGCGGCCCGTGCGGTAGGCCTGAATGATGCCCGCGCGGCCATTGATGATCGCGGCGGTCGGGAAGTCCGGGCCAGGGATATATTCCATCAGGTCGTCAACCGTCAGTTCCGGGTCGCGCATCAGGGCCAGGCAGCCGTTGACTACTTCAGTCAGGTTATGGGGGGGGATATTGGTCGCCATACCAACGGCGATACCCGCGGACCCGTTGATCAGCAGGTTCGGTACCCGGGTGGGCAACACGTGGGGA
>JAHEAZ010000151.1 GCA_024642505.1 Gammaproteobacteria bacterium
CCAGAAGCCGGGCAGCTTCAATCTCAGCCAGGCGATGGAAAAGATCCAGAACCCGAACGGCAATCGTTAACCGGCGGCGGGGAGCGCGTCAGATTCACGCTCGGCCTGAAGTGCGCAAGCCTTCTCGCCGAGCGGTTTATGGTCGCGAGCGCGCGATGACGCGCCCTCGCCGTGATCGGCCCGCTGCGATTCCGCAGGGAGCGACGTTCCCCGAATTTGAGTGGCACGTGGGTCAGTGTGCCGATCGCGAATTCCGTCGGTGCTCTGAATGCAGGCGTTTGCCGAACCCGGAACATCTGGACGAACCGGCCGAGCTGTCAGAAACCGGATGACCCGGCTCAGAACTCCGCGCCTATATTCAGCGAATGAAAGCTCTGCCGTCCGCCGCCGCCCAGCGCGGTGCGGAATTCCTCGCTGCGCAGCACGCGGGTCAAGGACAGGCGCAGCACGCCCAGGCGCATCGATACGCCGGCCGTGAAATCGTGGACGCCTGTGTGGCGGTTCACGCTCGGGCCGTCGTGGAACACCGGGCCATCCAGGAAGGTGTTGTAGGCCACGGCCCGGTAGTCGACTCCGATGAAGGCGAACCACTCGCAGGGCTGCCAGTCGGGACAGGGTTTCCGGGTGCGCGTGTTCTGCAGCATCGCCCCGCCGGGCTCGATCGTGTCCTGGCCGAACCCCGTCATGTTGCTGCCGATGCGAACGATCCCGCCGGCGCGGGCGAGCGTGAGCACGGTGCCGACCGTGACGCCCGCGTGCGGAACCACCTGGATGCCGTTCGCGCTGCCGTAGCGGCGCTTCTGCAGGTAGGACACCATGAAGGCCGGTTCGCTCGGCGCCTGTGTGACCCAGCCTTTCGGCTGCTCGAAGCCGAACAACTTGTGCCAGTTCGACTGGACAGGGTCGCCCAGCGCCGCGGGACCGGTTACGCCGACATCGACCTCGACGGTGTGCAGCTTATCGCCGTGCGCTACCTGCGCGACGCCGCCCAGGTAGAGCCAGGCCGCCCAGGGACGGTCGTTGGGCTGTGGCGCCGCGATCGTGATGTCCCGGGGGGTGTACATGTTCTGGCCGAGGAACAGGCCGAAGTGGGGCACGCTGCCGTCGAAGGAAGTGATCCGCCCGAGCAGGCCGTCGGCGGGAAGCTTGAGCAACTCCCCGAGCGGCGTTCCGGAGGCGCCGATGCCGAACTTGATGCCATTGGTGTAATAGCGGTCGGTACCGGAGAGGAAGTCGTTCTCGATGAAAAGCTGCAACTCGCTGCCGGGTGGAGGGGACATGACCGGTTCGGCCGTCCGGGCGGCTCCGGAGACGAACGCCAGCGCCGCGAGGCAGGCCGCGCGGACGCACAGCAGCGGCGGGCAGGAGCGGTTCAACCGTGCGGTGGAGAGCCCAGTCAGCAATTTGTCCACTCAGCCACTTATGTCCGGCATCCGGGCGATATATATCGCTGCCAGTAGCGATACGGCGCCCAGCAGTGCGATCACCGCGCTGGTGCTGAACAGGTCTGCCAATATGCCCACCGCGCCGCCCAGCAGCATCACTGCGCCAATAACCGTATTGCTCACAGCGACATAGGCTGAACGGGTAGTCTGGCTAGCCATGTCCACCAGGTAGATCTTGCGCCCCAGGCGAAGCCCGCTGTGAAACACGGTAATCAAAAGAAACAACAGCGCGAAGATCCACGGATTGGCCATGATCGGCCCGCCTGAACTGTCGAGTAGCCAGGTGACCAGCCCCGTTACGCCTGCGGCCATTGATGCGATTACCATGACGCGGCGGCTGGATCGATCACCCATCCTGCCCCACACCGGCGCGCTCAAGCTCGCCGCGAGACCGCTCGCAATAATGAGCAGGCCGAGACCGGCGACACCACCGCCATTTTGCTGCGCCAGCAGTACGTAAAATGGTGGAGCCAGTGCAGCACTCAGCAGCAAGGCCCTGGCGATCACGTAACGCTGAAGATCGCGATCGGTTTTCAAAAGCAAGAGGCTATGCCATGCAGTGGTAATGGCGTTGCCTCCACCCTCGGTCGATCCCGGCTCTTCACGTATGAGAGCAAAGACGGCGATCGCAGCCAGCCAGATACCGGCGGCGAAAAGCAACAGCGTTATGAAGAAATCAACCCCTGGACTCCGCTCACCGAAGAACTCAACATAACTACCAATCAGCAGCGTTGCCACGCCCGCTGCGCCGGCGCTGTAACCCATTAGCGCGCCACGGCGTGTTTTCGACACTGTCTTTCCCAGAACGTCCTTGGCCGAAATCGAACACAAGCCGCGAGCCAGGCTGAACAGGACCAGCATGGCTATTACTACCCAGCCTGCATCAGCCCCTTGCAACGTTCTCGCGCCCAGCGCCATACAAACAAGTGCGACTGCGCTCAGCATGGCGCCCAGCAGCCACACCCCCTTGCGCTGCGGTAGTCGACGGATGTACGCAGCCACTGCGAGCTGCGGCAGTAGCACGCCAGCCTCGCGAATCGGAACCAGAAAACCGACAAAGACCGCGGGTGCACCTACAGCACCCAACAACCAGGGCAATACCAGCCGTGCACTGGTCAGCTCGTCGGCGATCTTGCTCAGAAAGTTGGCAACCAGGTAGGTGAAGAAATTGAGCGGCAGATGCCTGCAGGAGGAGTCAGGGATGTCCTTGCATACCCGAGCATCCTCGTCCCCGGTGATCTGGTCATAGAAGAAACCCAGT
>JAHEAZ010000022.1 GCA_024642505.1 Gammaproteobacteria bacterium
AACGAACCGCGTCGGAACTGGAGCGGCCATGGCTAGGATCAAACCCCTGGATCTGCAAGATCTTCCCGAGGCGGCCCGCCACAACCTCGAATACGCCAAGACACTGATGGGGTTTACGCCCAACGATGTGTTGACGATGGCGCGTTGGCCGGAATTTCTGGAGGCAGCCAAGCACCTGGTGGACGTGGTCTATGGGCCGGGAGAGCTGGATCCCGACCTGAAGAGAATGATCGCCACCATCGTCAGCGGTACTTCTGGTTGCCGCTACTGCCAAGCCCACACGGCGCATGGTGCGGTCAGAATGGCCGGAGCCAACGAAGCCAGGATCGCCGCGGTGTGGGAGTTTCAAACCAGTGATCTGTTTACCCCCGCCGAACGGGCCGCCCTGCACCTGGCGATGGCCGCCGCGCAACAGCCGAACGCAGCAACGGACGAGCATTTTCGTGAGCTGGAGAAGTACTTTTCCACCCGAGCCATCATGGAAATCATGGGCATGATCTGCCTGATAGGATTTCTGAATCGCTGGAACGATACCGTGGCCACTGAACTGGAGGACGCTCCGTTCAACTTCGCCAACAACATGTACGACGCGTCGATTTGGTCGGCTGGCAAACATCGGCGGGAATAGAAGGGATTCGTGGGCCTGCGCCCGCGGACCGAGGTGGATTCACTGTGTCCGACACGGGCCACGACTAATGGAGGTCGGCGCGCGCGGCAATCAGGCGCGGTAGGGTATGGATTTCCCGCCGCCGGCACCATCATCCTGCAATTCATTCCGGCAAGCGGACGGGCATGACGCGTCAGATGCCGCGGTTTAGCGGCTAACGGGGCGCGACTCCGCGACCTGTAGCAGGATCGCCTCGAGGAGCGCGGCGCGGGGGAAGGGGACAGAGTCTGGGCGCGCGCCCAGCACCGGATGCACGGATTCGACGTCGATCGCGGCCGACCAGTGATCCGCGTCCAGATAGCCGAGCAGCGTCGACCCGGGGATCAGCGCATCCCGGGCGAGCAACTGGCCGTCATTCCGGCGATCGTATCGTAGGAGGAGTTTCCAGGGCGTCGCGAGGGCGCCGGCAACGCGCTCCCGTGTAGTGAATGCCGCAACCGAAAAGTACCGGACATGGCTCGGCAGCGGGTTGTTGGCCAGCCAGTCACGACGGGTCTCTTCTCGCAGGCTGTCGAGGACCCCACCGTCACCAGGCGGACAACGGCTGCTCGGGATCCAATCGACAAGCAGGTCGTAGGCGCCGCCAGCCTGTCCCGCCAGCGGCGACCCGGCGATGGCACCGGCGACGCTGACAACGCTCTCGACGCGCGCAGCGGCATCCGGATACCGGACGAGAAACTCCAAGATGTCGTTGGCGCCCTTGGAGTAGCCGATCAGCACCACGGACCCTTCCTCGCCCGGCGGCGAATCCGAGAACCGGGCGGCGATCTGGCCTGCGTTGTACTCCGAGCCGGATCGCCCGCTGACCGTGATTGTCGAGATCCGGTACCCCGACTCAACTAGCGCCGCTGCGGCGTTATTGAAGGGCCGTGCTTCGTCGCCCAGACACTCGCTGAATGCACCGGTCACGAGGTAGATCTGCGGCGACCGATCCGCTTCCGGTAGTGGCCTGCGCTCGGTCGGCGGTTCGTCCGCGAGATGCCAGAGCCAGTCGGAACAGTCCCGGTCCTGGCCGTTCGCGGAACGCTCATTAGCAAGCACCCCGCAGAAAATATCGCGAAATCTGGCCCGACCATCGAGTACCGAGGTCCCCGCTGACCTCGCCGACTGCGGCCCGGGCAGGGAAATGAGCTCCTCACGCGTCGGCAGGCTCACGCAGCCCGACAGCGTACCGGCGAGCAGAATGAACAGTCCTGCGAGACGCACCAAGGTCACTGCGGCTCGCCTGCCGACGGATCGATCGGTCGAACGTCTGAACAGGAGACCTCTACGAGCGAAGCACACACGATATTTGGCGACTTCATCATCCTGTAAATCTCCCGGGGCCTCCCGAGCGTTAGCCCCGGATCGTAGCGGATCGGGGGGGGGCGCCGGTCAAATGGCGGTGCCAATGTCCTGTACAGTTGCCGCCGCGCGCTGGATTCTGGCGGCACTTGCCGCTATTTTCTAGCGCACTCGGTTGCCCGCGACGGGGAGTAGGTGAATTGTGCCATTTAGTGACCGGCCAAAGGCCTTCGGCGTTCCACGCCAATCGAGCAGGCGCTCGACTCGGCCCGCGGGCGGTGGCGATTGTCGTGGGCTGCGCTGCGGGAGTGCTGGCCGGATGCGCGGCCGGACCACCGAACGCAAGCGATGACAGCGGTCCGGCCCTCGCGAGCTTCATCGACGAGACCCGGTCCAGCTCGGTGCTCGGCGCGGATGCTCGTTTCGTCGGCAGTCCGCTCGAGGATGTCGGGCTATCCGGGCTGTTCGCGGTGCGTGACCCGGCCGAATGCAGTGTTGCAGTCCTGGAGGGAGGCGAGGAGTCCTTTGCAGCGCGGATGGATGCCCTGAAGCGAGCGAAGAAGTCGATCCGTATCCAGGCCCTCGTATTCAAGGGCGACGAGTCGGGACTGCGCATCGCGGAGGTGCTTAAGCAGAAAAGGGCCGAGGGACTCGACGTGCGCATCATCGTGGACGCATTCTCGAATCCCTGGCTGCAGACGCAGTGGCTGTTCTTCGACCTCAAGCAGCATGGCATCGAGGTCGAGGGCTATGAAGCACTCGCGCTGCAATGGCTCAACGAGGTGCCGATCCCCAAGCTCGTGCCGCACGCCGAGCCGGACCAACTCAACAAGCGATTCCACGAGAAGATGTGGATCATCGATGGAGAAACCGACCATGCCGTTGCCGTGACCGGAGGGCTGAACGTCGGCAACGAGTACTTCCGGGTCAACCCGGCCGATCCCGACGCCTACTGGCGCGATCAGGATGTCGTGTTGCATGGCCAGATCATCGCCGACCTGGTGACGGCGTTCGACCGCAACTTCGACTATTTCGTCGGCATCAAGGAAGCCAAGGGTATCCTCAACACCAACCTGTACTGGGACGCGACCCGTCAGGTTCTCGACAAGACCGGCAAGGTTCCGGTTCATTACTCCACCGACCCGGAACTGGTCAGCAATGTTTTCGCGCTGGAATCGAGGACGCCGCAGCTGAACTTCCGCCCGGCGACATGCCGCTTCCTGCAGAGCCGGCCTCGCTACAAGGAATCCTACATCCAGCAGGCCTACGTGAAGCTGATCGAGCGAGCCGAGACCGAGGTGCTCATTGCCAACGCCTACTTCGTGCCGACGCCCTCCATCGCCACGGCCCTGAAGGATGCAGCGCAGCGCTGCGTCGCCGTCAAACTGATCTCAAACAGCCCGGAGACCAACGACCTGCCGGAAATCAGCATGGTGGGGAGGGGGCATTACAAGGACCTGCTGGCGGTCAACGGCTCACCAGAGGTCGCCGCCTGCACGACGCAGGACGCCGGTATCCGGATCTGGGAATGGGTCGGCCAGGCGGTGGACGAGCCAGCCCGCAGCCAGGGCACCATGCATTCGAAGTACGCCGTTGTGGACGGCATGCGCAGCCTGGTGGGCTCGTATAACCTCGACCCCCGCAGCGAAAAGCTCAACAGCGAGACCGCGTTGGTGTTCGAGCAGGCGGAGTTGTCCGGGCGATTGCGTGAGGCATTCCTGTCGAACGACCTGAGATACGGCCGCGAGGTGACGCCGGAGCGGGCTGCCGAGTTCGCGGATCCCGAGGAAGTCATCTATCAGTTCCGGAAGACGATCGGTCGGCTGTTCGAGGACTCCCTGTGAATGGCCGATCACCGCCGGCCGTCCCAGCCGGCGCCGCGATGCTCGGCACGCGACCAGTCAAAAGGATTGCGCCTAAGTCGTAATCACCCCGGCGCAGGCGAGAAGTTCACGCTGTAGCGCCGCCATCGCATCACGATCAATGGAAGGCCGGCAGATCAAAGCCAGCGCAGCCTGTTGCTGGACCGGCGTCGCCGATGCCTGGCCGTGCAGTGCGACCGCATATTCGCTCACGTCCTGGACGAACACGGCGAACATCCGGTCGACGTGCGCTTCCTGCAGTCCCACGCAGGCAGAGGTCGTGCCTTCGCGCGCGCCATCCGGCGCGCCGTCGATCACCAGCGCTGCCGCCTCGCCGATCAGCTGCGCATACACGACCTGCGTGAAAATCTGTCCGACAGTCAGCAGGAAGTCTAGATCCCTGGCCTGCTCGCCCTGTGGGCCCGCCGTGGCCATCATCCGCCCGAAAGCTTCGACCTGCCCCAGGAAGGTCTTGACGTTTGGCAGGTGAGCGAACCGCGCGAACGCGGGGCGCCAGTCGCGGAAGCCGATGCGTGACAGGCCGCTCGCCGGTCCCTGGGCAAACAGGAACGCGTCATCCGCCGGATCCAGCCGCACCGGTACGTCCGGGTAGGCCACCGACTTGCCCATGGCTGCCGCGGCGTATGCTGGCAGGAACTTGAGTACGAGAGCCAGGTTGACGTGCACCGTTCCCTCGAGCTTTGGCAGCGTGCGAATGTGATGCGTCGCCTGCTCGAAGTAGGTGTCTTTCTCGAAGCCTTTGGCCGCGATCACCTCCCAGAGAAGATCAATCACGCGTTCACCCTCGCTTGTCACCTTCATCTTGGCAATCGGATTGAAGAGCAGGTACCTACGGTCCTGGTCCGAAGCTGAACGCTCGTAGTCGGAACAGCGCGCGCTGTAGAGCTTCATGGCAAGCAAGCGGACGTAGGCATCTGCGACCAACCGCCGTACGTGCGGGAAGTCAGTGACTTGCGTGCCGTAGAGCACGCGACGCCCGGCGTGTCGGAGCGCCTCAACGAATGCATGCTCGGCAATGCCGATGCTGGCCCAGGCAAGCTGCACCTTGCCGACGTTGACAGTGGCGAGTGCCGCGTCCCACGCAGCCTTGCCGGTATGCAGCACGTCCTGCGGCGTGACCGGGTAGTCCTCGAGATGAAATTCCGCCACGTACATCTGCCCATGGATTACGTTGCGCGCCAGTCGGTAGGCAGGGTGTGCGGGGTCGACCAGGAAAAACACGTAGTCGTCTGCCGGGTTCGCGGAATCGCCCTGCGGCTGCCTTACGCGGCCGAACACCGCAATGCGGGCGGCGCAGTTACCGTTGCCAATGTAGTACTTTTCGCCACTGGCTCGCCAGCCAGTCCCGTCTGGCACCAGCACCATATCGGTGGAATAGATGTCCGCACCATGCTCGCGCTCGGAGAGTCCGAATCCGAATACCCCGCCGTGTGCGAGAAGCCTGCCGACCAGCGCCTTCGCCTCCTCATTGCCGCTCATCCAGACCGGGCCCAGGCCCAGTACCGTCACCTGCCACGCATACCAGTGCTCGAGTGAGTACCAGGCGAGGAGTTCGCTCAGGTCGTTATTGCGCGCCGTGTCCCAGCGGGCATTCGACCCGTTGTCGATCAGCCGGCCGACCTGGGTTGGCGTGCCGAATGTAGCGAAGATTGCCTCCCGCGCGAGCAATTCCAGGAAGTCCTCGTACCAGACGGCTTCATGGAATTCCTGCTTGAGAGTCGAGTGGCCCTTCGCCTCGAAGAAATCGCGGACCGCCAGCAGCGCCCGTCGGGTGCGGTCGTCGTAGCGGGATGCATCGTAGGTCTTTGGGTCAAACAGCAGCATGGGATTTCCTGCGTTCCTGACTCATCCGGTCAACCGTATGGATATTGGAACGGAAGCGGCCGGTTCGGTGGATCCGTAGGATCCGCGGTCGGGTACGCGACGAGCCGGCGCAGCCCATGAGCGTTACCGAAAGGCCCGCCGTCAGGAACAGCGGATTGACCGATACTCGAGCCTGCGCTAGCCACCCTGCCGCAGCTGACGCTGGATCGCCTCCTCGCGCGCATCCTCGATGACCAGCATCAGCGCGTCCGGATCCGCTGCGGTTGCTTCAGCGGCGTAGATGCCAGTCAGCAGGCTATCGGGCAGCAGTTCCCCCTGTTCGAACAGCGACCACATCTCGGCGGCGAACTCGGTGTCCAACAGCTCCGGGGCGAAGCGGCCGAGTGTCGTGCGCAGGTTGTTGACGTCGCGCGCGAGCATCGCCTTCGCGCCATTGTTGCCGGCCGCGTTGACAGCCTGCGGCAGGTCAATGATGACGGGCCCATCGGGCGCGACCAGCACGTTGAACTCCGACAAGTCTCCATGGATGAGCCCGAGGCTCAGCATGCGGACCACCTGCTGTATCAGCAAGCAGTGGTATTGGCGCGCGGTTTCGGGTGCGAGTTCCACTTCGCCCAGGCGCGGCGCGGGTTCACCATCCGCGTCGGCGACAAGCTCCATGATCAGCACGCCATCGAAGTAGCCGTAAGGCCTGGGTACACGTACGCCGGCGGCGGTGAGCTGGTATAGCGCATTCACTTCGGCGTTCTTCCACGACGCTTCCTGTTCCCTGCGGCCGAATTGCGTGCTCTTGGCCATGGCGCGGGCTTGCCGGCTGCCGCGTACCTTGCGGCCTTCCTGGTACTGCGTGCGTTTCTGGAAGCTGCGCTGCGCCATGTTGCGGTAGACCTTGGCGCAGCGCGTGCTGTGGCCCGAGCGCACCAGATAAACAGTGGCCTCCTTGCCGCTCTTCAGCGGCCGGAGTACTTCGTCTATCACGCCATCGTCTATCAGGAGTTGCAGGCCGGCAGGGGTCTTCATGGCTTCCGTGAGTGCGGGACCGCAGGTACGGAACCGAGGCAGGCGATCATACAGATCGGGTGTGTCATGGGTACGCCTTGTGATCCGGGTCCGCGATCCCTGGCTCGAACGCTGCGGCAGACGCGATCGTAGTTTGGTGGCAGACAACATTCTGCGAGACCCTGGCCGCGTTCCGAGAAACAAAAGTAGTTATATATTATAAATTATTGAAAAATATACAATATATCTTAATATTTTCCTGCGCGCCCATGGGTTCGGGCGTCGCAGCGCCGTCCAGCGACGGCAATCTGCGCGGCGGTGCAGCCGGCGGGTAGGACGGTGGCTACTTCAGCAGCATCAGGAACACGCCGGCAGCCACGGCCGAGCCGATGACGCCGGCGACGTTCGGTCCCATGGCCGGCATGAGCGGGTTGACCCGCCCGCCCGTTTCCCTCGACACGAAGCTTTGCACGACGCGCGCGGACATCGGCACAGCGGAGACTCCTGCCGCCCCGATACACGGATTGATCTTCCTGTCGTCACGCAGGAACAGATTGAGCAGCTTGGCCAGCAGGATGCCGCCTGCCGTACTGAATGAGAACGCCACCGCGCCGAGCACCAGGATCATCAGCGTGTTCCAGTTCAGGAAATTCGCCGCACTCATGGTCGCGCCGACTGCCAGTCCGAGCAGGATCGTGACGATGTCGATCATCGGACCGCCCGCGGTCTTCTTCAGGCGTTCCGTGACGCCCGATTCCCTCAGCAGGTTGCCAAACATCAACATGCCGAGCAACGGGGCGGCCGCCGGGACGGCAAGCGACGCCAGCAGGCCGGTCACGATCGGGAACAGGATTACCGCCCGCCGGGAAACGGGGGTCGCCTGCGGCATCTCGATCGCACGCTCATGTTTGGTGGTGAGCAGACGCATGATCGGCGGCTGGATGATGGGCACCAGCGACATGTAGCTGTAGGCAGCAACTGCCACCGGGCCCAGCAGGTGTGGCGCCAGCTGGATGGTGAGGAAGATCGACGTCGGGCCATCCGCGCCGCCGATGATGCCGATCGAAGCGGCCTCCTGTGCGGTAAAGCCGAGCAGGTAGAACGCGCCGGCCGCGGCGACGAAGATCCCCAGCTGTGCGGCCGCGCCCAGCAGGAAGGTGATGGGCCGGCCCAGCAGCGGGCGGAAGTCGGTGAGGGTCCCGACACCGACGAAGATCAGTGGCGGCAGCAACTCGGTCCGTATTCCGGCGTTGTAGATCAGCGCCATGATTCCATCGCCGTAGGAACTCAGGTCGGCCAGCGGCAGGTTGGCCAGGAATGCCCCGAAACCGATGGGAATCAGCAGCAGGGGTTCATAGCCCCTGGCGATCGCCAGGTAGATGAGCGTAGCAGCCACCACGAACATGACCAGATTGCCGATCGCAAGGTGGGCGATACCCGATGTCTGTACGATCTCCATGAAGAGGTCCACGCTGGGTACTCCTCAGGCGATCGATACGATCGGCCTGCGGCCGTCAATTTCGTCGCCGATCTTCGCGTGAACGACCACGACCTGTCCGCCTACCGGTGTCCGGATGTCGTGCCTGGCCTTCATTGCCTCGACCTGCGCGACCACGGCTCCGGGCTTTACGATATCGCCTACGGAGACCAGGATATCGACGACTTCGACCGCGCCACCGAAGGTTGAATAGATCGGCGTGCTGGGCGCAGTCGTAGGCTGGGGGGAAGCCGCCACTGTGCCCGCGGCAGCCTCGACCGTCACCGTGAAGTTCCGGACCCGGTCGCCCTCCTTGACGCTGACCTGGGTCGTGACCGGACCGGTGATCGTGGGGCCCGCGGCGGGCGGGGTGGCCGCAGGCTCTGGTGCCGGTACCTTTTTCAGCGGGATGTCGATCTTCGGGTTACCGCGCAGGAAGCGCAGGCCCTCGTTGGTCTCCATCTTTCTGCCTGGGACGATGGACGACAGTACCAGGAAGACATTCTCGTCGTTGACTTCGAGACCCGCCTGGCGCAGCGCGTCTTCGGCCACCCCGATGTTGTTCGGTGCCGCCTGCAGCGGGTCGCCATCGAACGGCGGCAGGCCAAGTTGCTCGGACGCCTGCCTGACGACCTCGGGGTCGGGCGGCAGGGGCGTCCGGCCGAAGTAGCCGAGCACGGCCTTACCGTAGCCGGCGTCGATCTTCTGCCAGCGTCCATACAGGACGTTGTTGAAGGCCTGCAGCCAGTACTGCTGGCTGCCGGGCGTCACGCTGGTCCACGCGCCGCCGGCCTCGACGACGGCGTGCATCTCCGCCAGTACCTCGTTGTAGCGTTCACGGATGCCAGCCTTGACCATCATGTGAATATTGGGACCGATAGCGCCGCCCGGCATCGGGAAACCAAGCACGCGCGCGTCCGCCGTGGTGGCGGCCGGGTCGTACTCGTAATCCTTGAGCGCCTTGTCGAGCATGCGACTGATCCCGGAAATCACCGACACGTCGATGTCGAGCGAATAGCCAGAGCCCTTCAACACGTGCGCCAGTGAGCGAACATCGGGCTGCGAGGTGCCCGAGGCTAGTGGCCGGCAGGACAGATCGACGCCATCCGCGCCGCCATGGATGGCTGCCTGGTAGCAGGACACCGCGGTGCTGGCCGTATCGTGGGTGTGCATCCACAGCGGCATCTCGGGCGGCATGAGCTTCCGGAGGCCGACCGCCGTGTGGTAAATCGTTGCCGGGCTGGTCGAGCCGCTCGCGTCCTTCATGCAGATCGAGTCGATGTGCAAGCCGCTCGCCAGCAGCCGGCGGCCGACGTCGATGTAGTAGTCCGCAGTATGTGCCCTGGTCGATTCGAACGGCAGGCCCATCATGGAAATACAGACCTGGTGGTGCATGCCGGCATCCACGATCGGCTGGCCGGTCTTCACCAGATTGTCCACGTCGTTCATGTAGTCGAAGTTGCGGTCCCAGGTAGTGCCGTTCTTCGCCATCAGTCGCGCCTGCAGGGCAAGACCCTCCATCGATTGCGTCACCAGCGTGACACCCGATACCGAGCGGGTCAGGATCTGCAGGTCTACATCCGGTCCGAGCGCCTGCCTGATGCGCCGCATGCATTCGAACGGATTCTCTCCAAGGTAGAACAGCGGGGCCTGGAAGCGTGCACCGCCGCCGAACTCAAAGTGCCGGATGCCGACTTCCGCCGCACGCTGCATGGCCGGCAGGAAGTCATCGAGCCGGACCTTGCCGCCGAAGACACTCTGCAGGCCGTCTCTAAACGGCGTGAACATCACGCGGATAGTCCTGGGACGCTGCGCAAAAATCATCTCACTTCCTCGATTCCGGTGACCCTCGCGCCGGGATACGCAGTTGTCACGGCCTGGGTTATGGCTGCGACCACGACCGGCTCGATGCCGTCCGCAAGCTCATCCGGCTGTGGGAACAAGATCATGAGCCCCCGCATCACGGCGGCCAGAAACGTCAGTACCAAGAAGACGACAAGCAACGCGATACCGCAGATCACCAGCAGATTCGGCGTTGGCATCGCACTGTGCTCCCACTGGCCCTGCCGGACAGCCTGCTCAGGCGGCCGACCCGAGCCATTTGACCCCGGGCCGGCGCGGCTGGATATCCGGGAAGCCGCGTAGTTTTCTCCGGAATCAGGCTTTTGGCCGGCCGACCAGGAGCCGGCCGCGTGTGATCAGCCGGTCGCTGCCCTCGAGCTGCAACTCGAGGCCGTCGCCGATGGCGACGACCCGGCCGGCTGTTATCACCTCCGGTTCCATGTCCGACTCCTCGGTGCAGATCGTGCATTCACGGCCGATGATCGTCGAGCGCTGCCGGTATCTCTCGAGCAACGGCCGATAGCCCGCCTGCAGCAGCAGGTCGTAGTTGCATCGCAGCGCGCGAAGAAGCTTGTCGAGCAGGACGCGCAGGGGAACGCCCTGGCCATTGGTGGTCAACTCGCGGAGCGAACAGACCTCCGGAACGAACGGGGTCGGTTCCACGCTGGGCGTGGCCTCCACATTGAGCCCGATTCCAAGGACGGCCGTCGTGATGATCCGGCCGCAGGACTGTGTGTAGGCGAGTACGCCGCCCAGCTTCGCGTCGTCGGCCACAATGTCGTTGACCCACCTGATGCCGGCACGGTGCCTCAGGTCCGGTATGCCGTCGATGGCATCCACGACCGAGAGTGCGGCCAGAATCGTGAAAGCCACCTCAAACCTGTCGATGACACAGCCGGGTGCGAAATGGACGGCGAGGTGGATGTTGCCCGGTACGGCGGTCCAGGATCGCCCCTTGAAACCGCGGAAGCCACGACCCGAGCGCGCTAGGCAGGCGGTGCGGTCCGGGATTTCGTGGCCGCTCCTGGACAGCGCGATCAGCTGGTCGCACTGCGACTGTAACGGATCGTTGGCCAGGAACAGATGGCTCCAGCCCTGCAAGGCCGCAGTGTTGATACTTAGATCGCACCGGTCTCCCAGCAGGGCGACGACCAGCGGCTCCGCACCTCGAGCACCTGCGGGGTCGAACCCGTCAGGGGCTGAGAATTCCTCTGGCAGCGCCTCTGCAGCGAACTCCAGGCTGTCGCAGAAGATGGCCATCGCGCCACATCAGTCCCGGTCCGGGCCAGGGTTGCTGCGGGCGAGAATGCGGTCCACCGCCGCCCAGTGTTCGTCGTGAACCCACGACTGGACGAAATCCCGCATCTCTGCTTCGCGCCGCCCGTCGCGATTTCCGCCCCGTCGCGTTGCCACAGCCTGGGCCTTGAAGGCCCGAATCAGGCGAGGCGACTGCTGCAGCATAGGCTTGATGAAACTGGCCGCACAATCCTCCAGGGTCTCGCCGGGCGCGGTCACGGCATCGGCCAGACCCCAGGCCAGCGCGTCTGCTGCCGGGACCATCTCGGCGCGCGCCAGCATGCGCAGAGCACGCGACCTTCCCACCAGGTCAAACAGGTCCGTACCCCCACCCCAGCCTGTGGATACATTCAACCGGCCGTGCATGTAGCCAATGCGGGCGTGGGCCGCCATGACCCGCATGTCGCAGGCCACGGCCAGTTCGGCGCCGCCGCCCAGGGCGTCGCCGTTGACCAGTGCGACCACGGGCACGGGACAATCACGCACCGTATCCAATACTCCGCGTGCCTCGATCACCATCGCCTCGGTCTCATCCGCGTTGCGCACGGAACAGAGGTCACGCAAGTCGCCGCCGGCGGCGAAATAGTCCTCACCGGCGCCGCGCAGCAGGACACACCTGAGATCAGTCTCGAGGGCGGCCTGCTCCAGGGCGGACCTGAGTCCAGCCAGGACAGCGCGCGACAGTGGGTTGTGCTTGTCCGGCCGGTTTATCGTCACCCGCATCATGCCGCCCTCGCGGCAGATCAACAGTGCGGACGAAGGGCTCACGCGATTTCGGGTCGGTTGGACATGAGCGCCAAGTGTACCCGGTTGCACCGCGACGCAGGCATGGCGGCCCAGGACCGGCGAATGCAGCGACGCCGGTCTTTCTACGTATAATGGAAAGTCGACTTGCGGGCCGGGCTCGCGGGGCGCGTGGGCCCCGGGGTAGTGGGGACGCCGGCCCGGCCATGACCGGCCGCAGGGGATCAGCATGAGCCGAGACGACAGCCTGCCGAAATCGGCCCGCCTCGACGCCTGGCGCGCCGCCGCCGCCAGGTCCGCCCCGGGCGGTGATGTCGATGGGTTGAACTGGCACACGCCAGAGGGGCTGGTGGTCAAGCCGCTGTACACGGCCGCTGACACGGCCAGCTTGCCGCACGCCGATACCTTGCCTGGCTTCCCGCCCTACCTGCGTGGCCCCCAGGCCACGATGTACGCGGGGCGCCCCTGGACGATCCGCCAATACGCAGGATTCTCCACTGCCGAGGAGAGCAATGCCTTCTACCGGCGTGCGCTGGCCGCTGGCGGCCAGGGCGTGAGCGTAGCCTTCGACCTGGCCACGCATCGTGGCTATGACAGCGACCATCCGCGTGTCGTCGGCGACGTCGGCAAGGCGGGCGTCGCGATCGACAGCGTCGAGGACATGAGGATCCTGTTCGATGGCATCCCGCTCGACAAGGTCAGCGTCTCCATGACGATGAACGGCGCGGTGCTGCCGGTACTGGCGGGCTATATCGTGGCGGCCGAAGAGCAGGGCGTGAGGCAGGAACAGCTTTCCGGGACCATCCAGAACGACATCCTCAAGGAGTTCATGGTCCGCAACACCTACATCTACCCGCCTGAGCCGAGCATGCGCATCGTTGGCGACATCATCGCCCACACCGCTGCCAACATGCCGCGCTTCAATTCGATCAGCATCTCTGGCTACCACATGCAGGAGGCGGGTGCGAACCAGGCGCTCGAGCTCGCCTTCACGCTGGCCGATGGCAAGGAATACGTAAAGGCGGCGATCGAGCGTGGCCTGGACGTGGATGCCTTCGCCGGCCGGTTGTCGTTCTTCTGGGCGATCGGCATGAACTTCTATCTCGAGATTGCCAAGATGCGCGCGGCACGCCTGCTATGGCACCGGATCATGAAGGACTTTGGCGCGCAGAAGGACAAGAGCCTGATGCTGCGCACGCATTGCCAGACGTCCGGCTGGAGCCTGACCGAGCAGGATCCGTACAACAACGTGGTACGCACGACGATCGAGGCGATGGCCGCGGTGTTCGGCGGCACGCAGAGCCTGCATACCAACGCCCTCGATGAAGCGATCGCGCTACCAACCGAATTCAGTTCCCGCATCGCGCGCAACACGCAGCTGATCATCCAGGAAGAGACCCACATCACCAACGTGATCGACCCCTGGGCCGGCAGCTACATGATGGAAGCGCTGACCCAGCAGATGGCCGACAAGGCCTGGGCGATCATCGAGGAGGTGGACGCCATGGGCGGCATGACCCGCGCCGTCGCGTCGGGTTGGGCCAAGCTGAAGATCGAGGCGAGCGCCGCCGAGAAGCAGGCGCGCATCGACTCGGGCGCCGACGTGATCGTCGGCGTCAACAAGTACAAGCCGTCGAATGCCGAGCCGATGGAGATCCTCGAGGTCGATAACCATGCGGTTCGGGAAAACCAGGTCCGGCGACTGGCTGAGGTGCGCGCGGGCCGCGACAGCAAGGCGGTACAGGCGGCCCTCGAGGCGCTGGTACAATGCGGCCAGACCGGAAACGGCAACCTGTTGGACCTGAGCATCCACGCGATCCGCCTGCGTGCCACGGTGGGCGAAGTCAGCGACGCGCTGGAGCGGGTGTTCGGGCGGCATCGGGCCGACACGCAGAAGGTGACCGGGGTGTACGCAGCTGCCTACGACAGCGCCGAGGGGTGGGACCAGCTCAAGGCCGAGATCGCCGCCTTTGCGGACGAGCACGGCCGGCGGCCGCGGGTGATGATCGCCAAGCTCGGCCAGGACGGCCATGACCGCGGCGCCAAGGTGGTCGCGACCGCGTTCGCGGACCTAGGATTTGACGTGGACATCGGCCCGCTGTTCCAGACGGCCGAGGAATGTGCCCGCCAGGCGATCGAGAACGACGTCCACGCAGTCGGCGTGTCGACGCTGGCTGCGGGCCACAAGACGCTGGTGCCGGCGATTGTGGACAGCCTCAAGGCGCAGGGCGGCGACGACATCATCGTGTTCGTTGGTGGCGTCGTTCCGCAGCAGGACTACAAGTTCCTGCAGGATGCCGGCGTCAAGGGTATCTACGGACCGGGAACGCCGATCCCGGCGAGCGCCAAGGACGTGCTCGAGCAGATCAAGGCCCACCTCAAGCCGCGCCCGTGAGCCTGATTCCAGCCGACCAGGCCATGGCAGACGGCGTCCGAAGGGGCGACCGGCGCGCCATCGCCAAGGCGATCACGCTGCTGGAATCGACCCGAACGGACGACCGGCAACGTGGCGATGCCTTGCTCAACGCGCTGCTGCCGGCCACCGGCAAGGCCCTGCGCCTTGGTATTTCAGGCGTCCCTGGGGTTGGCAAGTCGACCTTCATCGAGGCGCTCGGCCTGCATCTGCTCGAGGCTGGCCATCGTGTCGCAGTGCTCGCGGTCGACCCCTCGTCCAGCCTCTCCGGCGGCTCGATTCTCGGCGACAAGACCCGCATGGAGCGACTGTCCGTGCAGGAAGCCGCCTACATCCGGCCCAGCCCGGCGAGCGGCACACTTGGCGGTGTGGCCGAGAAGACCCGTGAGGCGATGCTGGTGTGCGAAGCGGCGGGCTTCGACGTGGTGGTCGTGGAGACGGTCGGCGTCGGCCAGAGTGAGACCACGGTCGCAGGCATGACCGACCTGTTCGTGCTGCTGCAACTGCCGAACGCTGGCGACGACCTGCAGGCTATCAAGCGCGGCGTGATGGAGCTGGCCGACATGGTCGTAATCAACAAGGCCGATCTCGACGCCAATGCTGCAACCCGCGCCCGGGCGACCATCACCGGCGCGCTGCGGGTGTTTGCGCCGCACGGCCGCCACGGCCTGCCACCCGTCCTGCAGCTGAGCGCGCTGACTGGCGAGGGCGTCGTCGGGTTCTGGGCCGAGGTCGGGCGAATCGCTGGCGAACGCCGCTCGACCGGCGCGTTCGAGGAGCGCCGCCGCCGGCAGGCGTTGTCATGGATGTGGGACAACGTCCACGCCGGGCTGCTGGCTGACTTCCACGGCCATCCGGCGGTACGCGCCGCCCTGCCCGCGACGCTCGACGACGTGAGCCAGGCGCGCGCCGCGCCCTCGGCTGCGGCGCGTAGGCTGCTGGACCTGTTCGAGCACTGAGGAGGCTTCGATGCACGACATCATTGCGGAACTCGAGGCCCGGCGGGCCAGGGCACGTCTTGGCGGAGGCGAGAAACGTATCGCCACGCAGCATGCCAAGGGCAAGCTTACCGCGCGCGAGCGCCTCGAGCTGCTGCTCGACGAGGGTACCTTCGAGGAATGGGACCTGTTCGTCGAGCATCGCTGCGCCGACTTCGGCATGGCCGACAACAAGATTCCGGGTGACGGCGTCGTAACCGGCTACGGCATGATCAACGGCCGCCTGGTCTTCGTTTTCAGCCAGGATTTCACGGTGTTCGGCGGCGCGCTATCCGAAGCGCATGCCGAGAAGATCTGCAAGGTCATGGACCAGGCGATGAAGGTCGGCGCGCCGGTAATCGGCCTCAATGACTCGGGCGGAGCGCGCATCCAGGAAGGCGTGGCCTCGCTTGGCGGCTACGCCGAGGTCTTTCAGCGCAATGTGCTCGCCTCGGGTGTCGTGCCGCAGATCAGCCTGATCATGGGACCCTGCGCCGGTGGGGCGGTCTACAGTCCGGCGATGACCGACTTCATCTTCATGGTGAAGGACTCGAGCTACATGTTCGTCACTGGCCCCGAGGTGGTGAAGACGGTGACCCACGAGGAGGTCAGTGCCGAGGAACTTGGCGGCGCCACGACCCATACCAGTCGCAGCGGCGTCGCCGACCTGGCGTTCGAGAACGACGTCGACGCGCTGCAGATGCTGCGCCGCTTTTTCAGCTACCTGCCGCTCAACAACCGCGAGAAGCCGCCGGTTCGCCCCGGCGATGACCCGGTGGACCGTATCGACCCGTCGCTCGACACGCTCGTACCCGACCACCCGAACAAGCCGTATGACATGAAGGAACTGATCGTCAAGACGGTCGACGACGGCGAGTTTTTCGAACTGCAGTCCGACTATGCCCGCAATATCGTCATTGGCTTCGGCCGCATGGACGGTTATACGGTCGGCATCGTCGCCAACCAGCCGTTGGTGCTGGCAGGCTGCCTGGACATCAAGAGCAGCATCAAGGCGGCACGCTTCGTGCGCTTCTGCGACGCGTTCAACATTCCGCTGCTGACCTTCGTGGACGTGCCCGGCTTCATGCCAGGCACCAGCCAGGAGTACGGCGGCATCATCAAGCATGGTGCCAAGCTCCTGTATGCCTATGCCGAAGCCACCGTGCCCAAGATTACGCTGATTACCCGCAAGGCCTACGGCGGCGCGTACGACGTCATGTCATCCAAGCACCTGCGCGGTGATGTGAACTTCGCCTGGCCGAACGCCGAAATCGCGGTGATGGGCGCCAAGGGGGCGGTCGAGATCATCTTCCGCGAGCAGAAGGCCGACCCGGGCGCTCTGGCTGCCCGCGAGGCCGAATACAAGGCCAAGTTCGCCAATCCTTTCATCGCGGGTGCCCGCGGCTACATCGACGACGTCATCCAGCCGCACGAGACGCGCAAGCGCATCTGCCGGTCGCTAGTGATGCTGCGTGACAAGAAACTCGACAACCCGTGGCGCAAGCACGACAACATCCCTTTGTGAGAACAGGGGGCGATGGAGTTGACGCATGTTTGACAAGATCCTGATCGCCAATCGGGGCGAGATCGCCTGTCGGGTCATCAAGACGGCGCGGCGCATGGGCATCGCGACGGTGGCCGTCTATTCGGAAGCCGATCGTGAGGCGCGCCACGTGGCGCTGGCGGACGAGGCGGTACTGCTCGGGCCGGCACCAAGTCGCGAGTCCTACCTGGTGATCGACAGGATCATCGACGCCTGCAAGAACACCGGCGCGCAGGCGGTGCACCCCGGTTACGGCTTCCTGTCCGAGAACGAGGAGTTCGCGCGGCGTGTCGAAGAGGAAGGCCTCGTCTTCATCGGACCCAAGCACGAGTCGATTGCCGCGATGGGAGACAAGATTGCTTCCAAGAGGCTCGCCCTGGCGGCCAAGGTCAGCACCATCCCCGGCTGGAACGACGTGATCGAGTCGGCCGAGCAGGCGGTGAAGATCGCTGGCGACATCGGCTACCCGGTGATGATCAAGGCCAGCGCCGGCGGTGGTGGCAAGGGATTGCGGGTCGCGTACGGTGACAAGGAGGCATTTGAAGGCTTCTCTTCGTGCCGCAACGAGGCGCGCGCCAGCTTCGGCGACGACCGCGTATTCATCGAGAAATTCATCGAAGGCCCGCGCCATATCGAGATCCAGGTGCTCGGGGATTCCCATGGCAATTGCGTCTATCTCTGGGAGCGCGAATGCTCCATCCAGCGCCGCCACCAGAAGGTGATCGAGGAGGCGCCGTCGGCTTTCATCAGCGAAGCCACCCGCCAGGCCATGGGCGAACAGGCAGTCGCCCTGGCAAAGGCCGTGCGCTACCAGAGCGTGGGCACGGTCGAGTTCGTGGTAGGCCGTGATCAGGATTTCTACTTCCTGGAGATGAATACGCGCCTGCAGGTCGAGCACCCGGTTACCGAATGCATCACCGGCCTGGACCTCGTCGAGCAGATGATCCGGGTAGCGGCTGGCGAGAAGCTTGGGTTCGCTCAGCCCGACGTCCGACGCAGCGGCTGGGCGATGGAGTGCCGCATAAACGCCGAGGACCCGTTCCGCAACTTCCTGCCGTCGACCGGCCGCCTGGTGAAGTACCGGCCGCCGGCCCAGACCATGGAGGCGTCGCTGCCGATGCCCGCAACCGGCGGCGTCCGGGTCGATACCGGCGTCCGCGAGGGTGGCGAGATCCCGATGTTCTACGATTCGATGATCGCCAAGCTGGTCGTGCACGGCCACGACCGGAACGACGCGATCCGCCGCATGCGAGAGGCGCTGAACGCTTTCGTGATCCGCGGCGTTTCCAGTAACATTCCGTTCCAGGCGTCATTGCTCGCGAACCCCAGGTTCGTGGCCGGCGACTTCAACACCGGCTTCATCCCCGAGCAATATCCCGGCGGTTTCTCGACGGCGCAGTTGCCGCACGACGATCCAGATTTCGTGATTGCGCTCGCCGGTGCTGTCCATCGTTGGGTGCTCGAACGCGAGGCGGGACTGTCTGGCCAGCTGCGCGGCCACGAAATGACGATCCGCGGCGACTACGTGGTCGTCGTACGTGGCGACGCAGGTGCCCGAAACTTTCACCCGGTGCGCCTGAGCGTAGACGAAGGAGCTACGCGCGTGACCGTAGGTGAACGAAACCACACGATCCGGCTGACCGGGTCGCTGCGCGAGGTCGCGATCTTTGGCGAATGCGACGGCGCGCCTTTCTGCGCCCAGGTTGAGCTGGTAGGCCTCGACTACCGCATTTCCCACAACGGCCTCACGCTGCTGACACGCGTGATGTCACCACGTGCAGCCGAGCTGTACGCGCTGGTTCCGCACAAGCCTCCGCCGGACATGTCACGCTTCCTGCTGTCGCCGATGCCTGGGCTGCTGGTCGAAGTGGCGGTCGAGGCTGGGCAGAAGGTACTGGCAGGAGAGAAGCTGGCAGTTATCGAGGCGATGAAGATGGAGAATGTGCTGCTGGCGGCGGAAGACCGGGTTGTGGCGAAGGTCGCGGCAGGCAAGGGCGAGAGCCTGATGGTGGATCAGGTCATCCTGGAGTTCGAATGAGCGGCGCAACGCGGCCGTTTCGAGTCCTCGGCGTCCAACAGGTCGCGATTGGCAGTGAAAGCAAGGAGCGGTTGCGCGCCCTGTGGGTCGACCTGTTCGGTCTCGAGGTAATCGGCAGCTTCCGCTCGGAGCGCGAGAACGTCGACGAGGACATCTGCAGCCTCGGGAGCGGGCCAACCCGAGTCGAGGTCGACCTGATGCAGCCAATCGATCCGCAAGGCAAGCCGGCGGTTCACGCGACGCCGCTGAACCACATTGGCCTGTGGGTTGACGACCTGCCCAGGGCGGTCGAGTGGCTCGCAGCACAGGGCCTGCGGTTCGCGCCGGGCGGCATCCGCCGCGGTGCCGCCGGCCACGACATCTGCTTCGTCCACCCGAAGGGGAACGACCAGTTCCCGGTCGGCGGCGAGGGTGTGTTGATCGAACTGGTTCAGGCGCCACCTGAGGTGATAGCGGCACTGCATACCTAGCACGGCCCTCGGTGGCGCCAGAAGTGGAGCCGCGCGTACAAAATAGAAGCTGGCGATCGCGCAGAACAGGCGCCCACCACCCGATCTTCAGCTTCGGCGGAATGTTGGCTCTATACGGCGTCAGCCAGTTCCCGCAGGTCGGCGATCGTTACGGTCGGCTGGATATTCCAGGGATCGAATACTGCGGCCGCATCCCGCTTGACCCAGGCGGTGTTCCAGCCGGCTGCATCGGCGCCAAGGACATCGAATGGGTTACCGGATACCAGCCAGGTGTTGCTCTGCGCGGATTCCGTGCTGTCGAGGAAGTGCTGGTAGACCGCCGGATCCGGCTTGAAGCTCGCCACGTCATGCACGCTGACGACGCCGTCGAGTTGCGTATCCATTCCGGCATGCCTCAGCAGGGACCTCAGGTCATCGGGGTGACCGTTGGAGAAGGCATAGACGCGGTGACCGCGGGCCTTGAGTCGAGCTAGGGACTGCGCCGCGTCGGGGTAGGCGGGCAGCTGAAGATATTTGGCCATCAGCGTGTCAACCGCATCTGTCGCCAGTCTGGTCTGCAGGCGGAGGTCGGTAAACGCCAGTGCCTGGCGCGTACAGGTGGGGAAATCCCGGTAGACCCGCATCAAGGCTCTGCGGAACAGATACTCGAGTTGCTTGTCGCGCCAGATCTGGGCGAATGCTGGTGCCTTGTCTCCAACGTAGCACCTGAGCGTCGTCGCGATGCCTAAAGGATCGATCAAGGTTCCATAGACGTCGAAGGCAAACGTGGTATTCATGGACATGGGGCCTGCTGGACGGCAACTGCTGGATTCATGCCAGGAATATTAGCTCAGTGGCAGTACAGCCGCGGCTGACGGTGCCGCCATCAACTGACTTTGAACAAGCCATGTCCGGGCTGAAGAGCCATCAGAGCCAAGCTGCCAGCCGTAGCGAGCGAACGGACCGTAGCGCGCAGTCGGAGTGGATCACTGCAGCGATTGCAGTACCGTGGCCAGGAATCGATACTCTTCCTCCGAGTTGTATAGCGCTGCCGAGACTCGCAGGTACCGTACGCCATGGGCTGGCCATGGAGCGACGACTGCCTGAATCCGGTACTGGTCGTAAAGAGCCTGCCGCAAGGGATCGCTCCGCATGGCTGCCGAGTTGATCGGCTGGATACCAGTGGGCAGCATCGCCGCGACCATGGCGGTGATCATCGAAGCAGGCGGCACGGCGTCCGGCCCCAGCATGTCGCGCAAGATCTGGCGGGCATGCAGGGCAAGCACGTGGTTCCGTGCCATGACGGCCTGCCATCCGCCCGGCAGTAGTCCGGCCACGAACCCGATCGCGCTGGGAATGCACAACCAAGGGGTCGGGTCCTGGGTGCCTTGCCAGTCGAACTCCTGGCGGAATCGCTCTGCCGGGTCTGCACTGGCCGAGTAGCCATGGCTGATCGTCAGAGGCCTGATCAGGCTGCGGCGATCTGCGCGGACGTGCAGGAAGCCGGATCCCTTGGGCGTGCACAGCCACTTGTGGCAGTTGCCCGTCACATAGTCGGCGCCGAGTAGCTCGAGATCGAGTGGAATGAGCCCGGGCCCGTGCGCCGCATCGATCAGCACTTCCAGGCCCCGGTGTTGCAGTTCCCGAGTCAACCGCTCGAAAGGCATCCTCAACGCGGTCGGACTGGTAACGGTTTCAATCAGCGCAAGCCTGCTTCGTTGCGTCACTGCCTTCAGGAACAGATCGACGATCCGGTCGTCACTCTCGAGCTGGAACGGCAGCCGGACAACCACAACCGCTGCGCCGGATTGGGAGCAGGCATGCTCGATGGCATTTCGACATGCCTGGTAGGCGTGATCGGAAACGAGGATTTCGTCGCCTGGTCGAAGCGCCAGGCTGCGCAGTACGGTGTTCACGCCGGCGCTGGCATTTGTCTGGAACGTCATGCCCGCTGCATCGGCATGGACGAAGTCGCTGAAGGCTTGGATTGCCTGCTTCCAGAGCGCGTGACCGCGACCGGACAGGAAGTCGACCGGGTCGGACTCGAGGCATGCCCGCAACCGGGATTGCTCTTGCAGTACCGCTGTCGGGCAGGCGCCAAATGACCCATGATTCAGGAAGGTCGTACCCGGGTCCAGCGACCAGTGCATCCCGAATTCACTGCGTGGCGGTCTATGCAATGGATGATGGCCTGTCACGACTGGGTCAGGCCGGCCTAGTGCCTGCCGTCATGGGGAGGCTTCAATGAGCCGAGCGCCGCCTTCAGGCCCTCGTCTTCAGGATAGAAGAACAAGCCGACTTCGTAGGCCAGGCCTGCCGTCTCCATGTCATGCCTGGCCCGGAACTCGTCACCAAGATCGAGAAGCGTGTCTGAGAAATCTGACTGGTAGGTATCCGGCGACCTCCTGGCGTCGAGCGTGTAGCGGCTCAACTGATGAATGTCGCCACGCTTCAGTGCATTGCGCAACAGCGCCTTGAGGCTGGTGGCGCTCAGCGTTGCCGCCAGGTTGAGGGCTGGGTCTTCGCCGGCAAAGAAGTCGACTGACATACAGGGGACAGGGAAATCCGGGTAGGTCGCGTCACGGTCGTCGAATGCAACGTAGCTGCTCCAATGCAGTCTCGATACCCGCAAGGTCAGCCCGCTGTGTTCAAGGCGTATCTTCTTCGGATCGCCAAAGTGATCAGGTCGGGAGCCAGTCGGTTCACCCACGAACAATGCACGTGTGTATCGCTCCAGGTCATTGACGAGCATCTGCGCGGCCGAAAACGTACGCCGCCCGGTCAGCACGAACGTTCGCCCATATTGATTCAACCTGTCGTTCCTGATGATCGACTTCACCAGTGTCTGGTTCAGGTCGGCCGAGCCGCCATAGTTGTTGCGCAGATCGATAATGAGCCTGGCGCCCATCCGATCGGCCATCTCGAGCGTCTTTGTGACGAACTCGGCAAGGAGAATTTCTCCATCGGCGATTTCATCAATCCTCATGTAGAGATAGTTGCCATTGGCGACATACTGAGACCAGAAGATGTCCTGTGGCTTCTTCAGTCGCAATAGTGTGTGCTTGCCAGTAGATGCCCCGGTCCACTCCACCGGTCCGGGCGGCAATGCACCGACCGACACCGTCTTGCTGGCACCATTGCGGTCGACCAGTCCGATTGAAATCGCTTCCCCCGAGTCGCCGATACCCAGCGCGACAAGCGCCTCGATCAATGACAGTCTGTCGACCCCCATGAGGGCTTCCAGCTGAACATTCTCGGCAAACGTGATGGCTGCCACTGCCGTCAGTGCCTCGGTTATTGGCTTTCCACCGATTGAAGTCACCCGGGCACCAATCAGGTTGGACTGTGCTGCGCTGGCCGCGACCACGAAGACGCCGTCTGCAAACTTCTCGAAGGCCAGCGGCAGCTGCCTGAATTCAAGCGCCGGGAAATTTGGCGGCGCTGTCGCGGTATGTCCGAATTCGAGTCCGATTTCAGGATGCTGGCGCGGAATTGCCAGTCGGGTGTGGCCGTCATCGATCATTGCGACCAGCTCCACGAGGCGGATGATGATGGCCTTGTCCGACAGGTTGGGAACGTCCCGTAGAAGACCTTCAAGTTTCAGGTCGAAGGCTTCTGCGGTCGTTGTCCTGAAGGGGCGAGGGTGGTTGTCTCGAATGGCCTGTGCGGTGCTAGTGACATCCGCGCGCCAGCTTGCGTCGTCCAGTGTCCTGGCATGGGTCTCAGACGCGACTGTGCCGCTTCCGAGCGACAGGAATGCGCAGACGAGGACCAGGAATGTTTCTTTCATTGCCCCACCTCCCGGGCTGGCGTCCCCGTCGGGGCCGGTGCCGCACAGTATTATCCCTGAGATGCAGCGTGCGGCTGGATGGTTTGTGCGGCTATGCCAGCGTATCGAGCGCCATGATCAGGCGGGTAACTTCCTGCGGCGAGGTGTAGTGGACGAACGATGCTCGTAGCACTCCGTCGTCGGGATGGATCCCGAGTGCCTCCATCAGGCGGTAGGCGTAGAAATGTCCTGCACCGACGCCCAGCCCGAAATCGGACAGCCGGCTGGCCAGCTCCCTCGGTCGATGGCCATCGACGGTGAATGCAACGGTTGGCGCTCGTTCCGCGGCGTGGACCCTGCCAATCATGCGCACCCGCGGGTGATCCGACAGGTAGTCAAGCAGGGGCTGCAGCAGGTTGGTCTCGTGATCGCGGAACAGGTTCCTGACAGCCGCGGCTCGCGTCCGGACCGGCTCGCTGCCGAATCCGTGCCGATGCGCCACGGCGTCCAGGTATTCCATCAGCCCGTTGACTGCGGCAATCTGCGCGTGATCAGGACCGGCGGGCGTGAACCGGGCGCCAGCCTTGCCGGCGTTGAAGAAATGTCCCTGCGAAGGCAACCCGGCATTGAGCTCCCGGCGCAGGGCCATCACCCCGAGGTGTGGGCCGTAGACCTTGTACAGGGAAAACAGGTAGATATCGGCGCCCAGCGCCTGGATGTCCGGCATGCCATGCGGGCAGGCCGCGACGCCGTCGACGATGGCCCAGGCACCGGCCCGGTGTACCAGGTCGGTCAGCTCGCGGACGGGATTGAGGCTGGCGACGACATTGGAGCACTGTGTAAAAGCGACCACCCGGGTGCGCGGGCCCAGCAGCGCCTGCAGGTCCGCGGCGCGCAGCTCGGCCGCAACCGGGTCGACCCGCCACTCGCGGATGACCACGCCGCCACTCTCGAGGCGGCGCCAGACACCGATGTTGGCCTCATGGTCCTGGTTGGTGACGATCACTTCGTCGCCCGGACTCAGCTTTTCCCGTAACGCCTGCGCCATGACATAGGTGTTCTGGGATGTCGACGGACCGAAGTGCAGTTCGTCCGTGCCGACATTCAGCCAGGCGGCCATCCGCGCCTTGGCCGAGTCCATTTGCTCGCCGGCTTTCGTCGATGGCGGGAACGGGTAGTAAGGCTGCACCTTGGTTTGGCGGTAGTAGCGATCGAGCCACTCGATGGCCTGGCGGCAGGCGTACGAGCCACCGGCGTTTTCGAAGTGCGCGAACCCTTCCAGCGACGCCTCGCTGAAGGCAGGAAACTGCGCCCGCACGAAGTCCAGGTCGAGAGCTGTCATACGATGCTTCCGATGCTACTGCGGCAAGTCAGTGCAGGATACGCTGGCTCAGACTGACACCCGCACCATCGCCTGGAGATTCGCACGCGACGACGGCTGTTACGGGATGGGCGCTACTTGGTGATGTTGTCGCAGCTTTCGGTGTTCGCCGACGCGTCGTAGCTCATACCGGGTAACGACATGCCGGTCACGCAAAACTCGACATTTCCGTGGCTGCGCGTCCGCGACGAGTAGAAGATCGCAATGCCATTTCCGTCGGTCGCGCGCTCGCCGTCCCCCGAGCCAATCACGCCTGACCACGTGCCGGTGACGGATGCGCCCACGACGGGATGGCCCAGTCCGTCCACCACGCTGGCACGGGCAATGACCTGGGTGTCGCGGGAGGCAAGGCTCATGGCGATCCCCAGCAGGTGCATCGAGGACGCATCGCCGTCCGGCGGAGGAGGCGGCGGAGGTGGGTCGTCGGGGGTTGAGCCGATCTGGCAGTCATCGAGAGTCGAATAACGAACCCACTGGTATTGCGCGCGTAGCGGCGCCCCGGGATAGGCGAACTCGCCGGCCCAGGCCGTGGCACTCGAGTCGACGGGCCACAGGTTCATCATGACTTTCTGCAGCGAGTCCGTCGCCTTTGGCGTCGGGTCGCCCGGCGAGTCGGCAGCCGAGTAGACCAGCTGGCCGTCGACGTACCAGTCGATGCCCGTGGCGGCCCAGCGGAACGCGTAGACGTGAAACGCCGCCGCGGCGTCGAAGTCCAATTGCTGCAGGTATTCGTTGCGCGAGGTGTAGACGTCGTCATTGGTCCAGAAGTTGAACTGCACGTACGATGGCTTGCCACCGAGATACTGGCCGAGGAACTCGATGTCTATCTCGTTGTGCTTGCCGTTGCCGCCGTTGTCAAACGGCCCGGCAAAGGTGAAGAAGGTGGTCACGACCCCGGATTCGGCCACCGGCTTGAAGCTCGCCTCGTAGCAGCCATAGCCGTAGTAGCCGGTGCTGCGATACTCGCCGGAGGTGTAGGGCTGGCCCAGCCTGGCTGTGTCGTCGAGCGTCAGTTCCATCAATCCGTCATGGAACGCAATGTTTCCTGCGCTCCAGGCGTTGTCGAAGGGTGCGCCATTGGTCCAGCCATCAGCCTTCGCCCAGCGCGAAGCATCGAAGCTGTTCAACAGGTCGGTGAACGCAGCCTGCGCCGACGGGGGCTTTGGGGGCCGCTTGGCCGCCGCTGCGGTCGAGGCGAAGCCCGTCGCAATCGACGTCGCGATGGCGACCACCGCCAATCGGTCACGAGCCCTGGCTGGTATCCCCGGCACCTTTCCTTCCTCCGTCTACGCAAGTCCTCTGCGGGACCTGTTAATAGCGAGGCTACGCGAAATGTGAGCCAGTTCAAGTCAGGGGTGACATAAGCCGGCACTTGCGCGCATGCAGGCTGGTCGGGTGCGGTCACGCCGTGGAATGTAATCGAGCGGAGCAGTCAGGGTGCCATGAACGGCCTCCCGGGCTCGGTTCAGAAACTGCGGCCGAACTCGATGCCGCCGTATACGCCGTCGGCCTCGTCCTGGAAGCGGTACCCGGCCTTCAGGCCGACTGACCAGCGACCCCCCGACGGCTGGATGACGAGCACCAGGCCCGCTGCGGTGGCATCCGCCTCGTCGTTGCCGTTGGCCAGGAGTTCCACGCCCACGGAGCGGCCGGACGATCCGCGGTTCATCAGCCTGACGCGGCCCCAGTAGCCGTCCTGTCGAGTCGTGTAGGAGGCGATGGCTCCGATCCGCCAATCGGCCCCCAGGTCGTGCTCGCCGTCGAACTGCAGTTTGAGGCCGACCTGGCTGCCGCGGGCCGTGGCAGCGGGGTCATCGGGCGACAGCGACGTGTCAGTGAAGCGCAATCCCGCGGAGACCGAGGCCCAGCCCGATGGCGACGACGTTCCCCATCCGAGCGATGCCTCGGCGCCCCAGGCCCGCGCCTCGACCCGGCCCGGACCGCCGACGTATTCATAGCCGAATCCATCCAGCCAGTAGCGCTGGAAGAATCCGCGGCCGTCCTTGCGGCCCGGTCCCGGCACGATGATGCCGAGGTAGCTGTAGTAGGCAGCCTCAGACATCTCGCCGCCCGCCAGCAACAGCCGGTCCTCCGCCTGGGCGAGAGGCGCTCCGAGCAGGCACAGCAGCAAGCCGATCCGGCTCAGGGCATTCATGCCGTCAACCTGTACAGGTAGAGCGGCGCGGCGTGCGTCTGGACTAGTTCGTTGTCGGCGAGTCTGCCGCTGACGTGGCGCGGGCCGGTCTCCGTGACCTCGTGGGCAGAGACCTGCGAGCCGTCCGGCAAGTCGTCCAGCGTGACGACCGTCCGCGGCCCACGGTCGGGGCCGCCAACGGATATGAAGCCCACGCCAATCGCGTGGTCTGCGCCTGGTCGGCGGTAGAGGAGCGGCGACCAGCCCCGTGCGGCCGGCATCCGGGGACCGCTCCCGGTATTTCCCAGCCAGCTGCTCACCTTCTCCAATGGGGTCCTGACCCGTTCTTCCCAACCATTCAGCCGCAGCTGCAGGTCGGAGCCGAACAGAAACGTCTCGAGCTGCAGGCGATCGTCCAGGGAGGCCCACTGAAACTCGCAACCGATAACCGGCTGGCCTGCTGTACCCGGTTTCTCGGGCACGCTGAGCGAGCGGACCACGGCGTCGACCGGCAGTACACCGGTAGGCAGCAACAACTCTCCGTGGATGACGCTGCCGACGGAAACCTTCGTCGCGACGTCGCCGGACAACCGGCATCCGAGGGGCGAAATGTCCGAGGCGCGCGCCGTGCAGCCACGCGGCTCGAGGTGCGCCTTGAACGGTACCGGCAATGGAAAGCGGTATTCACGGCGCTTGAAACCGGCCAGGCGCAACGCATATCGGATGGCCAGTGCCGCGACGCCTAGCGTCAACGAGGCCCACAGCACGTTGGCGACGACTGCTCCGGTCTCCAGGTTGCCGCTGCGCCAGTGAATGAATATGCCAACCGGAATCGCCGCGGCATTCAGCGCCAGCACGGCGTACTGTGGCCACAGGGTCCACCGGGTGGCGTCGGCCTCGCCCATCCTCTTGGGCGTGACCACGAAACGCAGCTTGCGCAGGAAGAATCCGAAGGTCGCGGTGATGAATACGGCGAACCGGATCATGGTGTACTGCTCAGTCAGCAGGCTGCGGCCATAGCCGCGCGCGACCTCCTCGAAGACCCAGTAATTGAGCACGATGTAGGGGACGAAGCGGATCAGGAATTCGTGATCGACTGCGCGGATGGGCAACACGCCAAATCCCAGCACGATGACCGGCCCAAGGAACAGGATTGCCCGTTGCCAGCCTTCGAAGTAGGCCATCAGCGTCGCCAGGTACGACAGCCGCTGTGGCAGGGTCAGGCCAGGCGTCGTCAGCACACCCTCCCGCCGCCACATCTGCATGGCGCCCTGTCCCCAGCGCAGGCGCTGTTTGAGGAAAGGGATCGCCGTGGACGGGGCCAGGCCGAATGCCAGAGAGCGCCCGTGGTACACGGACTTCCACCCGCGCTTGTGCAGCAGCAGCGACGTGTGGATGTCCTCGGTGACCGTGCCGGTGGCGAAGCCCCCGATATCGTCGAGTGCCGCATGGCGGATCACGGCGCAGCTGCCGCAGAAAAAGGCTGAGTTCAACCGGTCCTTGCCGGGCTGGATGACCCGGAAGAACAGCATCTGTTCGCTCCATACCAGCGACTCACTGCGGTCGATGCGGTGCTGGAAGGAATCGAGGTTGTAGAAATCCTGCGGCGTCTGCACGAAGGCCGTCTCCGCATCGGCAAAGAACCCCAGCGTTTCCTGCAGGAAAGCCGGCGCCGGAGCGTGGTCCGCATCAAAAATGGCGATGAAGTCTGCAACACAATGATGCAGCGCATTGTTTAGGTTGCCTGCCTTGGCGTCTGAGTTTTCCGTTCTGGCGAGGTAGCGGCAGCCGAGCTCGGCGGCAAGATCCTGCATCTCCTTGCGGTCGCCATCATCGAGCAGCCAGACCTGCCCGACGTGCTTCATACGCTTCGCGGACATCAACGTGCGGCGGACCATGTCGACCGGCTCGTTGATGGTCGGGACGAACACGTCGGCGGTCATGCCCGCGGGAACGGGTAGCGCGCTGCGCAGCTTCAGGCTCCAGCACATGAACAGGTAGAGCAGGGCGCCGACGAAGCCAAACAGTTCCGCGCCGTAGATCAGCGAGGAGAACAGCATGGCGTCCGGGTTGAAGCTCGTGGGCCGCCAGGTCAGGTACCACACCGATGCTCCGATGTAGAGCACGACCAGCGCACGTTGTGACAGCGACAGCTCGGCGATACCCGCGCCTGGGACAGAGGATTGCCTTGTTGTAGACACTTGCACGTTGGAGCCCGCCAATGATTGCCCTGGACGCGCCCCAGGGCGCGCCGCGACGCCCGTCTACCCATGGGTTGCAGGGTGAAACGAGCGCGAGCTTCGGGCGGACACTAGCCGGGGCGCCGCGCAGGAACCGCGACGGAGTCGGCAGTCTGGTGGACTTATGTCGTAAACATATGTGAAGCGCGTGATGCACTTCACGGTCCGGCGAGCGGAAACGGCAGTCCGTGCGCCTAGAACTTGTCCATGATGCTGCGTAGCCTGGCCTGCAATGCTGCCGGGGCACGGCTCTTCGCCGATTTCCTGAGTTGAGCCGTCAGGGCCCTTTCCATCTCTGTGCGCGAAAAGCAGCTGCGGCAGTGGCCCAGGTGATGTTCGATCCGGGCTAACGCCTGCGGGTCATTCACCTCGCCATCGAGGTAGGCATACAAAGCCTCGATCGCTTCCAGGCAGCCTATTTCCGCTGGCTCAGTCTTGTCTGTGGCGCTGGTCATGTCCTGCACTCGTCCGGGTTGTCGGTAACGTTCAGTCCGGCGTCCATCGCGTGTTGCCACAAGGCCTTCTGCAGCAGCGTACGGCCACGTTTCATGCGGGAACGGACGGTACCTGCCGGAACGCCGAGTACGTCTGCCGCCTCATCATAGGTCAGGCCTTCAACGTTTATCAGCAAGACCGTGGTCCGGAATGACTGGGGCAGGTCGTCGATGGCGGACATGATCTGCTCGCCTAGGATGTCATTGAACACCGTTCGCTCCGGGTTGGCCCACCAGGTAAGGAATTCCTCGGGCTGCTCGACCAGCAGGGACGCCAGGTCGCCGTCGCCGTCGTCCCGAAACAGCTCGTCGTAGTGGAATTCGGACGGACGGACGGACTTCTTTCGCCGCGCGCTGATGAAGCAATTGCGCAGTATCCGGAAGATCCAGGACCGGAACCGTGTCCTGTCCACCAGCGTATCGAGAGCAAACCATGCCTTTCCCACGGACTCGGCTACCAGGTCTTCCGCATCGGCACTATTACGTGTCAGGCGCAGCGCCACCCCGTACAAGGCGTCCATGTTCTCTTCAACGGAATGGCTGAAGAATGCCCTGAGGTCATCCTGACGGTTCATTGGACGAGAGTCCCGTTGCGCTGCATGCCGATCCCCAAAGCGTGGCGCCAGATCCCGGAGTTCCATGGGCATCGTACCCGTGTTTCCGGGACGCTGGCACCGCGCCGCGCTCAAAAGCTGAGCGTAACCGCGCCCTGCTTGGCAATTTCCAGCATGGCGGCGGAACCCGCCAGCGTGACGCCATCTATCAGGTCGTCCGACTGATAGCCGCGGACCCCGGCGCAGGGCGGGCACACTAGAATGTCGCCACCACTTTCGATCACGGTCTGGATCATGTCCTTGATCGGCGGATCCAGCGGATTCGGGCGGGCCAGGTTGGCTGCGCCCTTGCGAACCCAGTCGACACCAGAACTGACCAGGAACATCGTGACCTCGAAGCCCATGCCGACACCACCGTTGGCGACGCTCCAGGCGACGGACGAACGCTCATCGTTGAAGCCGTTGGTGACGATGACGACCATTTTTTGTTTCTCCGACATGCTATTACCCTCCTCGTTTCACGAATTTGTTGGACCGACCGCGTCGGCCGGTGCAGCGCGCCGCAGCCTCGTTGTGTGGCCGCTTCATACGCGCTTGCGGGTAATGACGCAGGGAGCAGGGATTTAGGTCCCGGAAAATCGATATCTGGGTAATCGGGATCTTCGGTGCCGGGTCGAGGGTGCCGAGCGGTTGACGAAAAAGAGATAGAAATCAAACGACTATCCGGCTTTTCGACCAGGTCATACCCCGCGGATACCACCAGGTCGACGGGGGCCATGGGGATACGGCAGGCAGCGTTGTCGTGCCGCGAAAACCTTTCTATGGCGGCTGGTGCCGTCAGTGTCCGAGAATTCAGGGTGACAATGAATAAGGTCCTTTCACAGGCGCAACAGGCCCGGCTCGGACAGGACGGCTTCCTGGTCCTGCCGGACTTCGTCGATGCCGATCGTTGCACCGAGTTGCGCCAGCGGGCGATGCAACTGGCACGCGAGCACGTGCCAGCGCCGGAGAAGGCCACAATTTTCACGACTGACGGCCAGCCACTTCACGCCAGCGACGAATACTTCCTGAAGAGCGGTGAAGCGATCCGATGTTTCTTTGAAAGGGATGCCTTCGACGCCAGTGGCCGCCTTCGCGCCGATGCTCATCTGTGCCTGAACAAGCTGGGCCATGCGCTGCACGATCTCGATCCCGTCTTCGACAGGTTCAGCCGCACCCCCGAGCTTGCCGCGCTGGCCGGCGACGTCGGAATGCGCGATCCATTGCTCCTGCAATCGATGTACATCTTCAAGCAGCCGCGCATCGGTGGTGAGGTTACATGCCATACCGACCATACCTACCTGTGGACGGAGCCGCGAAGCGTGGTTGGATTCTGGTTCGCGATTGACGATGCAACCAGGGAAAATGGCTGCATGTGGGCCCTACCCGGGGGTCATCGGATTCCGGTGAAGAGCCGGTCGCGTCTCAATGCCGCGCGCACTGCCACGGTGATGGAGGAATTGGACAAAGAGCCTTACCCGACCGAAGCGCTGGTGCCACTTGAGGCCGCTCGCGGTACGCTGGTCGTGCTCGATGGTGCGCTACCCCACCTGTCGGGATCAAATCTTAGCGACAAGCCGCGGCACGCGTACACCATACATGCGATCGACGGCATCGCTGATTACCTGCCCGACAACTGGCTCCAGCGGCCCACGATGCCGATGCGCGGATTCGATCCATCCGCGCCGACCAGGCGCTCATGATGCCGACCAGGGAACCACACATGGATACTCTGCGAGTTTTCACCACGGGTGGGACCATCGACAAGGTCTACTTCGATGCGTTGAGCACTTACCAGATTGGCGACCCCGCGGCAGCGAACGTCTTTGCCGCGATGCGTGTCGAGGTGCCCTTCGAGATCACCTCGCTGATGCGCAAGGACAGCCTGGAACTGACCGACGCCGACCGGCAGGTCATTTGCAATGCCGTCCTGCACGCGCCGGAGACGAAGATCCTTATCACCCATGGCACCGACACCATGGAATACACGGCACGCGCGCTGCAGCAGGCACTGGGCGCACAGCCCGATAAACGCGTGGTTCTCACCGGCTCATTACTGCCCGGCGCGTTCCGGGACACCGATGCGATCTTTAATATCGGTTTCGCGCTCGGGGCGCTGCAGGTGATGCCAGGCGGCGTGCGGGTGGCAATGAACGGACGATTGTTCGACCCGGCCCGAGTACGCAAGGATCGTGAGGCCGGAAGGTTTGTCGACGCGTGAATGCGTTGCGGCCGCTGAGTTCTGGCCGCGACGCTCCGCAGCGCGATCAGGTGCCTGGTGTGCTTTCCGGCGGAACGTCGGCCGGCTCCGATGAATCTTCTTTCTTCTGTTGACGACGTGCCAGCTTTTCCTCGCGCTTCTTGCGGGCTGCTGCTTCTCGTTGCTTCTTCTGGAATGAATAGTTGGGCTTGGCCATCAATACTCCGTTGCTGTAATGGGGTCTAGCTTCTGGCCCGGGGCCGCCAATTTGCCCGCCGGGTCGGCCGGGGCGGCATCACATTGTGGCGGTCGAGCCCCGGACAGGATACCCGATGAACTCCGTACTATGTGCTTGCCGTTTATCGACATCATGGCTCGGCAGTCGGGTCCGGCGCCGGCACCCGGCCCGCATGAGGGGTGTCACGAATCAGCAGCCATTTCCCTCTCAGGGTTCCAGCGAAGCGGCATACGCGGCCGCTGCGATCATGTCCTCGACATCCAGCTGCTTCACGACCGGCATCATGGGCTCGCCTGCCGTAGTCGCGCGTGTACCGGTCCTGAATGCCAGCAACTGGCGCACGATGTAGGTCGGGGATCGTCCAGCGAGCGGTGGAACGGGCCCGATTCCCCGCAATCGCGGCCCGTGGCAGCTGGCGCACGCCAGATCCGGTCCACCGTCTCCGTTGTCCGCGATGTCCCGGCCGCGTTCCACACTGCCTGCCGGCACGTATGCACGGTACCCCATTCGGGAATCCCGCAGCTCATGCCGCTCGTGGTCGAGTGGAACCTCGATGATACGCAGCCCGAGCGGCTCGGTGCTGCCGCCCTCGATCGGAACGTAGAGCCAGCCGATCTCGCGAGTCTTCGGAATCCGTATCGCCTCGATCACCTCGACGCGCCGGGTCATGGGCAGCGCCGAGAAATAGCCGGCCGCGGCGGCGATTTCCTCATCGGTGGCGTTTTCGGCCGACGAGCGCATGAAGTCCGTCGGGAGATAAGTTCCGCGCCACGCGCTGCGCCGGGCGCCGCGGCGGAAGTCAGCGACCTGGGAGCTGATATACGTGGCCTGCAGGCCCGCAAGGGGCGCGTTCTCCGGGCGCCCCTGGCCGTCTGGCAGGTGACAGTAGCCGCAGGCGTAGACGTCAGGCTTTCTGCCGTACGCGACGACGTCCGGCATCCGGGGATGACCGTCTGGATACCAGTCCGGCGGCGCGAACAGGTCGGTGACCTGGACGCGGGTGAACGCCTGGTCGCTGTCAGGCAGGCGCAGCAGGGTGGCGTCGTCGGGCGGTGTTGCCGCGATCGAAGAGGGTGGATTGCCCGGATAGGGCCAGGCGGGCACCACGAACGCATCTTCCGCCGCCAGGACTACGGTCGAGATCGACAGCGCCGCGATCGCGGCGCCGGCAACCAAGACTGGAGGATTCATTTGACGCCTGGTCGTTCCCCTCACGATTGACCTTGCGCTGCTGCCCTGTTTCGGGCTGTCCTGAGTGTCACCTCGGTGATGATACGTGCCTGGGCAGCTGCTTGGCACTCCGTTGCCGCAGGGTCAGTGCCTGGCCAGTGACTCGCCCAGTTTCCTCAGCAACCCGGCCCCGTCCCCCGACCAGGCGCTGCCATGCATGCAAGCCAGCAGGCGGGGCTCAAGGCGAGCCAGCTTGTCGATCAACTGGAGGGTTTCGTTGCCGTGGGCGAAATAATCCATCTGCTGGCGGAAGGCTTCGCTGGGCCCCAGGATGTCGTCACTGACCAGCGGTCGTTCCCCAGGGCCGGGCTGCGTGAAGAGGTCGCCGCAAAAGAGCGTCGCACTCGTTTCGTCGAAGAAGTATCCGCAGTCCCAACCGTGTGGCAGGTGCGGCGTCGACTGCCACACCAGCTGGTGCCGCCCCAGGCTCAGCTTCTGGCCGTCGGCCATGGCCAGTGGTTCGACGTCCACCATGTCGCTGACCGAGACCATCGCGGCGACTTCGCTGCAGACCGGCCGGGCCCCGGGCGCGGCCGCCAGAAACTTGTCCAGACTGCCGCACTCGTCCGATTCAAAGTGCGAGAAGGCGATGTAACGCAGCCGCGCAAGCGGAATCAAGGTTTCAATCTGTCCGCGAACCAGGGGGAAGAACTTCCTCGGTCCGGTATGGAACAAGAGTGGCATCTCGTCGATCACGAGGTACTGGTTGAAAGAGAACCCGCCGGGAATGAAATCGGGCAATGCAATGTTGATGCGATAGATGTCGGCGGCGATCGGGTGAATCGACGCCACTGGGGGGCTGGTCATGCTCTTCTCCTCGGACGGGTAGTGGAGACTGGGCCGGGATCGGCCCCGGCCATTGCCAACAGGGATTGGACAAGAATGCGCTTCGCGGCGGCTCGCGGCAGCCGGTGTCCGCGTACCAGGCGGTGCCACAGGTCGAACGACAGGACGGATTCCCAGCCGGCGATCATTTCGCGGCGCTCTGCACGCCCCAGGTATCGCTCGAGCAGGCGAGCCACCAGTGCCGTGCGCTCCTGGCGCATGCCGGCAGACAACTCGGCCAGGAAGGGGATCACGCCATCCTCGCGCTTCGCCAGCCAGGGTTCGAAATGAAGATGCTGTTGTTCCATCGCCGTGACCAGCAGCTCAACGGCGGAGGACAGTTCGGCAGCTCCGAGGATCCGGTCGACCGGGATGGCCGGGGCGACGGCAGCGACGTGCCCGGTGCAGCCCTGCAGCAGCTCGCGCTGGGTTGGAAAGTGACTGTAAACGGTGGGAACGGATACCCCCGCCTGACTGGCGATGTCGGCATAGCTGGTTGCGATGACGCCCTTGGCGGCATGCAGCCTGGCGGTTGCGGCGGCGATCCCGGCCCTTCGTTCAGCCTGCTGTCGGCGTCGCGATTCAAGGTTGTAGCGCCTTTTTGGCATCTGCGGCCTTCTGTGCGGGATCGTCGCGCCCAGGTCATATAATTTGATTGTATAAAAAATTAAATTAAATACAAGAGCTATCGTCGGCTACCGCTCGAACCTCCACGCGTTTGCCCACGGTTGAGTCGTCATGCGGGTCGCAGTACGCTGCCGTCCAGGGATGAGCCGCCGCCCCGTCGTGGCGCAAGAAATCCCGACTGGGCCATCGTTGACATTACCCGCCGGAATGAAGATTCCTTGCCGCACGAAAGGAGCAGCACCATGAACTCATCGACGCAGTCAATTGGAAGGATTTCGGTCACCGCACTCGTGCTTGTCCTGATGGGATCGGCCACGGCGGCCGCGGACGGACTGAGGGCAACGGCCGAGATCAAGGGTTGCGCCAACCCCGCGATCACCGGTAGCGCCACCTTGACCGAGCAGACGACCGCCGAAGGAGTCAAGGAGGTCACCGTCGAGATGAAGGTCGGGGGCCTCACCGATGGTAAGCATGCGGTGCACATCCATGAAGTTGCGTCCTGTGAGCCCTGCGGCTCGGCCGGTGGCCACTTCGATCCCGGTCCGTTCGGCCAGTCGCGGCCCGACAGCGCGACCGACGAGGTGCCGGCCAAGGACATCAATCATCCCTACCACATGGGAGACCTGGTCAATCTGGAGGTCAAGAATGGTGTCGGCACCATGAAGCACACGACCAACCGTGTCACCCTGTCGCCCGGCCGATTGAGCCTGTTCGACGAAAACGGCAGCTCGTTCATCGTGCATACGAACGTGGACACCTACTGCGACCAGGAGTCGGACCTGAAGAAGGGCTGCGCCGGTGGCGCGCGCGACGCCTGCGGGATCATCCGGCCTGTGCCGTAACCAGTAGCGAACCGACGGCGGAGCGGATACAGTCGCCCGCCGTCGCGTTCCCGGGCAGGGAACTGCGGCCGGTTCAGGGCGCGCCGTGATGCGCCCCGTCGGAGCGGATTCTCATGAACATTGATGAGTTGCGTGGTCAGGTGCTGGCCCGTGTCCGGCTGGCCGGGCGCAGCGTGCGCCACTTCAGGAAGAGCGCCGCCGAGAGCGTCCAGCATCCGGAGGTCATGGGCCGCGTCCACGACGGCGGCGACCTGACCCCCCGTTTCGCGCTGATGACAATCCTTTCCTGTGGCATCGCCATCCTCGGGCTGCTGCAGAACTCAGTTGCCGTGATTATCGGCGCTATGCTGGTCTCGCCGTTGATGGGGCCGATCGTGGCGCTGGGCTTTTCCCTGACCACGGTCGACTACCGACAGATGAAGCGTAGCGTCGTGGCGCTCGGCATCGGCCTCATGGTGGCGCTGCTGATATCCATCGTGATCGTCTCGTTCAGCCCGCTGCAGGCCGAGACGCCGGAAATCCTGGCGCGCACCCAGCCGAACCTCTTCGACTTGCTGGTCGCGGTGTTTTCGGGCCTTGCCGGTGGCTACGCGGTCATCAAGGGCCGGGGCGAGGCGATCGTCGGCGTGGCCATTGCCACCGCGCTGATGCCGCCGCTGGCGGTCGTCGGCTATGGCATCGCGACGCTGAAGATGCATATCGCGATGGGTTCATTCCTGCTGTTCATGACGAACCTGCTGGCCATCGCGCTCAGCGTCGCCCTGCTGGCCCGCTGGTACCGGTTCACCGCCAGCGATAGCCCCGTGAGCGTGATGTGGCAGACGGTGCTTACGTTGGTGACCTTTGCCGCGCTATCGGTCCCGCTGGGGCTGGCACTGGTCGATATCGGTCGCAAGACGGTGGTCGGCGTGACGGTGCGGGCCGAGATCGAGCGCCAGTTCGAGGGACGCCGCAGTTCGATTGAGAGTCTCGACATCACCGGGGGCCGGGGCGAGCCCCTGGAGGTGGCCGCGACGGTGCTGACGCCGGTGTTCAGGGCGGGTGCCGAGCCGGCCGTTGCAAGCGGGATCGCGCGGAAACTGGGTCAGGCGGCGCAGGTGTCCATCGACCAGGTCGTGGTCAGCCGCGAGGATCTCGACGAACGCATATCAAGACAGGCTGCGGAGACGGCTCTTATCCGCAAGGACCTGGAGCCGCTGGCCAAGGCCTATCGCGCGCGTCAGGAGGCTGTGGACGCGGTCGAGGCAGCGGTCTTCTTTCCGGTCCGGACCCTGGACGTCGAGCCGGAGGCCAAGCGTATCCGCGTCGAGCCCACCGCCGACGCCGGGGTCGGCCTGCGTGCCCTGCGCCAGCTCGAGGCGTCGCTGCGCACCCGGTTTTCCGGGTGGGACATCACGGTGATTCCGGTAGTCGGGCCGCTACCGTCGCTCTATTTCGAGTCTGGGCGGGAGAACTTCCTCATCGGCCAGCACGAGGCGGTCGACGACATCGTCTGGGCGCTGAGGGCGTGGCAGGTCGCTGCGGTCACGGTTACGGGGTTCGCAAGTTCCACGGGTTCGACGGCCAGCAATCGTTCCCTCGCCCGCCGGCGGGCCGAGTGGGTGGCGCAATCCTTGCGTGCGGCCGGTTTTGACGCCTTGGTCGCCGCCGACGTACGCGTACCCGGCCAGCGCGACCTCGAGCGGCAGTTCGGCGTGACCTACTTCCAGCGCGTCGACATTCGCCTCGGCCAGGGCCCGCAGCCACTGGCGATCCCGGCCGCCACCGGCTGAGCGGCATCACGGGCCACGGATAACCGTGAGCGCGGCCCCCGAAAACGCTTGATATAGTCGGCAATCCCGCCGAACACCCCCATGCGCACTGCACTGACCGCGACCTGGACCCTATTGATCGGCATGGCGTTGTTGATGCTCGGCGCCGGCCTGCAGGGCACGCTGGTGGGCCTGCGCGCCAGCCTCGAGGGCTTTCCCACGCTGCTCGCCGGCGTGGTCCTCGCCGCTTATTACTTTGGCTACATGGGCGGCTCACTGATGACGCCCGCGCTGGTCAGCTCGGTCGGCCACATCCGTGTCTTTGCGGCGCTCACGTCGCTGGCCTCGGTGCTGATCCTGTTGCAAGGGGTGTTCGTCGCGCCGCTGCCCTGGACGCTGCTGCGCATTGCCTCGGGGTTCTGCTTCGCCGGCATCTACGTGGTCGCCGAGAGCTGGTTGAACGACCGCGTCGATAACGAACACCGGGGCCTGCTCTTGTCCCTGTACATGCTCGTCTGCTACGCGGGTCTTGGCTTCGGGCAGTTGCTGCTCAACCTGGCCGATCCGCGCAGCACGGTGCTGTTCATCCTGGTGTCGGTTCTGATCTCGGTGGCGATGATTCCGATGGCGCTGACGGCAAGCTCGGCGCCGGAGTTCAGCGTGCCGGTGCGGGTGCGCCTGCGCGACCTGTTTCGCCGCTCGCCGCTGGGTGTCGTCGGCGTGGCGCTGTCCGGTGCCGTCTCCGGTTGCCTGTTTTCCCTGGGCGCGCTCTACACGGGCGGCAAAGGATTCTCGACGCTCGAGGTGTCGCTGTTCATGGCCGCGGCCATCCTCGCAGCCTGCATCACCCAGCTGCCGGTCGGGCGCGTATCAGACCGGATGGACAGGCGTCAGGTGGTTGCCGCGGCCGGCCTGCTGGCGGCGCTCGGCGCGATCGGCGCATGGTGGCTTGCGGACATCTCGCGCACCGGCTTCTTCTTCATGGTGGCCGTCTACGGTGGCATGAGCCTGACGCTTTATTCGCTGAGCCTGGCTCACGTCAACGACCAGGTGCCGGCGCAGGAGCGGGTCGGCGCCAGCAGCACCTTGATCCTCCTGAACGGTGCAGGCGCCTTCGTCGCACC
>JAHEAZ010000078.1 GCA_024642505.1 Gammaproteobacteria bacterium
GGTGCCTGGCACCCGTCAGGCGATCCGCCGCTGGCGCCGCATCAGCAGCAGGAACAGCGGCACGCCTACCAGGGCCGTCAGGGCTCCCACCGGCAGCTGGCGTGGGGCCACAACCGTCCGCGCCGCCAGGTCGGCGAGCACGACCAGCGTGCCGCCGGCCAGGATCGAGGCCGGCACCACGACCCGATGCGAAGCGCCCAGTGCCAGCCTCACGAGGTGCGGGGTCACGAGGCCGACGAAACCGATGCTTCCAGCCGTAGTGACTGCCACCGCGGTCAGCAGGGAGGCGGCGATGTATATCCCGATCCTGATCGGCCGTACCGGCAGGCCGACGATGCTGGCCTGCAGGTCGCCGCGGGCAAGCACGTCCAGCGGTCGCGCCAGGGCGAAACAGGCTGGGGCAGCGACCAGAAGCGTCGCCAATGCCAGCCACGGCATGCCGGCATAGGTGAAATCGCCCATCAGCCAGAACAACATGCCGCGGACCGGGCCTTCGTCGGCAAGCGCCAGCATCAGGCTGACCGCCGCGCTGCAGCCGGCGGCCACCACGATGCCGGTCAACAACAGCCGCGCGGGGGTCCAGCCGCCGGGCCCATGGGAGAGCGCAAAGACCAGCCACATGGCGGTGAGCGCGCCGCCGGCCGCGCCGGCGTCAATCCACAGGCCGCCCAGGCCGGCCAGCATGACGCCGAGCGCCGCGACCGCCGCGCCCCCCGACACCCCGAGCACGTAGGGATCGGCCAGCGGGTTGCGCAGCAGAACCTGCATGAGTACGCCTGCCAGCGCCAGCGTGGCGCCGGTGGCGAAAGCTGTAACCGCCCTGGGCAGACGCAGGTCGAGCACGATCGCGCGCGTCACCGGGTCTGGTTCTATGAACAGTTGCCGCCACAGCTCGGCCAGCCCGTTGCCGGTGCTGCCAAACATGACCGACAGCGCCAGCGCGGCAGTCGCAGCGAACGTCAGCAGCAGGAACGCCGGGAAACGGGCCATCGCGCACCTGGAAGGGGGGAGTAGCCGCGAAGGCTAGACCGCCGCAGCGAGAGAGGGCAAGCAGATACCGTCTGGCCGGCAGGCTCGGGGGTGTGGAACAATCGGGCCAGGAGACCCATAGTGCCGGCAGCGGATGACTACATTGACTCGCAGGGCTTTCGCGCCAACGTCGGGATCATCCTGATCGATGACGAATGCCGCGTATTCCTGGGCGGCCGTGCCGGCGCCCGTGGCTGGCAGTTTCCCCAGGGCGGCATCCTCCGTGGCGAACGCGCCGAGGCTGCGCTCTACCGCGAGCTGGAGGAGGAAATCGGTCTCGGACGCGGCGATGTCGAGGAGCTTGGCCGGACCCACGGCTGGCTGCGGTATCGCCTGCCGCCGCAGTTTCGTCGCCGCAATTCACAGCCTATCTGCGTGGGCCAGAAGCAGCGCTGGTTCCTGCTGCGCCTGACCGCACCCGAATCACGCCTGCGCTTCGATGCCACCGAGCACCCTGCGGAGTTCGACCGCTGGCGCTGGGCCGACTACTGGGAACCGGTACGCGAGGTCATCTACTTCAAGCGCCGTGTCTATGCCCGCGCGCTGGAGGAACTTGGCGCATTCGCCTTTGCCGACGGACCACCGCCGCGTCCCGACTGGTGGCAGCAGCGCATGTCAGGGCCCGGCAGGCAGCGCGGGCAAGCGGTTCCGACGGCTTGAAGCCATGGAATTCCGTATCACCCCCGCTGGCTGGCGTCGGCTGGCCGCTTTGGCGGTCGGCATGTTGCTGCTCTACGCCAGCTTCGAGTATGGGCGCTCGCTGGCCGGGTACTCGGCCTATTCGTCGCTCATGCAACGTCAGGCGTTGGCGTCACGCGTGGATGAACTCACCCGTAAGACGGGCGAACTGGAGCGCGGCATCGTGGCTGGCGCGGTCTCGCTGCAGGTCGACCAGGAAGCCCAGTCGGAGACCCAGGCGATGATCGGCGAGCTGCAGGCGGAGCTGGCGCGCCAACAACAGGAGCTCGAGTTCTATCGTGGGCTGGTGGAGGAGAAGTTCGGCTCCGGCACCCTGAAGGTGCAGGAATTGTCGATCCGCGACAGGGGCGAAGCTCGATTCGCCATCTCCGTGACCCTGGTTCAGACCGCGACCCGCGACGCGATCGCCAGCGGATCGTTGACCCTGACCGTCAATGGCTCGCGCGGCGGGGCCCTGACCCAGCTCAGGCTAGGCGAGATCGCCGAGGATAGCCGTGACCGGGTTCAGTTCAAGGTCAGGTATTTCACGACCGTCGAGGTGCCGGTCAAGCTGCCGGAGGGATTCGAGCCTGCCGCGGTGCAGCTCGAATACCGCTCAAACCGCAGCGGGCCCGAGCCGATTTCGCAGAACTTTCCCTGGGCCGCGGCGCTGGTCGACGACGCGCCCCCGGCTTTGACCCCGGGAACTCCCAGCGAGTAGACTGAGTCTACCTTTGCATGGACCAATCGAAGTCAATGACCGAAACCGTGGCAGACGACCTGATCTTCACCGACGCGGCAGCCCGTAAGGTCGGCGAGTTGATCCGTGAGGAAGGCAATCCCAAGCTCATGCTCAGGGTATTCGTCTCCGGTGGAGGCTGTTCCGGGTTCCAGTACGGTTTCACTTTCGACGAGAGCGTCGAGGACGGCGATGCCCGCATCGCCAACCAGGGCGTGACCCTGCTGGTGGATCCACTCAGCTTCCAGTACCTGCTGGGGGCGGAAATCGACTACCGCGAGGACCTTGAGGGCGCGCAGTTCGTCATTCGTAATCCGAACGCGAAGACCACCTGCGGTTGCGGATCCTCTTTTTCGACCTGATCCTGCGGTGACTGACGCGCAGCTCGATCTCCGACGGAACACAAATCGCTTCCCTGACGCCCCGGTTTCGGCCGGGGCGTCGTCGTATGCGCCGGCCGGCGACTGATATGGCGCGCTCGCGTCGAGCCCCGGATATTCTCGCCGCCGTCGATCTCGGCTCCAACAGTTTCCACATGGTCGTGGCGCGCTATGCCGAGGGCCGCCTGGTTATCCTCGACCGTCTGCGCGAGATGGTCAGGCTGGGCGCGGGGCTCGACGAGCATGGCCGGCTGTCGCGTGAAGCGATGAATCGCGCGCTCGTGGCGCTGGAGCGCTTCGGCCAACGCCTCAGGGACATGCGTGCCGACAGCGTCCGCGTGGTAGGCACTAATGCCCTGCGCAAGGCGCGTCGCAAGCAGGGATTCCTGGAGCGCGCGCGCGCAGCCCTTGGACATCCGATCGAGATCATCTCCGGCATCGAGGAGGCCCGCCTTATCTACTCCGGCGTCGCCCATACCATGCCGAGCGAACCGGGCCGCAGGCTGGTCGTCGACATCGGCGGCGGCAGCACCGAGCTGATCATTGGTGACGGCAAGGCACCGAAGTTCCTGGAAAGCCTCTATATGGGCTGCGTGTCCATGAGCGAGGACCATTTCACGGGCGGGCGGGTGAGCGACAAGCGGCTGCATCGCGCCGGCGTGAAAGCCCGACTGGAACTGGAAGCCATCGAGAATCCGTATCGGGCTGTTGGTTGGGACCACGCGGTCGGCAGCTCCGGTTCGGTCCGCGCCGTGTTCGACGCCATCCATGAGATCGATCCATCGGCCAGTGTCATTACACAGGCGGGACTCCAGGCAGTGACCGCGCGACTGGTCGATGCCGGCAGCGTCACCGGTGCCGGGTTCGTGTCGATCTCGCCGGAGCGGGCACTGGTGTTTGCCGGGGGGCTGGCGATTCTGGCGCAGGTGTTCGATTCGCTGGGCCTGCAGGAAATGCGTGTCGCGGATGGTGCACTGCGCGAAGGCCTGCTCTACGACATGCTCGGACGATTTTCCAACGAGGACGTCAGGTCGCGCACCGCGCGCTCGATGGAAACGCGTTTCCACGCAGACAAGGGCCAGGCCGACCGGGTCGAGACGGCTGCCGTCGACATGCTTGGCCAGGTGGCGGGACCGTGGGGGCTGGCCGACCCGGAGACTGAACAGTTCCTGCGCTGGGCGGCGCGCCTGCATGAGATCGGTCTCGACATTTCGCACGCGCACTTCCACAAACATGGCGCGTACCTGCTCGAGCATGCCGACATGCCGGGCTTTACCCGCGAGGAGCAGCAGCTGCTGGCCTGCCTGGTCGGGGCGCATCGGCGCAAGCCGCACCTGGAGCGGGTCCTGGAACTGGTACCGCCGTGGGACGAGCGGGCGGAGCGAATGGTGGTGATCCTGCGATTTGCGGTGTTGCTCAACCGCTCACGCAGCGACGCCGCGCCACCCGCCGGCAAATTACTGGTGCGCGATCGGGCCGTGACGTTGCGCTTCCCGCGTGGCTGGCTGCGGGCCAACCCGCTGACCGCCGCAGATCTCGAACGGGAGGCGGCCTACCTGGCGGCGGCTGGATATGTGCTGAAGGTTGCTTGAGCGCTGTCTGGCAGGTGCCCGGTGCTCTTCAGTCGGCGTATCGTTCCAGCAACGCTTCCTGCGCGCAGCAGCGTTCGGCCTCGCCAGGCGCGACGCGAACATAGCTGCCGTCAGCCTGCAGTTCCCAGGCATCGACGTTGTCGGCAAGGTAGGTCTCGAGGTCTGCGAGGATGCGTTTCCTGTGCTTGGCGCGTTGGATCGGGAAACCGACCTCGATGCGCCGGAAGAAATTGCGCTCCATCCAGTCGGCACTCGCGCAGAACAGCTCCTCTTCGCCGCCGTTGGTGAAATAGCAGACGCGCGAGTGCTCCAGGAAGCGGCCGACGACCGAGCGGACGGTAATGTTGTCGGATACGCCAGCAATGCCGGGCTTCAGCGCGCAGATGCCGCGGATGATCAACCGGCACCGCACCCCTGCCTGCGACGCGCGATAAAGCGCGCGGACGATCTCCGGTTCGATGAGGGAATTCATTTTGGCGACGATGCGCGCCGGCCGGCCGGCCCTGGCGTGCTCGATTTCGCGCTCGATCTTTGCGAGCAGCGCGGCATGCAGGGTGAAAGGTGACTGCAGCAGCTTGCGAAGCGCAGGGGCCTTGGTCAGGCCGGTCATCTGCAGGAACAGGTCGTGCAGGTCCTCGCCGATCTCTGCATCGCAGGTGAACAGGCCGTAGTCAGTGTAGGAGCGCGCCGTGCGCGCGTGGTAGTTCCCGGTGCCGACGTGGCAATAGCGCTTCAGACGGTTGTCTTCGCGCCGCACCACCATGATCAGCTTGGCATGGGTCTTGTAGCCAACCACGCCGTACATCACGTGTACGCCCGCTTCCTGCAGGCGGGTGGCAAGTTCGATGTTCGCGGCCTCGTCGAAGCGGGCCCTGAGCTCAACGATGACCGTGACGTCCTTGCCGTGGCGCGCCGCCTCGACCAGCCCATCGACGATCAGCGAGTCGGCGCCCGTACGGTACAGGGTCATCTTGATGGCCAGTACCCACGGATCGGTCGCTGCCTGGCGGACGAAATCGGTGACCGGCTGGAAGGACTGGAAAGGGTGATGCAGGAGCACTTCGCGTCCGCGAATTTCCGAAAAGAGGTCGGCCTGCTGGCCGAGGCGCGACGGAACTCCGGGCGTAAAGGCCGGGAACTTCAGGTCGGGCCGCTCCACGAGGTCGTAGAGACCCATCAGCCGGTGCAGGTTCACCGGCCCGTTCACCAGGTAGACGTCGTCTGGCTCGAGCGAAAAGTGGCTGCGCAGGAACAACACCAGGTCCTCCGGGCAGTCCGCGGCCGTCTCGAGCCGCACCGCCGCGCCATAGCGGCGGTGGGCAAGCTCGCCTTCGACCGCTCGCAGCAGGTCGTCGACTTCCTCGTCGTCCACGTACAGGTCGCTGTTGCGGGTGACACGAAACTGCCAGCAGCCCTGCACCTCGACACCCTCGAACAGCCGGTCGATGTTTACCTGGATGATCCTCGACAGCAGCGCGGTGGTCGGCCCGTCGACGCTGCGCGTGCCCCCGACATGCATGACGCGCGGCAAGGACCGCGGCACCTGCACGATCGCCAGGCTGGTGTTCCGGCCAAAGGCGTCGGTCCCGGCGAGGCGCACGATGAAGTTCAGGCTCTTGTTCTGGATCCGGGGAAAGGGCCGCGATGGGTCGAGCGCCAGCGGCGTGAGCACCGGCTCGACCTCGCGTTCGAAATGCTCTGCCATCCAGCGCTGCACGCCCTTGGTTACGTTGCGGTTGCCGATGATGCCAAGCCCCTGTTCCTCCAGCGCCGGCCGGATGACGTCGTTCAGGACGCGATACTGCTCGGCGACCAGTTCACGCGCCCGCGTGGCGATCCGGTCGAGCTGCTGCTGAGGCGTCAGGCCATCGGGGCCTGGCCTGGAGGAACCCAGCTCCACCCGCTGCTTGAGGCCAGCGACCCGGATCTCGAAGAATTCATCGAGGTTCGACGATGAAATGGCAAGGAAGCGGACTCGTTCGAGTAGCGGCAGCCGCTCGTCCTTGGCCTGCTCCAGCACCCGTTGATTGAACTCGAGCAGCGAGACTTCGCGGTTCTGGTAGTACTCGGGCGAGTTGAGGTCCGGCTCTTCCATGAGCCCGCCATCGGATCGCGTTCTTGTTACAGCCATGTGACAGTCACCCGGGTGCGCGCCAGGCGCGCCGCAGGTCAGGGCGAGGCGAGTGCGACGCGGGTCTGGCTGGCGGCGCTGATGGTGTCGAGCCGCGCCAGCAGGGCCGCGCTCTTGATCTCGAAGTCCGCGCGCAGGTCGGCCGGGATCGATTCCGCCTTCGGCAGCGGAACCTTCGCCGGGTTGCGGTGCACCCCGCCAACACGATACTCGTAGTGCAGATGCGGGCCGGTCGCAAGTCCGGTCATGCCGACGTAGCCGATGACCTCGCCCTGCTTGACCTTGTCGCCGACCTTGAGGCCGCGGACGAACCGCGACATGTGCCCGTAGAGGGTTGTAACGCTGCCGCTGTGGGTCAGGATGACGGCATTTCCGTACCCGCCCTTCACGCCGCGGAAACTCACCCGGCCGGTTCCCGCCGCCTTGATCGGCGTGCCGACCGGCGCCGCAAAGTCGATGCCCTTGTGTGCACGAACGGTCTTGAGGACCGGGTGCCGCCGCGCGAGGTTGAAGCCCGAGCTGACGCGGCCGAACGCGACGGGGAAGCGCAGGAAGGCCTTGCGCACGCTTTGGCCATCGGGTGTGAAGTACTCGGCCGAACCGTCCGGCATGATGTAGCGCACCGCGCGGAAAGTCTTGCCCTTGTTGACGAACTCGGCAGCCAGGATCTCGCCATCGCGAACGAAGTCCCCATCCTGCCATTGCTGCTCATAGGCCACCGCGAAACGGTCGCCCGGCTGCACCTCGTTTACGAAGTCGATGTCGTACTTGAAGACGTCGGCCAGCGTGACGGCGAGGGCGTCGCTGCCGCCGGCGGAATTCACCGTGGCGAAGAGCGACGAGTCGATGGTCCCAGACAGCGACGTCTCCTGGATCTCCAGCGGATTTTCGATGACGTTGGCGTCGAAGCCTTCCGGCGCGCGTGTCACCGACAGCGTCGCAGTGTCGGACAGCGTCCGCGTCAGCGACTTCAGTTCGCCGTTCAGGTGGGTCAGCATGATCATGTCGCCGGGTCGCAGCCGGTCGAGGCTCTTGCGCACATCGGGCAGCCTGCGAAGTTCGGCGAGGTCGGCGAGCGACAGTTCCATCTGCCGGAAGATCGCGTCGAGGGTGTCGTTGCGGCGGATGACGATCTCCGCGGATTCGAACGGTGAGACCGGCTCGGGGGCCGCGACCTCGGCTGCTGCCACGACGTGCATCTCGGCGGCGGGCTGGACCAGAATTTCGCCGACCTCGATGGTGGGCTGGGAGAAGCCCTGGGAAATGGCGGAGGCAATTGCGACGCCCGCCACGACGAACGAGGCAAATACCCCGAACCGGCTTGGATTGGCGACCGCCTCGGCCGCCACGCTCGACAGCGCGCCGGATGCCTGGCCTGCGTGTTCCACTGAGTGAGGACCCCGACTAAGTTCAGGCTTCAACGGTAATCAACGGCCCGTAGCGGCGTCAACAGCATTATCTTGAGCCAGTTCATAAAGTTGGAATTCATTCTTGTTTTCCACTCCCGGCCGCCGCGGCCGTGGATTGCGCCGCCGCCTCGTGGCCAATACAGTTGCCGCTCCGCGGCCGCAGTGCACAAAGGTCCATGGCCCGGGCTTGCAGGGGAATATTTGATGCTGTCAGCAGCAGAACAAATGCAGGAACTGCGCCGCGGGGCCCAGGATGTCCTGGTCGAGGAGGACCTCGCGCGCAAGCTCGCCCGGGGCAAGCCCTTGAAAGTGAAGGCCGGATTCGATCCAACCGCTCCGGACCTGCATATCGGCCATACCGTGCTCATCAACAAGATGCGCCAGTTCCAGCAGTTCGGCCACGACGTCATCTTCCTGATCGGCGACTTCACCGGGATGATCGGCGACCCCACGGGCAAGAACGCCACCCGGCCACGGCTGACGCCCGCCGACGTCGAGGCAAACGCGCGAACCTACCAGGAACAGATCTTCAAGATCCTGGACCCGGAAAAGACGCTCATCGACTTCAATTCCCGCTGGATGGGCGCGATGAGCTCGGCCGGTATGATCGAGCTCGCCGCGAAGCACACGGTCGCGCGCATGCTCGAGCGCGATGATTTTTCCCGGCGTTACAAGTCCGGGCAGCCGATCGCCATTCACGAGTTCCTGTACCCGCTGGTACAGGGATACGACTCGGTCGCGCTGGAGGCCGACGTAGAACTTGGCGGCACCGACCAGAAGTTCAACCTGCTGGTCGGGCGACAGCTGCAGGCCGACTACGGCCAGGAACCGCAGGTCGTCATCACAATGCCGCTGCTCGAGGGCCTCGACGGCGTCAACAAGATGTCCAAGTCGCTCGGCAACTACGTCGGTATCACCGACGCGCCAGGCGAGATGTTCGGCAAGCTGATGTCGATCTCCGACACGCTGATGTGGCGCTACTTCGAGCTGCTGTCGTTCCGTCCGGCCGTGGAGGTCGGGGCCCTGAAGGCAGACGTCGCCGCGGGCCGCAATCCGCGCGACGTGAAATTCGAGCTGGCTGCCGAGATCGTCGACCGCTTTCACGGCACCGGCACTGGCGAGAAAGAGCGGGTGGAGTTCATCGCGCGCTTTCGCGAGGGGGCCACACCGGACGAGATGCCCGGGTTCACGATCGCCGCCGCAGGCGGGGCGGTGCGGCTGGCTGCGGTGCTCAAGGACGCGCAGCTGGTGCCGAGCACCTCGGCGGCCTACCGCATGCTCGGGCAGGGCGCGGTGCGGGTCGACGGCGAGCGGGTCGGGGACCGCGACGCCACGCTGGCGGCGGGCGCGACCTACGTGGTGCAGGTGGGCAAGCGATCGTTCGCGCGCGTGAGCGTGACGGGCTGAATGGTGGGCAGCGGCGCTGTCGGCGTGAACAGAAATGCCGTCTTTTCAGCTGTTTCCCCGTTCCTTGGAGCTGCAGCGGCTGTGGGCGTTGATGCCTGCCGGGCAGCTTGTGGCCAGGCGTCCGGCGCGGCCCCGGGCGTGGCGTCCGGTTTATTTTCAGGTTGTCGTTGACTCCCTGCTTTGCCCCGCTATACTGCGCGGCCCTCGATCGCTTGGGGGCCCTCAAGAAGGGACGGTAGAAAACGGGTTTGCGGCACCGCAGCAGGTGTTGACAGTCCCGTGTCCTAACGTACACTAAGCGGTCTTCCCTGGCGCTTTGACGTCCGGGCGTTCTTTAAAAAGCAGCAGGTAATTTGTGTGGGGACTCGCGTCAGGTTGTCCATTTTCATGGGCGCCAATTGCGAGTAACCAAGTGTCCAGCAATGTCGAGAAATCGACGAAGTCGGAGCAGCTTGGGGTCTCGCTTTTCAGCTCAATAAGTTTGAACTGAAGAGTTTGATCCTGGCTCAGATTGAACGCTGGCGGCGTGCTTAACACATGCAAGTCGAGCGGCAGCGCGGGGGCAACCCT
>JAHEAZ010000152.1 GCA_024642505.1 Gammaproteobacteria bacterium
CCGACGCTGGTTCTGACGATGGTCTCGTTCGGCGCGCTGTCGTTCCTGTTCCTGGTGCCCTGTTTCTGGTTCCTCTACCGGATGGTGAAAGGCCTGCTGCGCCTGCTCGACGCACGTCCGGTCCCCTGAAATCCCGGGTGTCGAGCCCGCAAGCACGAGTCGCCCGCGAGAACCCGCCATGCATGACCGACCCATCGCGCAGCGCAGGCGCTTGTTGCTCGCCGGCGCGGGCGCGCTCCTGGCAGGATGCGCCGCACCAGCCTATGTTCCCGCGCCGGATGGTGCCGGCACCACTCCGGTCGTGCGGGTCGGCGACCGCTGGCGCTACGCGCAGATCGACCTGTACCGGAAGGAGCGCACCGGCGAACTGACGATGGAGGTGGTCGAGGTTGCTCCGCTGCTTCGCGTGCGGGTGAGCGACACGACCGGAACTCCCCGGCCCGACGAGATCTACGAGCGCGCCTGGCGTGTCATCCAGGAGCCATCGTACGGCGACGTGATCGTCTTCAGCTACCCCAACCCCGTGCTGCCGACGCGTCTCGACGCCGGGGGCAGCGAGCGGATCGCCAATCGTATCCGCGCCGGGGGCGACGAATTGTGGCACCTGTGGACGGAGTGGATCGATGCACCGGGCTGGGAGACGATCCGGGTGCCCGCCGGCGAGTTCGTCGCGTTGCGGGTGCAGCGGCGGATCAATTTCGAAAGTCCCGATCCGTTCCGCTTCTTCAGTACGCGCTACGAGACGCTCTGGTACGCGCCGCAAGTCAACCGCTGGGTGCGGCGCGAGTGGACCGGCCAGTACTACTGGGCAGGCATGACGGTCCGCGAGGCGCCGATACTCGAGGACCGGATCGCCTGGGAACTGCTCGAGTATCGCCCGGCCTGAGCGGGACCGTACTTCATCAGCGCGAAGCTGATCTTGCGTCGAATGGGCGTGTCGAAGCCGTAGAACTGGCTGCCCACGGGGCTGTTCCTCGGCAGCGGGTCACTTGGGGTCGACCGGTTGCACCGCGCTGCCGGGTGCCGCCCCGGACGGCCTCAACCAGCGCTGGCTGGCCAGGATCAGGGCGATCAGCACCAGGCCGACGACGTCGCTCATCCAGCCCGGCTTGATCAGGACCAGCGCGGCGACGATCAGCAGCACCCGCTCCCAGCTCCGGGCCCGGCCGAGGAAGAAAAACTCGTGCAGCCCGCCGGCCAGGCAGATGACGCCGACCGACGCCGTCACCGCTGCCAGCGTCACGGTCAGGAAATCGCCCATCAGCAGCAGCGACGGCGCGTACACGAACATGAACGGAATGATGTAGCCGGTGAGGCCGAGCTTGACCGCCGCCCAGCTGGTGTCCATCAGCGTACCGCGCGAGATGCCGTTGGCCGCGTAGACCGCAAGCGCCACCGGCGGCGTGATCGACGACAACACGGCGAAGTACAGCGCGAACAGGTGCGCCGCCTCCACCTGCACGCCCAGTTTGACCAGTGCCGGAACCAGCAGCGCAACCTGCACGATGTACGCCGGCGTCGTCGGCAGGCCCATGCCCAGCAGGATGCCCGCGAGCATCGTGAGGAACAGCGCCAGGATCAGCGAGTTCTGCGACAGGGCCAGCACCACGCCGGTGAAGGCCAGGCCCAGCCCGGTGAGCGTGATGGTCCCGATGACGATGCCGGCGCAGGCACAGGCCAGGGCCACCACGACCGTGTTGCGCGCTCCGCCCTCCAGCGCCTCGACGATCGCGCGCCACGTGAAAGTCCGACGGGTGGTGGCGCGCAGCCAGGTGGTCGGGATGACCGAACCGATGCCGCACAGCGCCGCAAACGCCGCGCTGCGCCCGCTCAGCAGCGCCGCGATGATCACCACCAGCGGCAGGAACAGGTGCCCGCGCTCGGTGAGCACCTGCCGCATGCGCGGCAGATCGGCCTTGGGCAGGCCCTTGAGCCCGATGCGACGCGCCTCGAAATGCACGGCCATGAATACGGCCACGTAATACAGCACCGCGGGCAGCACGGCGAAGCCCGCCACCGTGAGGTAGGACACGCCGAGGAACTCTGCCATCACGAAGGCGGCGGCGCCCATGATCGGCGGCATCAGCTGCCCGCCGGTGGACGCTACCGCCTCCACTGCTCCGGCGAACGCCGGCCGGTAGCCGGTGCGCATCATCAACGGGATCGTGAAGGTGCCCGTCGTCATCACGTTCGCCACCGCGCTGCCCGAGACCGTACCGAACAGGCTGCTGGTGATCACCGCCACCTTGGCCGGTCCGCCCGAGGTGTGGCCGGCGATCGCGAGCGCGAAGTCCATGAACAGCTGCCCCGCCCCGCTGCGCTCGACGAACGAGCCGAACAGGATGAACAGCATCACGTAGGTCGCCGACACGTACAGCGGAATGCCGAAGATGCCCTCGGTGGTCAGGAACAACTGATCGAGCATGATGCCGAAGGACTGGTCCCCCAGCGTCAACCCGTAGGCCATGAACGCCAGCGCCGTGACGGGCAGCGCCCAGCCCGTGGCGCGCCGCGTGGCCTCGATGATCATCAGGATCAGCGCACCGCCGAACACGTAGTCGGCGACCCTGGGGTCGTCGACGTAGTACATGCGGTTCTCGACGTACTCCAGGTTGGCGCTCGGGTACAGCGCCGCGGCGGCCGCCACCAGCAGCAGCACCACGT
>JAHEAZ010000023.1 GCA_024642505.1 Gammaproteobacteria bacterium
GTGCCGCAGCGGGTACCGACCGCGACACCGCCCATGGTGCCGCAGCTAGTGCCGCAGCAGGTACCGACCGCGACACCGCCCATGGTGCCGCAGCGGGTGCCGGTCGAGGTCCATCGACCGGTCCCGTCGGTGCAGACGGTAAAGGTCCCTGTCCCGGTTACAAGCGGTCCGACATCGCCGGCGCGAAATCCTTGGCCGAATATCGGACTGGCTTTCGTCGTGCCACGGCCCGGCAGGCAGGCTGCCCACGCGCTGCCGACTCATGACGCACCGGGTGATACCGGGCGTGTCACCTGTCTCGCGAGCGGATTCGGCTGGCGGATGACGGACGAAGGTGAAGGTGTGCAGCGCCGCTCCGGCTTGGCGCCGATACTTTACACCCCGGACACGCTCCTCCACGACCTGCCAGCCAATCACCCGCGTGCCGCCGATTGCCTGATTACAGTGGATCGCCGGTTCGAGGACTGAGATCGTGCGTGCCGGCGGCTCACCGGCCGGGATCGCTCTTGCCCATTCGTTCGACAGCACATACACGGTCGGGCGCCTGACCGTTCGCAATTCCGCTGAGTGCCGCATTTCGCCAGCGCAACGGCTACTCGACCAGTTTTCTTCCCATTCTATGCTGCCGGGCATCAGGCTATAGTCGCGACCGGCAGGGCCATACGCCCAGGGGCATGCCGGTGTAAACACCGCATGACCCCGTGACAATTGCCGGCTATCCCAACTGCTCGGGCGGACCTGTGTATGCAGCTTTTCACTGATCAGTGGTCAACGTATCGCAACGTCGTTGACCACGACTTGATGGAACATCGCGCGTTGCGAGGCGCGATCGAACGGGTGCTGGACCGGTTCGTGGCAGCGCAGGCCGGTTCGATCAGCATGGCGGATCTAGGCTGTGGGGACCTGGGATTGCTGCCGGATCTGGTCTTGAATTGGCCGCTTAAGCACTTCCTTGGGGTCGATCTATCTGCGCCGGCACTGCAGATTGCCGCCGGACAACTGGCCGATGCCGGCTTCGAATGTGAGTGGCGACAGCAGGACCTGCTCGACTGGGCACGGCATGACGCAGGCAGTGAGTCACGTGTGAACCTGCTGCACTCGGCTTTTGCAATTCACCATCTCGACGACCAAGTCAAGGCCGAGTTCCTCTGCTCGGCCGTCGCGCACATGGCGCCAGGGGGTATCTTCCTGTGGGCAGACGTCTTTCGTGAGCCCGGCGAGACAAGGGCGGACTACCTGGCACGGTACCTCGAGCGTATCGACACCACCTGGACCCCACTGAGTGTTGATGAGCGCGAGTACGTCAAGGCCCATATGAGCGAGTTCGATTTTCCGGCGGACCGGGCCGAGATTGCGAACGTGGCAAGAGACGCAGGCTGGCAGTGGCAATGGGTCTGGAAGGGACGACGTCAGGCTGAAGCCCTGGCACTTTTGCGGCCACGCCAGCGTTAGGCGATGCCGTTTGCCAGACGGCACCGGGCATACTTTTCTGCATTTCCGGTGTCGCGGGTATACTGCCCCGGCAAGTTTGAGGCAGCGCTCAGACGCCCGCAAGATGGTGTCGGTTACCCATGGAACCCATAAAGCCAAGCGACTACGACGAGCATCTCAACCAGTACCTGCGGCTCAATACCTTCCCGGTCGCGGTCAGGTTCCTGCGCAGCTGGGAGGAAATGCCGGCGCGGGCAAAGCGTCCCGGCAAGGACCTCAACAACCGCTTCACGACCTGCCAGGCGATTGCCATGTCGCGCCGCTACGGCTGGGTGTTGGCGCTGGGACGGGAGGACAGTAGTTGCGTGCTGGGAGCCGTGGCGATCGGCCTCGAAAAGCGCCTGCCTCACTACGTCGAAGGCAACCTGTGCATGAATCTCTATACCGAGAATCTGCGCGCCGGTCGCATCAGTGAGGAAAGCGTGCCGCGATTTGCCGAGGGCGAGTACGTCGGCGTCGTCACCGCGCCGCTCAATCGGGCTGCCTTTACGCCGGACTCGATCATCATTTACGGCAACAGCGCGCAGGTCATGCGCCTCGGCCAGGCCTGGCTGTGGAAGCGGGGTGGCACGCTGCACACCGAGTTCCGCGGCCGTATCGACTGCGCCGATCTCGCCATCGCACCCGTGATCAAGGGCGAGCCACAGATGGTTGTGCCCTGCAGCGGCGATCGCATCTTCGGGCAGGTCCAGGACCATGAAATTGCCTTCAGCTTTCCGTTCTCGCTCATGGAGGAGATTCTCGAAGGCCTGGAAGCAACGCACAAGGCCGGTACCCGTTATCCTGTGACCAACTGGCTCAATTACACTGGCGAATTCCCGCCGTCGTACCATGAGTACCGCAAGATGCTCGACGACACGGACCCGCCAGGGGCAGACTGACACGCCGGGTAGCAGCGAGGGGGCCCTGATCTAGTGCCTGACGGCGGTGCCCTGCGAGCGTGACCTCTTGAAGGAAATGCTCGAGTGGTTCCGCGAGCTGGACCTGAGCCTGCCGAAGCCGGCAAGGAAGAAGGCGTCGCTGCCATGAATCGGGGACGCCCTGTCCCGGGCCGACTTCGCATTCAACGCTGAAGATAGTGATTTGCAACCGCACCAAGGAGATTGACAATGATGAGCTCCAGATCCGCGATCAAGGCTGCCTGCCTGGCAGGAGCCTTCTGCCTGGCGACCGTGGCCATGGCCCAGGCGCCTGCGGAAGAGCCGAAGGGTGAGGCCGTGATGTCGTCCGTGGAAATCACGGCGACGGTGACCAAGATCGACCAGGCGACGCGCGAGGTCACGCTCAAGTCCGAAGACGGCGAGGAGTACACCTTCGTTGCCAGCGACGAGGTGAAGAATCTCGCCCAGGTAGAGCCGGGCGACGTGTTGACCGTGGTCTACGCGGAAGCACTCGCCTATGAGGTGAAGAAGGGCGGCAGCGCAGTGAGTCCGGAGACGACCGTTGCAGGTGGCAGGGCCGAGCCCGGCACAAAGCCTGCGGGTGTCATCGGGCAGCAGACCACCGTGACGGTTACCATCACTGCAATCGATCCGACGATCCCCACCGTTACCTTCACGGGGCCGGCAGGCAACACGAAGACGATCAAGGTCATGCGCCCTGAGAAGCTCGAGGGCGTGAGCGTTGGCGATACGGTCGAGATCACCTATACCGAGGCGCTGGCGATCAAGGTCGACGAGGCGCCGAAGGAATAGCCCCAACAGGTGCCGGGTCGGGGGTACTCCGTTTGCTGCTCGCGGCAGGAAATCCCCGGCGACCCCCGACCCAGCGCCACGCCCGCCACTCCTGCGCCGGCCGCCTTCGCGCAGCGTTCGATCTTGGCGTCTTCCCTGATCTGTGTGCCGGCGGCCAGTGCCCATCTCGATACCGACGTATGGCACAACGGTGCCTTGGCATCAGGTATTGCGGCAGGTTCGAGTCAGGCAGCGGCGGCGAGCACTGCCCACCGGGTCTGCCGCACCCGGAAAGGAATCGATGATATTCGTATCTTGGCAGCGCTCTGATGCTGAAGCGCATCTACAGGCGTTCGTAGGTCCGGACCATGATCTTTGCCTTGCGGCAATCTCATACGTTCTGATTCATGCATTGCGCTCCCGCCCGTGGTCCAGACTGTTGCAGCTTGCGCCACCATGGATGTCGGTCTAAAGGGCTGGTTTCGTTGCAGGAGGTCGATATGGAGCTCGACAAGGTCATCAAGGTCGCCCGCAAACTGGCGAGATCGTACCGCGTGACGGGCAAGGACGGTTTCCGAATCAAGGACATTGATCCCGGCGACACCGCCTGGCTGGAGCAGGAAGACAAGCCGCGTGCCAAGGACGCGCTGCAGACGGGTATCCAGGCCCTCGCCCAGCTGCAGGACATGCTGTATGCGCAGGATCGCTGGGCGGTGCTGCTGGTATTCCAGGCGATGGACGCCGCCGGCAAGGACGGCGCTATCAAGCACGTCATGTCGGGCGTCAACCCGCAGGGTTGCCAGGTCGCCTCGTTCAAGGCGCCCTCGGCCGAGGAACTCGACCACGATTACCTTTGGCGTTGCAACCGGCACCTGCCCGAGCGCGGCCGCATCGGCATCTTCAATCGCTCGTATTACGAGGAGGTGCTGGTGGTACGCGTGCACCCGGAGCTGCTACGGCACCAGAAACTACCCGAATCACGCATGGGCAAGGACGTCTGGAAGAAGCGCTACCGCGACATCCGCACCTACGAGCGCTATCTCGACACCAACGGCGTGATCGTCCGCAAGTTCTTCCTGCACGTTTCACGGGCCGAGCAGAAGCGCCGTTTCATGGACCGCATCGACAACCCCGAGAAGAACTGGAAGTTCTCGGCCGCCGACGCACGCGAGCGCGGCCACTGGAAGGCCTACATGGCGGCTTACGAGGATGCCATCCGCGAGACCGCCACGCCGGAGTGTCCGTGGTACGTGGTGCCGGCTGACAACAAGTGGTTCACCCGGATCGTGGTTGCGGCGGCGGTAATCGAGGCACTCGCTTCGCTGGGCCTGCACTATCCCAAGGTCGGCCCGACCAAGCTCGCGGAACTGGCAGCGGCGCGCAAGGCGCTGCAGGCGGAACGCGGATGAACTAGCGTGGAACAATGCCGATGCAAGCGGCGCCGACACGAGCCGGGGCGACAGGAAGCAAACGGATGGGCATTCTGCGATCCGGATTCGCCGCCAGACACCTCGACCTGGCCAGCAGCCTGGGCGAGGTGCTGTTCGGCCTGGCCTGGGACGTCATAGACAGTGTCCACTAGCTGATCGATCCGTTGTTTGACCGCGATCGGCTGCTGCGGCTCAGCGCACCGCATCCGCGAAACACCGGGCGAGGCGGAGGCGTCGGGGGAGAATCAGCCGTGGTCGCTGTCGAACCCGCCGCCCAGCGCCAGGTAGAGATTGATACGCTGGGTCACGCGTTCCGCCTGGACGCTGAGCAGCGAACTGCGCGCGCCGTAGACGGCGATCTGCTGCTGGGTGACGCTGCGCAGGTCGGTGCTGCCGACACGGTAGCGGACGTTTTCCAGCTCGAGCGCCCGTTCGCTGTCGCGAACCCGTGCTTCGAGGATCGACTGGCGCTCGACGGCAGACTGCTCGGCGGCAAGCGCCTGCTCCACCTCGCCGAAGGCCTTCAGGCCTACGCTCGCATACTGCGCGACTGCGGCCTTCTGCTCGGCGGTCTTCAGCTCCACTTGTCCGGCGAGCGCTCCGCCGGCATACAGCGGCATGACCAGGCCGACGCCGAGGCCCCAGATCGGGTTGCTGACGTCCTGCAGCACCAGCAGGTCGCTCTCGAGGTACGAGCCGGTGGCAGAGAGGGAGATCTGCGGCAGGCGGGCCGCCTGGGCTTGCTTGGTGCGGCTGAACGCAGCGGCCACTCGTCGTTCCGCCGCGATCAGGTCCGGGCGGCGCTCCAGCAATTCCGCCGGGACGCCGGCGGGAGCCACCGTTGCGATGGTCGGCAATGTGGTGGCGGCCTCGAGGTCCGCCGCAGGGTAGCGACCGAGCAGCAGCTCGAGCCCGCGCAGGGCCTGCACCGTGCCGAGATCGAGCTTGCGCAACGCGTCGCGGAAGTTCCCGACATTGGCGCGCGCGAGGCTGACCTCGAGCTCGCTACCGACGCCGACGCGCTGGCGGTCAGTCGCGAGCGACAACAGCCGCTCGGCCCCGGCCACGCTTTCCACCGCTAACTGGCGCTGCAAGGTCGCCTCGCAGGCGGTTAGCCAGCTTTGAACTACAAGCGCAGCGATCGACTGCTGCGCGTAGGCATAGTCGGCACTGGCTGCAGCAAACTGGTCTTCGGCGGCGCGGGCGCCGTAACGGACGCGGCCCCACAGGTCGATCTCCCAGGAGGCCGACAGGATCGCTGCGTTCAACGGCTCGGCGCCGCTGCCGCCGCTGCTGCTGGTTCGCCCGATGAGGTTCACGGCCGGGTAGATGCTACCGCCGGCGATGCGGACATAGGCGGCGGCCTGCTCGACCGTGGCCGCCGCGACGCGCAGGTCGGTATTGTGGGTGATCGCCTCGGCGACCAGGGCGCTTAGTCGTTCGTCGCCGAATGACGCGACCCAGTCATCCTCGACAGCTCCGGCTGCCGTGGCGGTACCGCTCCAGGCTGCGGGTGGAACGACTTCACCGTAGGCTTCGCGGTTCAGCTCCTCACCCACGGGTGGCGCCTGCAGCGCGCAGCCGGCGGCCAGCACTGTCCAAGTCGCCACCCCGGCCAGCGCGGCAGCGTGCGCCAAAGGTCGTCCTGGCAGTTTGCGCATCAGTGCAGCTTCAGGATCAGGTAGTTGATCTTGCTCGTGACCCGCAGGAAGACCTTGCGGATCACGTGCAGGATCTTCAGGTGATTGGTGTAAATGGCGGCGTCGCCTGCGGCGCCGGCGGCCAGGAACACATCACGGTACTTCTCTTCCACTTCGAGCTTGACGGCAAACCGTCCCGGTGCCATGGGCATGAACCCGGTCTGCGGCAGTACACCGCTGATTGGTACCTGTCCCTGCCCCTGTCCCCAGACGATCGAGTCCACCTTGGCCTTGATGATCTGGCCTGGCAGGGTCTTGAGCGCGATCTCAGCCTCGTTGCCGGGCTCGACCTGGTGCAGTTCGTTCTGGGCGTAGAGCGCGATGACCTGATATTCGTCCTCGACGAAGGTCACCGCCACCATCGCGGGCAGCGGCACCGCGAAGGAACCCGGACGCAGCTGCAGGTTCATCACCCAGCCGTCGGCGGGAGCGTAGGTGGTTGTCTGCGACAATTCCCAGCGGGCATTCTCCAGCTGCGCCTTGATCTGTGCGACCTCGGCCAGATCACCGTCCACCTGGGCCAGCATGCGCTCCCGGACCTGCGCCTCGGCGGCGACAGCTACAGCGTATTGCGACTCGAGGTCCTGCAGGTCGGCCCGGGCCTTCTGCAATGTAAATGCATCACCGGCGCCGGTGGCCGCCAGTTCCTCGTACTGCCTGACCCGCAGTCGTGCCAGCTCGACGCGGGAAGACACGGCTTGCTTGTTCGCCGTGGCCGAATTCTTTTCCTCACCCAGCTTGCGGGAGGCGCCCTCGGCGTTGGCCAGCTGGGCCTCGAGTGTCCTGACCGCGATTTCATAGGGCGTCGGGTCGATCCGGAACAGTACGTCTCCTTTCTTGACGTAGTCATTGCCCTTGACAGGCACCTCGATGACCCGGCCGCGGACCTGCGGCACGACTTGCACCACGTACTTGATGACGCGCACGTCTACTGAGGATGGCGCGACGACGTTCAACAGCAGCACGATGATCGCCAAGGCAACGATCGGAATGATGGCCACGATCACCTGCGATCGCGTGTTCCATGGCAGCCACTTGAACTTGATGAAGATCAGCCAGACGCAGATCGCGTAGATCGTCAGCAGCAGGACTTCCATCAGGTCTTTGCTCCCTGCTCACCGGCGGTTTCCCGCTCCGCTGCTGCCGCGGTCTCAGGACCGTGGTGATCGACCCGGTCGGTACCGTAGGCAAGCTGGTGCAATACGGGCTTGGTATAGGCCCAGAGCCAGGCCAGCGGCCAAAGCAGGCCGCCGAACGCCAGTGACAGCAGGCACAGTGCCTTGATCGCGGGTGCCTGGGGGTGCCCCCTCTTCTCGGCAATCTTCTCGGGCATCACATGGATGAGCCAGAACAGCCAGATGGCGAGGATGGGCACGAAGATGATCACGCCCCACGAGACGACTTCCGCCATCTTGTCGAGTGCCTCGCCCTCGAAGAAGGAAGCCTCTGCGGCGGGTGTTGCCATCAGCCAGGCAGCCAGGACGCTCAAGCGCAGCACTACGCTTGCGGATCGCCGCAGCGAAATCGCCATCGGCTCATCTCCTTGGATTGGCAACACAGGGTTGCATCGATGCAAGGCGCCACATTCTAGTCTCGCCTGCCATGCAGGGCCAGTTCAGGATGCCTGGCCGCGGGGCGGCTCTCCTGACCGGACTGCGCCGCTGTGGTCTGCCACCAGAGTGCCCCGCTGGTCATCGTAGGTTGCAGACAACCCCTCTTGCCCCCGTCGCCAGCGCCTGCGTTGGAGCGCGTTCGTCGTCAACCGTGACGATATCCCCGCTTTTGCACTATGACCGGCGGAATCGTGCACCGGTTCACGGAACCCTTCGGCAGCATGTGCTGATTATGTCTTCGTAGCGACAGCTGACGTTCGGGGTTTCACCGGCCGGGGGGCAGGAGATGGACCAGAACCGACAGGCAGGCCTGATGGAGGTGCAAAGCCTCACGGAGTACTTCCGGGCCGAGTTGCGCGAGGCCATTGGCCACCAGCACCTCGAGATCGATGACCACACCGAGCACTACGTCGTCGGTGTGCTGACGTCATTCGCCCGCTCGGAGACGCTCTACGACACGACACCCGATGGGCCACGGCTCAAGCCACTCGCGCTGATGCTGGCTGATGCCCTGGAGGCGAGTTCCGGTGCCGAGCGCATCCACCTGACACAGCGGCTTGGTGACGTATCGTTGTTCCTGGCAGGGTTCTTCGCGCGGGGCTTCGCACGCAGCCTCGTCGATGTCGACTACCACATCGCCATGGGCGGCCACGCCTACGGTTCGCTGGCCGGAATGCTGCGCGGCACGCCACGCGGCAAGGCGCTGGAGGGCGTGTTCCACGAACTCGCCGTCAAGTTCCAGCGTGTGGTCGACGCGCTGGGCGAAATCGCAGAGCGGGCCTATACACACTCCAACCAGGACGTCCTGCGGCTATACGAGATCTGGCTCAAGACAGGCAGTCCCCGCGCACGCGGACTGTTGCTCGAGCTTGGCGTGCAGCCGGTAGTGGCTGCAGGCGGGCGGCTCGAGCACTGAGCACGTCATGATCCTGTCGCGACTGCAGTCGCTGCTTGGACAAATCAACGACGTCGAGCCGCCGCTGGACGTGTCGACCTACCTGGTGACAGATGCCGCCGCCGTGCAGGATTGGCAGCAGGCGGCGCGCTCGGCCACGGACGAGACGCTGTACCTGCGGGAGCAGGGCGACTGCCTCGAACTCTCGTTGTACGTCGATGCCTCGGTGCTGGCGCGCCTCGAGGCGGCCGATCCGTTCGAGCGGATCACCGATGACAATCTGCAGGACTGCTGCACCGCGCTCGAAGGCGTGAGCCATCTGCTGTACATGGCGTGGAACGCGGTACGCGGCCGCGGCGTGTCGCTGCTCGAGCTCGAGACGCAGGCCGAGGTGGACAAGTTCGCGGCACTGCTGGTGCTGGCCGGGGAGCTCGGCGACGGTGGGGCGGAGGAATTGCATGCCCGGCTGTTCGGGTACGTGCGCTTCGCGGACGGCCTCAGCGCGGAGCAGCTTGCCCGCTACCAGGCGGCCAACCGGTTTGCGGCCCGATTCTGCGGCCGCCTGGCGCGTCGCTGGCTGCGCGGCTCCCCGCCACGCCATGCCGGCCTGTTCCAGGACCTCAGGCAGTTCTATCGCCTGCCGCATGCACGCAAGCTGGCCTGCGCGTCGGTTTGAGACCAGGATCCTCGTCGATCTTCACCGCTCGGCAGACCGGTTTTGCGGTATCTTGCCGCCATGTCGGTACCGGCTCTCCCGAAGCACGCCCGGGTCGTCGTCATCGGCGGTGGCGTCATCGGATGTTCAGTCGCCTATCACCTGGCCCACATGGGCTGGAAGGACGTCGTTCTTCTCGAACGTGACCGGCTCACCTCGGGCACGACCTGGCACGCGGCCGGATTGATTGTTACCTTCGGGTCGACTTCCAGCACCTCGACCGAGATGCGCCAGTACACGCGCAACCTGTACGCGCGGCTCGAGGCGGAGACCGGGCAGTCGACCGGCTTCAAGCCGGTCGGATTCATCGAGGCCGCGGCGGATCCTGACCGGCTCGAGGAATACCGGCGCGTCTCGGCCTTCAATCGCTACTGCGGCATCGACGTCCACGAAATCTCGCCGGCCGAGATCGGGGAGCTCTTCCCGCTGGCACGGACCGACGACTTGGTGGCCGGTTTCTATGTCGAGGAGGACGGTCGTGCCGACCCGGTCGGCGTGACCATGGCACTGGCCAGGGGCGCGCGGACGCAGGGTGCGAAGATCATCGAGGGCGTCGCCGTCACGGGCGTGCTAAGCCGGCGCGGCACAGTCACCGGGGTCTCGACGACCCATGGCGACATTGAGGCGGAGTATGTCGTCAACTGCGCCGGTATGTGGGCGCGCCAGCTGGGTGAACACGTTGGCGTGAACGTTCCGCTGCAGGCGGCCGAGCACTACTACCTGATCACAGACCAGTGTCCCGGCATCGATCGGTCGTTCCCGGTGCTGGAGGATCCGGCCTCCTACGGCTATTTTCGTGAGGAGGTTGGCGGCCTGATGATCGGACTTTTCGAGACCGTGTGCGCGCCATGGAAGGTCGACGGCGTGCCCGAGGATTTCTCGTTCAGCGAGATCCCGCCGGACTGGGAGCGCATGGCTCCTTACGTCGAGAAGGCGATGCGGCGTGTTCCCATTTCCCTGGAACTCGGCGTGAAGAAATTTTTCTGCGGGCCGGAGAGCTTCACACCCGATCTGCAGCCGATCGTGGGCGAGGCGCCTGAGCTACGGAATTTCTTCGTAGCAGCCGGGCTCAATTCAATCGGCATCCTGACGGCAGGCGGCCTGGGTCGCGTGCTGGCGCACTGGATCATTAGCGGTCGTCCAGATGTCGACGTCACGGGCTTCGACATCGACCGGTTGCACCCATACCAGTGCAACCCGGAGTACCGCCGTACGCGGACCGTGGAGTCGCTCGGCATGGTCTACCAGTGCCACTACCCGACGCGTTCGATGCAGTCGGCGCGGGGTGCGAGGCAGAGCCCTTTTTGCGATCGTCTGGCGGCGCGCGGCGCGTACTTCCGCGACGTCAGCGGCTGGGAGGGCGCGGACTGGTACGCGCCGGCGGGGACCTTGGCGGATGCGGGGCAACTGTCGTGGGGCCGTCAGCACTGGTTTCCGTGGTGGGAGGCGGAGCACCGCGCCGCGCGCGAGGGCGTGATCCTGATGGACATGTCCTTCATGGCGAAATTCCTGGTGCAGGGGCGTGATGCGGGACGGGTGCTGAATTACATCTCGGCCAATGAGGTCAATGGACCGGCTGGCGTCATCACCTATACGCAGTGGCTGAACGAAGGTGGAACACTCGAGGCGGACCTGACCGTCACCAAGCTGGACGATGAGCGCTATTGGGTCGTGGCGTCGGACACCGCGCATCGTCACGTCGAGACCTGGTTGCGTCGCCACATCCCGGACGATGCATACGCCTTCGTGACAGACGTGACCTCGGGCTTCGCACAGCTGAACGTGCAGGGGCCACGATCGCGCGATCTGCTGCGGGCTGTGACGAGCGCCGATATGTCGAACGAAGCCTTTTCCTTCCGCGCGGCGCGTGAGATCGACATCGGCTTCGCACGGGCACTGTGCATCCGCATTACCTATCTGGGTGAGCTTGGTTACGAGCTGTACATTCCGGCCGAGCAGGCAACGCACGTCTACGATCGGCTGGTGGAGGCGGGCGAGCCGATCGGATTGCGTCACGCGGGCCTGAAGGCACTGGCCAGCCTCAGGATGGAAAAGGGCTACCGCGATTACGGGCACGATATCGACAATACGGACTCCGTCCTGGAAGCGGGGCTGGGCTTCGCGGTCGACCTGGACAAGCCGGGCGGCTTCATCGGGCGCGCGGCGGTGCTGGCGAAGAAGGCCGAGGGTCCGCTGCGGCGGCGGCTGGTGCAGATACTGGTGAAGGACCCCGAGCCGATGCTGTATCACGCCGAGGTGTTGCGGCGAAACGGCAGGATGGTGGGCTACATTCGTGCTGCGTCCTACGGACATACGCTCGGCGGTGCCGTCGGGCTCGCGATGATCGACGGCGACGAGGCGATCGACCAGGCCTGGCTCGATGCAGGACGCTGGGAAGTCGACATTGCCGGTCGGATGTATCCGGCCATCGCATCGCTGCGACCGCTTTACGATCCGGCGATGAAACGGATCAAGATCTGATTGGTACCGCCCGGGCCGCCTGCGCTCACTCGACGTAGAAATGGCTCGGCAGCCACAGCGCGATCTGCGGGAAGATGATGACCAGCGCCAGCCCCAGGATCATGATCAGCACGAACGGGACGATCGACCGGTAGATATCGACGATCGTGATCTCCGGGGGCGCCATCGCTCGCATCAGGAACAGGTTGTAGCCGAAGGGCGGCGTCATATAGGCGATCTGGCAGGTGATCGTGTACAGCACGCCGTACCAGATGGCGTTGAAGCCAAGCGAAATGATCAGTGGCACGTACAACGGCGCCACGATGATCAGCATGGCCGTGTCGTCCAGGAACATGCCCATCAGGATGTAGGTCAGCTGCATCAGTACCAGCACCTGCCAGGGCTCCAGTCCCCACTTCTCGAGAAACAGGATCTCGATCGCCTTCACCGCGCCCAGCCCGTCGAAGACCGCTCCGAAGGCCAGCGCCGCGAGAATCACCCACATGAACATGCAGCTCACGGCCAGGCTCTTCTTGAGGGTGTCTTCCATCACCTTGCGGGTGATGCGGCCCTTGCGCCAGGCGACCAGGGTGGCCATGGCCGCGCCGACCGCCGAGCTCTCGACCAGGCTGGTGACACCCAACAGGAACAAACCGGTCATGGAGAAGATGATGACCAGCGGCAGGATTCCGGCCCTGAGCAGGCGGAACTTCTCTCCCCACGAGATCTGCTGTCGCTCCTCCAGCGGCAGCGCCGGTCCGAGGCTCGGTTGTATCCAGCACCGGATCATGATGTAAGCCAGGAACAGGAACGCCAGCAGCAGTCCAGGGAAGACGCCGGCCAGCCACAGCTGGCCGACCGGCTGGCGGGCAATCATGCCGTAGAGCACCAGCACGACACTGGGCGGAATCATGATGCCCAGCGAACTGCCGGCCTGGATGACCCCGGTCACCATCCGTTTGTCGTAGCCGCGCTTCAGCAACTCCGGCAACGCGACGCTGGCACCGATTGCCATGCCCGCCACGCTCAGGCCGTTCATGGCCGAGATCGCCACCATCAGCAGCATGGTGCCGATGGCCAGGCCACCGTGCATCGGGCCGGTCCAGACGTGGAACATGCGATAGAGATCGCCCGCGATACCCGACTCCGACAGCATGTAGCCCATGTAGATGAACATGGGCAGGGTCAGCAGCGGGTACCAGTGCATCAGGGTGATAGTCGAGGCAAACGGCATTTCCGCGCCGCCCTTGCCCCACAGCAGCAGCGCGAAGATGGTCGCTACGAAACCGATGGCACCGAAAACGCGCTGCCCGGTCAGCAGCATCATCATCATGGTCGAGAACATCAGCAGCGCGATCAGTTCATAGCTCATGCGATGTCCCTCCCCAGGAACTTCGCGATGTCCTTGAACAGGATCGAGATCGCCTGCAGCAGCATCAGCACGATGCCCACGGTCATGATGATCTTGATGGGCGCCATTGGCGGCGCCCAGGCGGAGTAATTGGTCTGCCCGTACTTCAACGCATAAGCGGTACTCGACATCCCGCCGCGAACCAGGAAGATCAGGTAGAAGATCAGGAAGAAAGCGGTGATCGAGTCCCAGAACGCCCGTTTCTTCGGGGTCCAGCGGTCGTATAGCACGTCCATCCGGACATGCGCGTCCAGCTGCATCGAGTAGCCGCCGCCGAGCAGGTAATAGGCGGCCATCAGGAACTGCGCCATCTCGATGACCCAGAGGTAGGGCACGTTGAAGACGTAGCGGGAGATCGACGCAAACAGCAGCACGCCCATCATGGCGAAGACCATGTACATGACGAAGAAGCCGATGACCCGATTCATCGCGTCGACGTACCGGACATAGGCCTTCATGAATCTGGGCATGGCCGACTCGCTACCAGGTTTCATGGTGCGACATCCTTCCCCGGCCCGGGTATGCCTGGCCGGGGAAGGTGTCAGCTATTCGCTCGTGAGCGTGGATCCCGATCAAGTGTAGCGGTACGGGGGACCCGCCTTCGCCATGACCGCGTTGTAGTCCTTGAATATCTGGACCACCTTGGCGCAACGCGGGCTGGTGGCGGCGACCTCGTCCCAGAACTTGTGTGCTTCCGCCTCGACGGTCGCCCATTCATCGTCTGGAATCGTCGTCAGCTCCATCTTCGCGCCGTTCACACGCAGATGGGCTTCGCCCCCCCAGTACCAGTACTGGCGATAGTAGTGCGAATTGTCGATGCAGAGCCTGTATAGCGTCTGCAGGTGCTCGGGTACCTTTTCCCAGGCCGCCGAGTTGACGAAATACGAACCGATCCAGGCACCGGAGATGTTGTTAGTGAGGAAGTACTTGGTCACATCTGCCCAGCCGACGGTGTAGTCCTCGGTGATGCCGGACCAGGCGATTCCGTCCAGCTCGCCGGTCTGGACGGCCACCTCGACGTCTTCCCAAGGCAGCGTGACCGGGACGACGCCGAAGCGCGCCAGGAACTTGCCGGCGGTCGGGAAGGTGAACACCCTGAGGCCCTTCAGGTCCGCCAGATGCTTGATCGGCTTGACCGTATTGAAGTTGCAGGGGTCCCAGGACCCGGCGCTGAGCCACTTCACGCCTTCGACCTCGCCGTATGCTTCCTCCCAGATCTCCTTGAGTCCGTAGCGGTGGAACAGCGTCGGGACGTCCAGGCTGTAGCGGGTGGCAAAGGGGAAGTACCCACCAAAGACGGATACATCGACCGGGGCAGCGATGGAGTCGTCATCGCTTTGCACGGCATCAATGGTGCCGGCCTGCATGGCCCGGAACAACTCACCCGTGGGAACCAGCTGGTCGGCGAAATACAGCTCGATCACCATCTCGCCATTGGCGGCCTTGTTGAAGGCCTCGATGGAGGGCTTGATGACGTGCTCAGCCAGGGCCGGTCCAGCGTAGGTCTGCAGCCGCCACTTGATGGTGGTCTTCTTTGACGTCACTACGCCAGGGGCACCTGCTTCTTCCTTCTTGCCGCACGCGGCCAGCAGTCCCGCGGAAGTGGCAGCGGCAGTCAACGCCGCATTCTTCAGGAATGATCTTCGCTCCATCTCGTTCTCCTTATGGGGATCTGGGGTATCTACGGCCAGTCCCGGTTTATTGCCGGCCTTGCCGGAGTTTCCCATGTTTGGAATAGCGCCGTCAGCCGACAAAAGTCAAACGCCAGTTCCGGGTCCGGGAATTCGGGTGGCTTGCCGAAACCCCTGAAAGCCCCGACCCGGCACCGGGAAGTTCGTTACAGTGTGCCATGGCTCGCATCGCGGTCGGCGGCTTCCAGCACGAGACCAATACCTTCGCCTCGCTGCCGGCCACCCTGGCCGACTTCCAGGCGCCTGATGCCTGGCCCGGCCTGGTGCGCGGCGCCGAGCTGTTTGACGCTGTCCGGGGCATCAATCTGCCCGCTGCGGGATTCATCGATGAGGCACGGGCGGAAGGGTCCCCCCTGATTCCACTCGCCTGGTGTGCGGCCCAGCCGTCCGGCCGCGTGGCCCGGGAGGCTTTCGAAAGCATTAGCCAGATGCTGCTCGAGGATCTGGCAGCGGCTTCCTCTTTAGACGCTGTCTACCTCGACCTGCACGGGGCCATGGTTGCCGAGCATGTTGACGACGCGGATGGCGAACTGCTCGCACGGGTGCGACGGCTGGTCGGGCGCGACGTCCGCATCGTCGCAAGTCTTGATTTTCATGCCAATGTCTCGCCGCGCATGGTCGAGATTGCCGACGCCCTGATTGGCTACCGGACCTACCCGCACGTCGATATGGCCGACACCGGCGCGCGCGCCTTCGTCCTGTTGCGGGAAGTGCTCCAGCGGCCCTGTCCTGTGAGACTGCGCCGGTCGCTGCCGTTCCTGATCCCGTTGACCTCGCAGTGCACGCTGCTCGAGCCGATGCGCTCCCTGATGGAGCAGGCCGAGCAACCGAATCCCGCGGGTGTGGCATCGCTGGGCTTCTTCCCGGGATTCCCGGCTGCCGACGTCGCCGAGTGCGGCCCGAGCGTGGTCGCCTTCGGCCATGACCCGCGGGCGGTCGAGCGCGCAGTGGGCTCGCTGCATGCCGCCGTGCTCGGGCAGGAAGCCGCCTTCGGGCTCGAGCTTGCGGGCGTCGAGGAGGCGGTCGAGCTGGCGCGTCAGCACGATGGCCGCCCTGGGCATCCGCTGATCCTGGCCGACACCCAGGACAATCCGGGGGCGGGTGGCAACGCCGACACGACCACCCTGCTGAAGGCGCTGGTCGCCGCCGATATCCCGGGAACGCTGGCGGGCGTACTCTGGGACCCGGAAGCGGCGGCGCGGGCCCACGCGGCCGGCGAGGGGGCCTGGGTCGACCTCGCGCTGGGTGCACGCAGCGCATTCCCCGGCGAGACGCCGCTGGCTGCGCGCTACCGGGTGGAACGGCTTGGCGACGGGAAGTTCACCGGAACCGGACCCTTTTACCGGGGAGGCCGCTTCGAGCTCGGACCGATGGCGTTGTTGTCGCTCGGCGGCGCCAGGATCGTGGTTGCGACACGCAAGCAGCAGGCAGCCGACCAGGCCATGTTCAGGCATGTTGGCGCCGAGCCGGCCGAGGCAACAGTGTTGATGCTCAAGAGTTCGGTACATTTCCGCGCCGACTTCGGACCCATGGCCGGACGCGTCGTCCTGGTCGAGGCGCCGGGACCCAACCCGGCCGATCCGGCCAGGTTGCCGTTCACGCGGCTGCCTCCTGCCATGCGTCTGCGCCCGGGAGCAGCTCGCTTGCGGTAGCTGCGTACGTCGGCTGCCGCTGGGTCAGGGCGATAATGGACGGCCGACCCGGAAGGACGGGCGGCTCGCCACTCATTGAGGGGGTTAAAGTGGAACCGAGACAGGTACGCAGTGCGGCCGACGCACGGGTGATCATCGCTGAACGCGGGCTGGATCATGTGAAGGTGGGCGCCTTCGACATCGATGGCATCCTGCGGGGCAAGTACGTTTCAGCCCAGAAGTTCGATTCGGTGCTGGACGGTGGTTTCGGCTTCTGTGACGTAGTCCTGGGCTGGGACAGCAAGGACGAGCTCTACGACAATGTCAAATTCACCGGCTGGCAAACCGGGTACCCGGATGCCAACGTACGGGTGCTGCCGGAGTCCTGTCGCTCCTTGCCCTGGGAGGAGCGCGGGCTGTTCTTCCTCGGCGAGTTTACCGGCGAAGCAGAAGCGATCTGCCCGCGAGCGTTGCTCCGGCGGGTTCTCGACCGTGGCCGTCGCATGGGTTACGAGTCGTTCGCGGGTTTCGAGTACGAATTCTTCATCTTCGACGAGACTCCTGATTCGATCCGCGCCAAGCACTACCGCGACCTCAAGCCCATTGCGCCGGACTCCTTCGGCTATTCGGTGATTCGCAATAGCGTATGGAGCGAGCTGTACCGGGACCTGCTCGAGAATTGCGAGCAGATGGACCTGCCGATCGAAGGACTACACGAGGAGACCGGCCCGGGGGTGGTTGAGGCCGCGCTCGCCTACGACAGCAGCCTCGCGGCGGCCGACAAGGCAGCATTGTTCAAGACCTTCGCCAAGGTCATCGCCCAGCGCCGCGGGTTGATGGCGACCTTCATGGCCAAGTGGTCGAAGGACTGGCCGGGCCAGAGCGGCCACATTCATGTTTCCCTGCGCGACGCAGCGGGCAAGCCGGTGTTCCATGACCCGGCGCAGCCACACGGCATGAGCGACGTCCTGCGCTGGTTCGTCGGCGGGCAACAGCGCCTGATGCCTGAACTGCTCGCCATGATCGCGCCGACCGTCAATTCCTATACCAGGCTGATTCCGGGTTTCTGGGCGCCAACCGACTCGACCTGGTCGGTGGACAACCGGACCTGCGCGCTGCGGGTCATCGGTGGCAGCGCCAAGTCGCAGCGGGTCGAATTCCGCGTGGCGGCTGCCGACGCCAATCCCTACGTGATTCTGGCGGCGGCCCTGGGTTCGGGCCTCTGGGGTATCGAGAATCGCATCGAGCCCGAGCCGATGGTCAAGGGCAATGCCTACGACCACAAGTTTCCGAAGCGCCTGGCGCTGCCGCGCACTCTCTGGGACGCGGCGCAACGGCTGAAGGCGTCGAAAATGGCGCGCGACTGGTTCGGCGACGCGTTCGTCGAGCACTTTGCCGCGACGCGCGAGTGGGAGGAAAGGGAATACCGGCGCCATATCACCGACTGGGAGCTGGCGCGTTACTTCGAGATCATCTGAACATGAACGTCCAACGCACCATTACGCCGGTCGACGGCACGGTCTACTGTGAGCGTCCGCTGGCCAGCGACACTGAGCTCGACGCCATTCTGGAGCGTGCCAGGCAGGCACAGCGCGCATGGCGAAACACGGACCTGGCGACGCGGGCCGCGGTCTGCCGCCGCTTCTGCGACCTGTTCGAGTCGAAGCGAGACGAGATCGCGCTCGAGCTAACCTGGCAGATGGGACGACCCATCGGCTACTCGCCGAGCGAGGTTCGCGGTACGCTCGAGCGGGCGCGCTACATGGTGGACATCGCGGCCGAAGCGCTGGCCGACGTCGATGCCGGTCCCAAGGATAACTTCAGGCGCTTCGTACGGCGCGAGCCCCTTGGCGTCGTGCTGACCATTGCCGCCTGGAACTACCCCTACCTGATCGCGGTAAACAGCGTGGTGCCGGCAATCATGGCCGGCAACACGGTGGTGTTGAAGCACTCCGCGCAGACGCCGCTGTGCGCCGAGCGCTTTGCCGAGTGCTTCCGTGAGGCCGGCCTGCCCGAGGGAGTGTTCCAGGCCGTTCATCTGTCGCACGCATCGGCCGAACGCGCGATGCGCGACCCGCGCGTCGACTTCGTGGCGTTCACCGGTTCCGTCGCAGGTGGGCATGCGGTACAGCACGCGGTTTCGGAGCGCTTCATCGGCACAGGACTGGAACTAGGCGGCTGCGATCCGGCCTACCTCCGCCACGATGCGGATCTCGCCCATGCCGTCGAGAGCCTGGTGGACGGCGCCTTTTTCAACAGCGGACAGTCGTGCTGCGGCATCCAGCGCATCTACGTACACGAGCGTCTCTACGACGACTTCGTCGCGGGCGCCATCGAGCTCACCAACCGCTACGTGCTCGGCAACCCGACCTCGCCTGACACCACGCTCGGCCCGGTGGTACGCACCGCGGCTGCCGAGCAGATCCGGCGGCAGATTGCCGCGTCGATCGCCGCCGGGGCCATGCCGTCCATCGACGAACGGCACTTTCCGCAGAGTCGCGCGGGCACGCCCTACCTGGCGCCGCAGCTGTTGCTGGGCGTGAGCAATCACATGCCGGTCATGCGCGAGGAGATCTTCGGCCCGGTGGCCGGCGTCATGAAGGTTGGCGGCGACGATGAGGCGGTGGCGCTGATGAACGACAGCGACTTCGGCCTGACTGCGGCGGTCTGGACGCGCGACGTCGAGGCGGGCGCTGCGCTGGGTGATCGCATCGCGACCGGCACGTTCTTCGTGAATCGCTGTGACTACCTTGACCCGGCGCTGGCCTGGGTCGGAGTCAAGGATTCCGGCCGCGGCTGCACACTGTCGCGCGTCGGCTACGAGCATCTCACCCGGCCGAAGTCGTTCCACATTCGCCTCAAGACCTGAAGTACGGGGAGCCGTCATGGAACTCAAGGGCAACTGGAACTACCCGACGTCTGTCCGTTTCGGTGCCGGTCGCATACGCGAGCTGCCCGACGCGTGCCGCAGCCTGGGCATCAGACGACCATTGCTGGTGACGGACCCCGGTCTCGCCGCCTTGCCGATGGTCGCGCAGGCTGCCGAGCTATGTCGCGAGGCGGGGTTGCCCTGTGCCGTGTTCTCCGACGTGCAGGCCAATCCGGTAGAGGAGAATGTCAACCGCGGCGTCGCGGCATACCACGCGGGCGGCCATGATGGCGTGATTGCCTTTGGTGGTGGCAGTGCGCTCGACGCGGCCAAGGCGATCGCCTTGATGGTCGGACAGAAGCGGCCGCTGTGGGATTTTGAGGATCGCGAGGACTGGTTCACGCGCGTGGACGTGTCCGGCATGGCGCCGGTGGTCGCGGTCCCGACCACTGCGGGTACCGGGTCGGAGGTAGGCCGTGCGTCGGTGATCACGAACCTCTCGGATCATACGAAGAGAATCATCTTCCATCCAAAGATGTTGCCGGCGATCGTCATCGAGGACCCGGAGCTCACTGTCGGGCTGCCCGCGCATGTGACCGCGGCAACCGGCATGGATGCCCTGTCGCACTGCCTCGAAGCCTGGTGCTCGCCGTTCTATCACCCGATGGCGGAGGGCATTGCAGCGGAGGGCATGCGCCTGGTCAGGCAATGGCTGCCGACGGCGGTTCATGATGGCGCCAACCTGGAGGCGAGGGCACACATGCTCGTTGCCTCGTCGATGGGAGCGACCGCCTTTCAGAAGGGGCTAGGAGCCATGCATAGCCTGAGTCACCCTTGCGGCGCGAACCTGAACACCCACCATGGCCTGACCAACGCCGTGGTGATGCCCTACGTACTGGCATGGAACCGCAAGGCGATCGACCAGAAGATGGTGCGCCTGGCCGCCTACATGGGCCTCGGCGAGCAATCCTTCGACGGTTTCCTCGCCTGGGTGCTGGAGTTGCGTGCCGATATCGGGATTCCGAGCACGCTGGCGGAGATCGGGGTACGCGAGGAACACGCCGCGGTTTTTGCACCGCAGGCCCTGGCTGACCCCTCGACGGGCGGCAACCCCTTGCCGATGACCGAGGAAGATTTCCGCGTCCTGTACCTGAATAGCATCGGCGGACGACTCTAGCGGCGAGCCGTCGCCGGCAGCGCGAGCATCCGTTCCTTGCTACGCCGATCGTATGCCCGGACAATGACCTGATCGGCTCATCCGGCCGTGCCCAGGAAAGTTCTGAATGGTGCCCTTCGCAATCGCGGGCGTGCAGATGTACGTCCCAGCCTATAAATCGAATGTCGACGCGGTACTGCACCGCCTGGAAATCCTGGTAAGCCGATTTCCCTGGGTCAACATGGTGCTATTCAGCGAGTTGGCACTGTCCGGCCCGGTTCACAACCATCCTGTCAGCCTGCCAGGGCCGGAAGAGGAGGAGTTGCGGCGCGCCGCCGCCAAGCATGGCGTCTGGCTGATTCCGGGGTCCATATTCGAGCGAACCAAGGAAGGGCTGATCCACAACACCTCCCCGGTGATTGCGCCGGATGGCAGTGTCATTGCGCGTTACCGCAAGATGGTGCCGTTCCTGCCCTACGAAGCGGGCGTGACTGCCGGCACGGAGTTCTGCGTGTTTGACGTGCCTTCCGTCGGCCGCTTTGGCCTGTCGATCTGCTATGACATGTGGCTGCCCGAGACGACGCGCTCGCTGACCGCGATGGGTGCTGAAGTGCTGTTGCATCCGGTCCTGACCGGCACGATCGACCGCAACGTCGAACTGGCGATCGCGCGGGCGACCGCGGCGCAATTCCAGTGCTATGTCATCGACATCAACGGACTGGGGCCGGGCGGGTTCGGGCGATCCGCCGTGGTCGATCCGTCCGGCATCGTCATCTACCAGGCGGGCGGCGCGGACGAGACCATAGCCGTAGAAATCGACCTGGATGTCGTCAGGCGGCAGCGCGAACGAGGTCTTCACGGCGGCCTTGGGCAGACGCTGAAGAGCTTCCGCGACAGGAAATTTCCGCTACCGGTGTATGATGGAACCGGCGGCACCGCGGAATATCTCAATACGCTGGGCCCGCTGCGAATGCCCGGCAAGCCGGGTAGCGACGGTTGATCCGGTAATGGCCAGGGAGAAATGGTGCCCGAACAGACAGGTGGCAAGAAACAATCATCTTTGACGGAATACTACAGCGCGTCGCAGCTTCGCAGCGACCGCTGGATCAGCCTCAAGTCGACCTGCGCAAGACTCGCCGGCGCGACTGAAGGCGATCGCACGGTCTTTGAAACCCGCGCCCGCGACCTGCTGGCGTCCCTGGAACCGATCGAGTTCTACTGGGCTTTCCCGAGCAGGACCGCATGGCAGTCCCTGTGGCAACTGCTCGAGAGGCGGCAGTTCGAGGAGCTGTCGCGCAGCGTGTCTCTCATTGTCCGCGCGCTGGTCAGCGGATCGTACCGACGCCGTTCGCGGCGCGGAACCGAACACGACGACGACGCTACCCCGATCGAGGAAGAGCAGCTGGAGGAGCGTAGCGAGGACGTTGCCAACGCGCCGCCGTACTTCGAGGTCCTGATAGTGGACTCGTTGTCACCCACACAGGAAGACGGCCAGAGCCGTGCGCTACGCAAGGCCCGCCGGCTCGACGACCGTTTCGTCTACGAGCTGGTGTTCGTGCCGAGCCTCGAGGACGCGTTGATCGCGGCGCTATTCAACTTCAACATCCAGAGCGTGGTGATCCGCCCCGGGCTGGAGCTCAAGTCCCGCAACGAGATACCGTTCCTGCGGCGCTACCTGCGCCGCATCGGTGGGCGCGACCTCGAGAGCTATGACCCGGAGTCATGGCAGGTCGAGCTCTGCCGCCTGATTCACGAGATTCGCCCGGAGGTGGACGTCTACCTCGTGACCGATGAATCGGTCGAGGTTATAGCCGGGCTCGAGCTGCGCGGCTGCCGCAGGGTGTTCTACAACCAGGACGACTTCCTGGAGCTGCACGTCAACATCCTGCGCGGAGTCGACGCGCGCTACGAGACGCCGTTCTTCAACGCGCTGAAGCAGTATTCCCGCCGGCCTACCGGCGTATTCCACGCGTTGCCGATCAGCCGCGGCAAGTCGATTGCACGATCGCACTGGATAGGCGACATGCTCGACTTCTATGGCATCAACGTCTTCCTGGCAGAAACTTCAGCGACTTCCGGGGGGCTGGACTCCCTGCTGGCGCCAACCGGTTCCCTGAAAAGGGCTCAGGAATATGCTGCGCGGGCTTTCGGCGCCGACCGTACGTATTTCGCGACCAATGGCACGTCCACCTGCAACAAGATCGTCGTTCAGGCGATCGTCCGGCCGGGCGATATAGTGCTGGTGGACCGTGACTGCCACAAGTCACATCACTATGGAATGGTACTGGCGGGCGCGCAGGTCGTTTATCTGGACAGCTACCCGCTCAACGAGTACTCGATGTACGGTGCGGTGCCGCTCAAGGAGATCAGGCACAGACTGCTGGAGCTCAGGGCGGCCGGGAAACTCGACCGGGTCCGCATGCTGTTGCTGACCAACTGCACCTTCGACGGCGTGGTCTACAACGTCGAGCGCGTGATGGAAGAGTGTCTGGCAATCAAACCTGACCTGGTCTTCCTGTGGGACGAGGCCTGGTTCGCGTTCGCACGTTTCGGCACCGTCTATCGCCAGCGGACCGCGATGCATTGTGCCGGGCTGCTGCGCGATCGCTACGCCTCGCCCGAATACCGCGAGCGCTGGCAGGCTCAGCAGGCTGCGCTCAAGGCTTCCGGCGATGAAGCGCTCGTGGCTGAACCACTGTTGCCCGATCCCGACAAGGTCCGGATCCGCGCCTATGCGACCCAGTCGACACACAAGACGCTCACTTCCCTGCGGCAGGGGTCGATGATTCACGTGCGTGATCAGGACTTCAAGGGCGAGGTGGCGCAGGCCTTCCACGAAGCCTACATGACCCACACGTCGACCTCGCCGAACTACCAGATACTGGCATCGCTCGATCTAGGTCGCCGCCAGGTGGAGCTCGAGGGCCTCGAGCTCGTGCAGAAACAGGTCGAGACGGCCATGGCCATCCGCAAGGTAGTCAACACACACCCGTTGATCAGCAAGTACTTCCGGGTGCTGGGAGTACGCGAGATGGTGCCCTCGGAGTACCGTCCATCAGGCGTGGACTCCTACCTGGACAATGAGGGTGCCTGGAGCGAGATGTGGGACGCCTGGTCGGAAGACGAGTTTGCCGTGGATCCGTCGCGGATCACCCTCGCAGTCGGCGGCACCGGCTACGACGGTGACACCTTCAAGACGGCTATCCTGATGGATCGCCACGGGATCCAGGTCAACAAGACCTCGCGCAACACCGTATTGCTGATGACCAACATCGGTACCACGCGTTCGTCGATCGCCTACCTCATCGAGGTCCTGGTGCAGATCGCCCGGGACATCGATGAGCGGCTGGATGATGCAGGAGGTATGGAGCGACGGTCATTCGACAACCGGGTTCGCTCGCTCATGCAGGAACTGCCACCGCTGCCGGACTTCAGCCGCTTTCATGACGCCTTCCGCGCCAACGACGGAAGCGGCACGCCGGAGGGCGACATTCGCGCGGCGTTCTTCCTCGCCTACGACGAGAGCCGCTGCGAGTATTTCCTGCTTCAGGATGACAGCCTCGCCGGGGCAATGGCTGCCGGGCGAGAACTCGTTTCCACTTCATTCATCATTCCGTATCCGCCGGGGTTCCCGATCCTGGTACCCGGCCAGATCATCTCCGCGGAGATCCTGGCTTTCATGCGCGCGCTGGACGTCAAGGAAATTCACGGCTACCAGCCGGAACTCGGACTGAGGGTATTCACCCAGCCGGCGCTCGATGCGCTGGTCGGCGCAGGGAATCCCGGTTGACTCGGCTGCCAGGCGACGCGCGGACAAAGGAGAACAGCATGGCTTCAACGAGGAAACTCCGGAACATCTCGGAGATTCGCCGGTTTTTTCACCGTAACGAAACGCCGATCTATTTCGTCAGCGCCACCAACTTCAACCTGCTGGGCATCGACGAATGGGTTCGCAACTTCAAGTACATAAACTACATCGACTGCTACGACGGCAAGCACCCGAACGTCTTCTGTCCGCCGGAAATGCCGCACGCCGAATTCGAATCGATCGAGGACATCAACAACTACCTGCTGCAACACAAGTCAGTGGTCGACCTGATCGAAGGGCGCGGCGGCAAGCCGAAACTCGTGTTCCTGATGTTCGACGAGAAGACCGAGAAGCTCGCCAAGGAAATAGGCTGCCAGGTCTGGTTCCCCAGGGCAAAGCTCCGCGGCCGGGTCGACAACAAGATCGAGACGGTCAGGATCGGCGACAAGGCCGGCGTCCCCAGCGTCCCCAACACCCTCGCCGAGGTCAAGGACTACAAGCAACTGATGCAGGTTGCCGCAGAGGCGGGCCTGGGGCGCGACCTGGTGCTGCAGTCGGCCTACGGCGACAGTGGTCACACCACGTTTTTCATCAAGTCGGAGCAGGATTTTCGCGCCCACGCCGGCGAAATCATCGGCCAGGGCGAGATAAAGGTCATGAAGCGGATCCGCTGCCGGGGCTCCGCAATCGAAGCCTGTACGACCAAGAACGGCACCATCGTCGGCCCGTTGATGACCGAACTGGTTGGCTTCCCGGAGCTGACGCCGTATCGGGGCGGATGGTGTGGCAACGAGATCTTTCCGGACGCCTTTACGCAGAAGCTGCGCAACAAGGCGCGAGACTACACCTTCAAGTTTGGTGAGCAGCTGAGAAAGGAGGGCTATCGCGGCTACTTCGAGCTCGACTTCCTGAGCGATCTCAAGTCCGGCGAGCTGTACCTGGGCGAACTCAATCCGCGCATCACTGGTGCGAGTTCCATGACCAACCATGCGGCATTTGCCCATGCCGACGCGCCGTTGTTCCTGTTCCACCTGCTCGAGTTCTCGAACGTGCCGTTTGATCTCGACATCGACGAGCTCAATGCGCGCTGGGCGGCTCGCGAGAATATCGACAACTGGTCGCAGATCGTCATCAAGCACACCGAGAACACGGTGGATGTGCTGAGCGAGGCGCCCGCCTCGGGAATCTGGCGGATGCGTGACGATGGCGGAATCGACTATTCCCGGTTCGACTACCACCGGCGCGCGGTCGAATCCGAGCGCGAAGCTTTCTTCCTTCGTATCCTCAAGCCGGGCGACTACCGCTACGAGGGAGCGGACCTTGGCATCCTCGTTCTGCGCGGCCGCGTGATGACGTCCAAGTTCGAGCTGACGGAGCGGGCACGGCGGTGGATTCACTCGATTCGTGCCATGTATCGGGGCCGGCCTCTGGCGCCAGCCGCGGCTCCGGCCGAGCGCAGTTTCAAGATCCTGTGATCGCCGGCCCGTATGAGTCGCACTCGTGCAACTCGACTTTGAGCTGATCACCGAAGAGCGCCCCGGCCCGCGCTGGGGCGCGCTGTTCGACAAGCTGTGGCCGCACCATCGCGAGTGGTACCTGAGCGAATCGCTCAGGGACCGGCCAACCTTCCTGCAATGTCGCCGCGCGCTCGGCAGGTACATGCCAGAAATGCTGCCGGTCTACGAGGCACTGTGCGAGCTTGCGGGTGGCGGCGACCTGGAGTCCCGCTTTCTCAGCCTGTATGGCCCTCCGGCCTACCTGACGGCCTGCTCGCAGGCTATCTGGCAGGGGTCGCCGCCAGTGCTGGTCCGCAACTACGACTACAGTCCCCGAGCCTTTGATGCCGTGCTGCTGCGAACCTGCTGGCTCGGCCGGCGCGTGCTTGGCATGAGCGACTGCATGTCCGGGTTGCTGGATGGAATCAACGACGCTGGCCTTGCGGTTTCACTTACCTTCGGTGGACGAAGGGTGGTCGGCGACGGCTTCGGGGTACCGGTCATCCTGCGCTACGTGCTCGAGACCTGCGAAACCGTGAGCGAGGCCGCGTCGGTGCTCAAGAGAGTTCCATGCCACATGGCCTACAACGTGACCGTGCTGGATGCGGCGGGTGAGTGGGCCACCGTGTACCTTGGGCCGGACCGAAAGGCGCTGGTTTCACGCGTGGCGGTGGCGACCAACCACCAGGAGCGGGTGGAGTGGGCGACCCATGCTGCCGCCACCGGATCGGTCGAGCGTGAAAGGTACCTGTTGAACGAACTCGCCCGCGGCCGGCCGTCTCGTGAGCAGTTTGTCGGAGCCTTTCTCAGGCCACCGGTTTACTCGCTCGCATTCGACCGCGGCTTCGGTACGCTCTATACCGCGGTCTACTCGGTAAGCGACCGATCGCTGGAGCTGCGCTGGCCCGGGGGCGAGTGGGTACTCCCGCTCGATGGCACCGACGATGGGGTCCTGCCGATCAGCTATCCCCTGGCCGACGCCGCAATGACTCACGCCTGAACCGGTAGACTGGCGTAGGGTCAACTGGCCTCTGTACGGATACTCGGTGATGTATAACCTGGTCATCGTTTCACCGGCGATAACGCGCTCGAACCTTGGTGGTTCCGGTCGCCTCGCCAGGATCCTGCGGATCCCGCTGGTTCGCGCCGCGCTGCTCGCGATTTCAATCCCGGCGCTTGGCAGGCTCCACGGCTTCTATACCGATTACGTCGAGCCGTTGATAAGCGACGCCTGGGTGATGTGGGTCAGCGGTCTGGAAAAAGTGCTGATGATCTCCGTTGCGGTGGTGTCATATCGACTGCTGATCAGACTCATCGAGCGACGGGCTGCCTACGAGCTGGGCGGACGCGATGGCCTCAGGGAATTCGGGATTGGATTCGGCTTCAGCGGGATCATGATCGTGACCTGCGTGCTGTTGATCGCGATCTTCGGCAGCTACCAGGTCACGGGAATCAACCCGCCCGGAATCCTGGTCTATGCATTTGTAACAACGGCTTTCTACGCGCTGCTGGAGGACCTGCTCTTCCGGGCCATCATTTTCCGGGCCATGGAAGAATGGCTGGGGTCCTGGCTGGCCATCGCCCTGGTGGCGGGCCTGTTCGGCCTGTCCCACTACGGCAACGAGAACGCCAGCGTGTCATCCAGCGTGGCGCTGGCGGTAGGCGATCTGTCGCTGGCGGCAGCGTTCGTGCTGACTCGTCGCATCTGGATGGTCTGGGGCGTACACGTTGGCTGGAACTTCTTCCAGGAGAAGATCTTCGGCATGCCGAACAGTGGGTTCGCGGCCAGCCAGAATCTCATCGATGTCGGCATCTCCGGTCCCAGCTGGGTGACCGGCGGGGCCTTTGGGGTCGAGAACTCCATCCCCGGGGTGCTCACCAGCGTGGCGGTCGGCGCGCTGCTGATGTACTGGGCCTACCAGAAGAAACAGGTCGTGACGCCGGCCTGGATGTAAACCGGGGACAGTTTACTTATATGGCCGTCGGCCGGGCTTGCCCTTCTGCAGGCATCGACCCGTCAAATCCTCGAGATGGGCGACGAAGCTGTCTTTTCCGATAGGTCGTCCGGTTCTCGCATGCACTCGAATGGCGTCCAGCTCACATGGATTCGCTTCCGTTCGAAGGTATCGCGCCCAGTTGCCGACGCGATCCAGCATGGGCTTGACCGTCACGAGTATGTCATCGGTCCGCTTGTTGTGAGCGTGAATGCTCGACCAGCTCCAGTCGTCGGGGCGTCGGCACAGACCTGCCCGAACCGGATTGAGTTCCGTGTACCGCACGGCTGCAAGAAGATGCCTTTCGTCCATCACCGAGGAATGGAAACGCTCCTGCCAAAGATGTCCGCGCCAGCCCTCCCGTAGGTTGATCTGGCGTGTGTATCGGCGGTGGGCCTCGCTGAAGAACGCCACCAGGCTATCGCATCGAGCCGGCACCACGACCAGGTGAACATGGTTGGGCATCAGGCAATAAGCCCAGATATCGATGCCGGCGTCCGCCCGCGCATCGGCAAGCAGCCTAAGGTAGCCGAGATAATCTTCAGGGCAGAAGAAAGTATTTTGCCGACGGTTTCCTCGTTGCGTTACGTGGTGGGGATATCCAGGCACGACCAGCCTTGCCATCCGCGGCATGGGCGATTTCCTGATGCTATAGGCAAGGACCGCTCTGTCTCAGTCGTCATCTTGAATGCATCTTCGACGACAAGGTGGTCGAGAAACTGCCGGATATCTGCAACAAATGGCGGACAGACTTCATATAAGTAAACTGTCCCCGGTTTTCAGGCGAGCCTGGCGAGCAGCTCGGCGACAGCACGGTCAGCCGATTCCGAGGCTCCCTCCATGCCGGGCTGCGTAATCGCAGCATGCTCGCCGGCGAAGTGCAGTCGGCCCCAGGCCTGTGCCGCCATCGGGCGCAGGCGCCCGATCTGGCCCGGCGCGTAAAAGGGGTAGGCGCCGCCGGCAAACGGATCGTTCGCCCAGGACACCGATGCGACAGCCTCGACCGCGCCCTTCGTGGCGGGGCGCAACTCGGCGAGCACCTGCTCGGCAAAGCGGTGCCGCTGCTCCTGGTCCATCGCGTCGAGCCGCTCGGCGCCCGGCCCGTCGGCATGGCTCACCAAACCTACGACTTCACCGGCCGGGTCGCGTAGCGGGAAGATTCGCTCGAGCGCGCTGTCGGTCCACATGGTTCCGGGCAGGCCGTCCTGCTCCCAGAATGGTCGCGTGATGCGGAAGTAAGTGCGGGTGATCGGTGTGCAGGCAATCTCGCGGAATGCGGCCAGCTGCCCCGCGGGCGGGGCGGGGTCGAACTTGAGCCGGGCGAGCACGGGCAGCGGCAGGGTCGAGATCCCGTATTCGGCTTCATACATCTTGCCGCCAACGCAGACGACGACCAGTTTCTCCGGCGTACTGGCGATGCTTGCAACGACCTGCCCGGTTATCGGTCGCTGCTTCAACGCGCCGGCGAGTTTCTCGATAAATACCGTCGCGCCTTCAGGAAATTCCAGCGGCAGCCCGCCCACGGCCGCGGCGCGGCGCTGCGAGTCGCGCAGGGCCCAGAGCGCCGAGGCCTTCGACAGGCCGGGGCAGTTCGGCGCGACATCCATCAACTGCAGCGCCGTGGGTGTTGCGCCCAGCTTGCTCAGGTAAGTCTCGAGTGATGTCGCATCGAGGTCAGCGTGCTCAGCGCGGGTCCAGGCCTCGGCGTCCTGAAGAGGATTCTCTGCCGCCAGGTAGGTTGCAAGCAGGCGATCGGGCGACGTCTGCCGCTCGCGTTCCGACAACTCAGGAAGGGCGTCGATCCAGTTTCCCTGGAGGACCATCCGCCCGCGCCAGGCGATCAGTGACCCTGGCCCACCGCGCCGATCGGGGACCTTGCCCTGCGCATGACAGGCCTTGCAGGGACCGGTCTTGGGACCATGGCCCATGGCCGGTGTCTCAAGCGATGCGCCGATGCGTTCCGCCATGCCTTGCATACGCAGGTACGACCGGCCGAGCACCGAGCCGCCCGTCTCTGGCCGCCCGGGCAGGTCGTCGAGCGTGTGCAGGCGACCGCCGATGCGGGACCGGCCTTCGAGGACAGTCACGTCGAAACCCTGGTCCTCCAGAAGCAGGGCGCTGCGCAGGCCGGCGAGGCCGGCTCCGAGCACGAGCACCCTCGGCCGCGGCTGGGCCATGAGCGGCATGGCGGGCAGCGACCACAACAATGCTCCCCCAGCCGAGGCTCGTGCCATGGATCGCAGGAACTGGCGGCGAGTACTGCATCGGCGGTGCATCGTCGGTCCTCCGGATGTTCTTGCCGAGGCAAGGCCGATGGTCGTCGTTCTGCCGGACGTCCGTCAATTCAGGAAAGTCCGCTACGGTGGTCGAGGCGGCCGCCGGCGAGGTCGTTCGTCAGTAGGCCGTCAATCGCCTCCGTTGGAGCCGTTGTGGCAGTCGTAGCAGCCGACTTCAACGCCCCTGGCCACTGTGCGCGATCCCCAGTTCCGCTGCGTCGCAGTCCGCGAGAGCGTGCTGCCGCGGAAGTCCGTGCCGTGGCAGGCTGCACAGGCCTGGCGATTCTGCCTGGCGAGCGAACCGTGACCGCCGCTGGTCCAGCGAGAGTCGCCGACCCCGTGCAGGCCGTGTGGGCCGCCGAGCGACCGGGCCAGGGTACCCGCACCGTGACAGGCCGAACAGTCGGAGATCGTTCCGGAATGCCCTTGCAGTTCGCCACCGGTTGGACGCTGACGGGTGCGCAAATCAATCGCCGCGTCAGCCCTCGAGGTTGGCTCGCGTCTCAGAATTTCCAGAGGACGCCGATCGACGGCACCAACGGCAGCCAGTGACGGACCTCCGATTCGAGCACGACGCTGCCATCCTCCTCGGTCTCGTAGGAGAAATCCGTGCAGCAGGGGTTGCGCCGGTCGAGAGCGTTTGTGACCTCTACAAACGCGTTCAGTGTTCCACGCTTCATCTGGAAGTCTCGGCTCACGCGAAAATCCACTGACGAGAAGTCGGCGTAACGCTGGCGATTGCGCGGGCCGACGATTGCCACCGGCCCGGATCCGGAATCCACCAGCCGGACCTGCGTCACTGGCCAGCCGCTGTGGTAGGTGCCCGCCAGGGTGACCAGCCATCCGGAGTCGGACCAGGTCACCCCGCCACTCACTGCGTTCGCCTGGTTCCAGCTGCGCACGGTCCTATCGCCGGCTGTCGTGTCCTCCACCCGTGACCAGGTGTAGCTGATCCAGCCGCTCCAGGGATCGCTGCCCTTGCGCGTCAGTAACAGCTCGGCGCCTTCCGCGACCGCGGCCGCAGGCGCTATGCGTACGCGGTCCCAGCGCAGCTCGGGCGCCAGTGACAAGGGGTCGAACAGGGACTCGAAGCGAATCCTCGGCCGGCCATAGTCCTTTTGATAGGCTTCAATCCGGACCGAGAAACCTGCGGACAGGTTGCGCTCGACGCCGATGATGGCGTGGTCGGCATACTGGGCCCGCTGGAACTCGTCGATGCCGTCCTCGACCTGCAGTTCCTCGATACCCTGGAACTGTTCATATCGCCCCCAGCTCGCCCGCAACCGTGTCGCATCGCCCAGGTTCCAGACGATGTTGGCACGCGGCGCAACCGGGTTGTCTGCATCCTCGCCGTAGGTCTGGGTGTCCCAGCGCAGGCCCAGCTCGGCGGTCAGCGCGTCGGTGATCCTGAATCGGCTGCTCAGGTATGCCGCGTAGTGTGCACCGGATGGCTCGGGCGCCAGGCTCTGGTCGATTTCCTGGGAGGGACTGCCGGGAAAAGGGTATCCGGCTTCAAAGAGGATGTGCCCCTGGTAATTGTAGCGAGCATGCAGCCAGCGTACTTCCGCCCCAAAGCGGTGTACCCAGTGATCCGTGGCATAACTACCGTCGAGCTTCAGGCCGATCGCTTCATAGTCGCGATTGTCGTCCACGTAGCCATTGCGCTGGCCCTCCTCGCTGACTTCGCCGGTGCGTTCGGAGGACACGTCCGTGTAGGACAGGACCGCCTTTCCGTGCAGGCTTGCCGACCAGTCGTGATCCAGCGCCGCCCACAGGTAGGTGTTGTGATACTCGGCGTCCACCTGCTCGGTTTCTGCCGGGTTCGAGACCGTAGCCTTGTCGCTCGACAGCAGCATGTGCACGCTGCCGTAGGTGGCGGGCGAGAACTCATAGTCGACGCGCGCGAATCCATCCATGTATTGCGGCTCGCCCAGGTCAGAGTCAAGCGTATCGGCCACGACATCGAGGTTGCTGCGTCGAATCGAGGCCAGCCACTGACCACGACCGTCAGCGAATCGCCGCGAGGCGAGGCCGTTGACATGGAACAGGCTCAGTCCCAGCTCGTAATAGCGGTCGGCGGCGGGGTGAACGGACCGGGCGTCGATGATCGCGCTCATCCGGTCGCCGTAATCAGCGGTGAATCCGCCCGCATAGACGTCGATGCTATCGACGACCCGCTGGTCGAGCACGCTGACTGGACTCTGCAGGAGCCGCAGGTGGAACGGCTCGTACATGGGCAGTCCGTCGAACACGATCAGCGTCTCGTTCTCCTCGCCGCCGCGCATGTGCGCGAGCCCGGATAGTCCGTTGCTTGCCGCCCCGGGCAGGCGATGTACCGCCTTGAGGGAGTCGTCGGCCAGGTGGGGCATGGCCTCGACCTGTATCTGCGTCAGGAACGTATGAACGTCCGGGATTTCCGCGGCAAGCGAATAGCGGCTCGCGGTCACGACGACGTTCTGGAGGGGTGCAACCGACCTCGGCGCCATGGCACCCTGGTTCGTGGCGACCGTCGACGGCGATTCGGCCTTCACTATGGCGTACACCTTGCCTGCAACCTGGCTGGCACGGAGACCATGTGGCTCGAGAAGCTGGGCGAGCACCTCGAGGTCCGTGCCCGGCGACGGTTCGCGGATCACCCGCAGGGATGGCGGAACGATCGCGCTGTTGTAGACGAGTTCCAGTCCTCGTGATGAAAACTCCGGCAGCACGGCGTCAAGCGGCAGGCCGAGATACGGCGGTCCGGCCAGGGCGACGGCGGAATACCAGAGGGCGAGGGCGGCAACGGTCAGGCTGGCGCTGCGTCGCGATCGGCTCGGGTCAGTTTGAAGAACAAGAGGTGGGGGCATGGCTGCTTCGCGCACCGACGCCAATGCGTCGGCGTCGCGATAGTAACCGAGCCAGCCAACCTCTCCCAGCCAGGGACAGCGAATGTCAGGACGCGGGTTCTTCGATCCGGATCCGGTCGGCCTGGATTTCCAGTCTCAGTGGCGTGGTCGACAGCACGGCCGAGATCGCCTGCTCGGGTGTCAGGCCCGCAACGGAGCCGCGCAGGACGATGGCATGTGCCTGTTGGGCCGCCGTTGGCGAGGCATAGTCTACGGCGCGTCCCGTTTCCCGGCCGGCCCAGGCCAGGAATGTGTCGACCGACTTGCCTTCGATTGAAAACGGTGGCGTAACCAGCCCGATCCAGGCCCACTGGCCGGCATGGACCGGCAATGGCGCTCGCGTGACGCCGCCGTCGGCAAAAATGAGCTGCTCGCCCGCGCCTCCTACCACGGTTGTGGCCTTCGTGCCTACTTCGACGCGACCTTCGCGCACAGCGACCTGCAACGCGCCGTCCAGCAGGCGCGCTTGGTACTGCGTGCCGAGATGCCGCACGTCGCCCAGCGGGGTGCCGATCTCCAGGTCACGCAGCCTTGCCTCGGCGCCCTCGCCGGAGTCCACATACACGCCGCCGCGAGCCAGCACGGCATGGCTCGAATCGACCAGCGCGAGCTGCGTGCCGGTGTCGAGGCGGACCTCGATCCCATTGTTGAACTTCACGGCGACTCTCCCGGAGTCGTTCGTCCTCAGTTCGTCCCCGGGTCTCAGGCTCACCGCGGTCGCGGCACTTACCCAGTCCTCGCCCAATCCGACGCGGTATTCCACGCCTCCCTCGACGCGGGCGACAGAGGCGACCGGATCGCTCGCCGGCAGATACAGTGGGCGTGCCAGCCATACGGCCACGGCGGCGGCGCCCAGGCCGGCTGCCGCGGCCCATGCCGTGAAGTTACGCCGCTGCCTGCGGCCGGCAACGGTAGCGCGCCACTCGGCCTCCACAGCCGCGCGCACCTCCGCTGCCGCGCCGTCTGCCAGCCGGGGCCGGGGTCCCGCGGCACTGATCAGCGCGGCGACGTCGCGGTCTTCTGCATTCACGACATTTTCTCTTTCTTGCATTCGTCCCCCTCAGGATTCGAGTCCTGCCAGGACATCGACGGCCGACGCCCCGAACACCGCTTCGAGCCCCTCCCGGAATGCCGCTCGCGCCCGCGCCAGCAGCGACTGCGCAGCGGTATGGCCGATGCCGAGTAATTCGCCAATCTCCTCGACCGAGCGTCCTTCCACATACTTCCACTCGAGCGCCTCGCCGTAACGGTTTGGCAGGCGGTCGAGCACTGCATGCACGAGTCGCTTCAACTCGTCGCTGTCGGCGCGACGCAATGGATCGTCGGCAGCCGGTGCCTCGATTGACTCGAGCGCGGCACGTACCTCCGCGCTGTCCTCGATGAGCACCACCTTGTCCGAGTGCCGTCTCTGCGACCTGACCTGGTCGGCTATTTCGTGCCGGCAGATCTGGCACAGCCAGGTAAACAGCGCGGCGTCGCCGCGCCAGTCACCGAGCTTGCGCATTGCCTTGATCAGCGTCGCCTGGACGACATCCTTGGCCATGGCTTCGTCGCGCCCCACCCGCGGCAGGGCAAAGCGATAGATTCGCGGGAAGTAGGTCTCGAAGAACACCTCGAAGGCGCGCTCCTCGCCCGCAAGCATCCGGTTCGCCAGTTGCCGGTCGTCGGTCACGTCTTCATCCCCGGTCACGTTCGACGAGTTAGACGGACGACGGCCGCTAAATCAATCGTCAGAGATCCATCCCGAAACGGGTATTTCACCCAATCCACTGATTGACTTCATAAAAAGAGCTCTTCGTCGAAGCCTCGATTGATTTTTCCGGCAACCGCCGTCTAACGCTCGCCCGGCGCACTTCCGGCTCGGGCCGGGGCGGCGAACAGGAGTCTTTGCGTGACCCAAGTGACCGACGACAGTTCCACCGGGACGGCCGCCGACCTGCCTGCGTCCATCGCCAGGTCCGCAAGCGCCGACGGGCCCCGCCTGCACCTGCTCGAGGCGGCGCGCGGCGCCGCGGAACGTACCGAGTTCGAGGCCTACGTCGGCGCCGCATTCCGGCGCCGGCACGCGGCGACGGTGCACAGCTTCATGCCGACGTTGCTCGGCTTCCGCGACACTGCCGGACAGCTTCGAGGCGTGGCCGGCCTGCGCGGCGCAGCGGCGGAATGCCTCTATCTGGAGCAGTACCTCGATGCGCCAATCGAGGCGGCGATCGCCGCCTCGACCGGCCGGATCGTGCGCCGTGACGAGGTCGTCGAGGTCGGTAATCTTGCCGGCGCCAGCTGCCGCACGGCCATGCGCATGGTGGCGCAGCTTCCAGCACACTTGCTGTCGCGGGACTTTCGCTGGATAGCGTTCACGGCGACCAGTGCGGTGCGGAAGATCCTGCTCGGCCTCGGCGCACCGCTGGTCGAACTCGCCCGCGCGGATGGCGCCCGGGTAGCCGGCAGCAATGACGAGTGGGGCTCGTACTACCAGGCCGATCCGCGCGTGCTCCTGGGATACCTCCCTGACAGCCGGCAAATACCGGCATTCTGCAATGGAGAACACCACTATTAGCGCACTCGCGGCGGCGCTGTGCGGTCCGGTGCCCGGACGTGTCGCACTCGACGACGGGCTGCGGGCGGTTACCTACGGGGAACTGGGTCCGTTGGTCGAGGAAGAAGGCCGGTGGCTCGCGGCGCTCGGCGGTCAGCGCTTTGCCCTGCTTGCCGACAATGGCGTGCCATGGGCCGTGAGCGACCTGGCCCTGCACCTGCGCCAGGTGTTGTCGGTACCGTTGCCCGGGTACTTCACTGCTGAACAGTCCGTCCATGCGCTCGACGACGCTGGCGTCGATACCGTGGTTACGGATTCGCCGGCACGGCTGGCCGGGATCCTGTGCGGCTGGAACCAGGCAGGAATTTCGAGTCGCACGGGCCTGTCCCTGTTCCGGCGTCAGCTCGACCCGGAAGATCGGGCACCGGCGCCACCCGGAACCGCCAAGGTCACCTATACCTCGGGCAGCACGGCCTCACCCAAGGGAGTCTGCCTGGCGACCCGTCATCTCGAGGCAGTTGCCTCGTCGGTGGCCGCGGCCAGCGCGGCGCTGAAGATCGAGCGGCACCTCTGCCTGTTGCCACTGCCGACCTTGCTGGAAAACGTCGCGGGGATCTATGCCCCGCTACTCGCAAACGCGACCTGCATCCTGCCACCGTCGAGCGCCACCGGCATGAGCTACACCGGGCCTGACCCGGCGTTGCTGCTGCGGACCATCGCCACGAGCGGGACCGAAAGCCTGATCCTGGTACCCGAGCTGTTGCGGCTGCTGGTTACGGCAGTGGAACGCGGCTGGCGCGCCCCCACGACGCTCAAGTTCATCGCGGTTGGAGGCGCCTTGGTGTCGACGGCCTTGCTCGAGCGTGCCGCTGCCGCCAACTTGCCGGTCTACGAGGGTTACGGCCTGAGCGAGTGCGCGTCCGTGGTCAGTCTCAATACCCCGGCGGGACGTCGTCCCGGAAGCGTCGGGCGACCGCTGCCGCATGCCCGGGCGCGGATCGGGGACGACGGCCAGATCATGGTGTCCGGGGTCACCCTGCTCGGGTATCTCGGCGGAGCAGCGCTGCCTGCAGGCGCCGAACTCGCCACCGGCGACCTCGGGGAATTCGATGCCGACGGCTATCTTTACGTCCGGGGGCGCCTCAGCAATATCTTCATCACCAGCTTCGGCCGCAACGTGGCGCCGGAATGGGTCGAGCAGGAGATAGCGCAGCAGACGGGAATCAGCCAGGCCATGGTCTACGGCGAAGCGCGCCCCTACGCCGTGGCGCTGATCAGTGCGTCCCAGGGCGACGCGGACGCAGCGGCTATCGATCGTGCGATAGGCGCCTGTAACGCGCGGCTCCCGGGTTACGCTCAGGTCCGGCGCTGGCTACGTGCGCCCGAGCCCTTCTCCTTCGCCAATGGCCTACTGACCTCAAACGGCCGGCTGCGCCGTGCCGCCATCGTCGAGCGCCATGGCGGCCTGATTGATTCACTTTATCGCGACGAAGTCGCTACCTGACCAAGGGAATCAGATGAACCTCCACGAGCAACTGGCCCAGGAAACCGCCGCGGACCGGGAATTCCTGCTGTCCGCGCCCGTCATCCGGCGTTGCCTGGCCGGTGACGTGACACGTGAGCTGTATCTCGAGTTCCTCACCCAGGCCTATCACCACGTGCGCCACACCGTGCCGCTGCTGATGGCCGTCGGTGCGCGCCTGCCAGAGCGACACGCCTGGTTACAGGCCCCGATTCTGCATTACCTGGAGGAGGAGGCCGGCCACGACCAGTGGATCCTCAACGACATCGAGCACGCGGGCGGCGATCGAGTCGCGGCCGCGGCCTCGACACCGGCGGTAGCTACGGAGGCCATGGTCGCCTATGCCTGGGACACCGTGATGCGTGGCAATCCACTGGGCTTTTTCGGCATGGTCTACGTGCTGGAGGGCACCAGCGTCGCCCTCGCG
>JAHEAZ010000153.1 GCA_024642505.1 Gammaproteobacteria bacterium
GGCCGAGACCATCAACCGTTATTTTGGCTGGTTCCTGCTGGCCGCCGCGGTGTTCGGCGTGTTTGCGGCAATCCGCTTCTACTTCGTCACCTGGCTCGGCGAGCGGATGGTCGCGGACATTCGCGACGCGGTCTACCGCAAGGTGGTCCGCCTCGACCCGGCCTTCTTCGAGGTGACGCGCACTGGCGAGGTCCTGTCGCGACTGACCACCGACACCACGCTGGTGCAGTCGATCGCCGGCTCCGGCATCTCGATCGCGCTGCGATCGTCGATCAACCTGGTCGGCGCACTGGTGATGCTGGCGCTGACCAGCCCGAGCCTGATGGGCTGGATCGTGTTGCTGGTGCCCGTGGTCATCGCGCCCCTGATCCTGGTGGGGCGGCTGGTCCGCAAACTGTCGCGGGACGCACAGGATGGAATCGCTGATTCCAGCGGGCTGGCCGGCGAGACGTTGAATGCGATCCAGACGGTGCAGGCCTTTACGCTCGAGAACCTGCAGGGCGAGCGCTTCCATCGCTCGGTCGAGGCTGCCTTCGGCGCCGCGGTGCGGCGCACCAAGGCGCGGGCGCTGTTGACCGCGCTGGGCGTCATGCTGGTGTTCGGCGCCATCACGCTGGTGCTGTGGCTGGGTGCGCACGCGGTGCTGGAAGGAAACATGACGGGCGGCGAGCTTGGGCAATTCCTGCTCTACGCCGTGTTCGTCGCCAGTTCCGCCGCCGCGCTGACCGAGATGTGGGGTGAGGTACAGCGTGCCGCCGGGGCAACCGAGCGCCTGGTCGAGCTGCTGGAGGCGGAGCCGGACATCCGCCCGCCGGCCTCCCCCGTCGCCTTGCCCTCGCCCGGCACTGGAAGCATCCGGTTCGAGGGCGTGGGCTTCAGTTATCCGTCCAGGCCCGACTCCCGGGCGCTGCAGGAATTCAGCATCGCGATCGAGCCGGGCGAGACCGTTGCCTTCGTCGGGCCCTCCGGCGCCGGCAAGAGCACTACCTTCCAGCTGCTGCTCAGGTTCTATGATCCGCAGGCCGGCCGGGTCCTGGTGGACGGCATCGACCTGGTGAGTGCGCGACCGGAAGACATTCGCCGGCGAATCGGGCTGGTGCCGCAGGACACGGTACTGTTCGGCGCGTCGGCCAGGGAAAACATCCGCTACGGTCGGCCCGGGGCCAGCGATGCCGAGATCGAGGCTGCGGCGCGCGCGGCGGCGGCCGATGAGTTCATCCTGGAGCTACCGGAGGGCTACGAGACTTTCCTCGGCGAACGCGGAGCGCGCCTGTCCGGGGGACAGCGGCAGCGGATCGCCATCGCGCGGGCCATCCTCAAGGACCCGCCGATCCTGCTGCTCGACGAGGCCACCAGCTCGCTTGACGCGGAAAGCGAACGCGTCGTGCAGGAGGCGCTCGAGCGGCTGATGGAAGGCCGCACGACCATCATCATCGCGCACCGCCTGGCCACGGTGCTGAAGGCCGATCGTATCGTCGTCATGGACCGCGGCCGGATCGTCGACAGCGGCAGTCATGCGGAACTGATCGAGCGCAACCCGCTGTACGCACGCCTGGCCGAGCTGCAGTTCTCCGGCGTCTAGAGGGGAACCTTGTGTTTTCCTTTTTGTCCCGGACTACCGATCCGGCTGGAAAGGCTGAAGAAGAACTATGACAACGTCCCCTTGCTACATTTTGATGACTGCCCCTTGTCCGGGCCGTTCGGCAGCGAGTCCGAACCGTTCCTCGATCGCAGCGGCCAGTGCCTCGCGCGCCGGATCCTCGCCATGTGTGAGGATGACGCGTGGGCGACGGCCGTCGCCTGACACCATGGCCCCCAGCCACTCCAGCAGCCCCGCCTGATCGGCGTGGGCCGAGAAACCGTCCAGGACGTGCACCCTGGCGCGGACGACCACCTCCTCACCGAAGATCTCTACGACTGGTTCACGGTCGGCGAGCTGTCGGCCAAGCGATCCCTCGACCATGTAACCCACCAGCACGACATTGACCTTCGGCCGCCACAGGTTGTGACGCAGGTGGTGCACGATACGGCCGCCCTCGCACATGCCCGATGCGCTCAGGATCACGCAGGGCTCGTCGCTGTCGTTCAGCGCCTTCGATTCACGCGCCGACTGCACGACCCGCAGGCTTTGCAGGTCCGCGGAAAACTGCCGCCGCGACACCAGCTCTGTCGCCTCGTCGTCAAGGACTTCGGGATGCCGGATCAGCACTTCGGTGGCCTTCGCCGCCATCGGGCTGTCGAGGATGATGGGGAAGTCCCGCGGCAGCCGGCCCTCGCGCACGGCCTCGGCGAGGTAATAGAGAATCAGCTGCGAGCGGCCCACTGCAAACGCCGGGATCAGCACCCGCTCGCCGCGCTCCGCCGCCATCCCGAGGATGTTCTTGAAAGCCTCGACCGTCTCCGCCTGTGGCGGGCGCTCGCGTCCGCCATAGGTGGATTCGAGAAAGACCATGTCGGCCCGCGCGGGCGGCTCGGGGTCGCGCAGGATCGGCACCCCCTTCGGTCCGATGTCGCCCGAGAACACGATGACCTTCTCGGCGTCGCCATCCTCGACGATCAGCTCGATGCTGGCCGAGCCCATGATGTGGCCGGCCTCGTGGAACCGCGCCGCGACGCCTG
>JAHEAZ010000079.1 GCA_024642505.1 Gammaproteobacteria bacterium
TGTCGAGCGACCGAGATCGAGCGAGCACTCGACCATCGCCTGGCCGGCCTGAGCAGCAGCCAGCAGCGTGTCGTGGACCTCGGTGGTAACCAGCGGGCCGGTCATGAGCCCGGAGAGTGTCGCATACGGCCTGAGCTACGAGACTGGCAGCTAGCGCAGGAGGCCAAGGAATCCCAGCGGGTCGTGCCGTACCGCCACCGAGACGATCCAGCCGACCGTGGCCAGTGCCGCAACAAGTGCTGCGATTCGTACGCTGCGACTGCGCCCGGGCCGCAGTGCCAGGCTGCCCAGCACGATGTACAGCACCAGCCCCAGGATCTTCGCGAGCAACCAGGGCGTCTGCAGCAACGGCAAGTGCAGGACGGACACCAGCCACAGGGCGCTACCCAGCAGCATGGTGTCGACGATATGCGGCAGCACCCGCAGCCATGGCGTCCGCAGCCGCGGCGAACCGGCGAGCATGAGCCCCCCTCTCAACACGAATAGTGCGATCGAGATCGAGACCAACGTGACGTGGAGATGATGCGCGACGGAATACTGCATGGTCTGGCGGATACTACCGGAGGCGCCCCCGCTCAGCCCGGCCGGCCATCGATGCGCGGCAGCGCCAGCATCTTTCCGTAGCGGAAGGACCAAAGCGTCATGCCTGTGACCCAGATCAGTGCGCTGGCCAGGATTAGCGGCAGCACCACGACGGGCAGGGACAGGAGCTCGCTGCCGACGCGCAGGATCGCAGCGACCTGCAGCGCCAGGAAACAACCGAGCGTGAAGCGGTCCATCACCAGCCTGCGACCGGAGTGACCAAGCGTCACGCGGCTCGCCATCGCCAGCACCAGGCTGGACAGGAAGCCGATCCCCAGCGCGTGCAGCGGCGCGCGCCCGAGCAACCAGTCGCCCGTCAGCGCAAAGGAAGCATCGGCCACGAACTGCAACCCCAGCCCCAACGGCAACCAGAAATACGCGACATACAACGTCCATAGCAAGGGCAGCTTGCGCGCACGAAGCGGCTGCCAGCGCAGCCCGCTGTACAGGGCCAACGCCGCCAGGGATCCGTCGACGAGCCACAACCAGCCGTAGGCTCCAACCAGCGCCAGCGCGAGGTGCACGAGGCACAGCATTGAAAACGTGACCAGCCACCACGTCGGCCGCACCGCCTTGTAGATCGGTACCGCCGACTGCGTGAAGAACGGGATCATGCGATGACACACCGCATACACCAGCGGCAGCACGCCGCCCCAGAGGGCCGCACGCGGCGCAAGATGCAGGACAGCGGCATCGCCAAGCCACAGTCCTGTCGCGAATGCCAGCTGCGACAGCGCCGCAACACCCAGACCGGCCGCGGTAACGATGGCGTGGGACACAATGGTCTGCGCCCGCAGCATCACGGCAAGCAGGATCGCCCACGCCGCGAGCCAGGCCAGACAGGCGATGACTACCCCTGCCAGGAAGAGTCCGTGGCCGCCCATGGCGCCCGACAGCACCAGGACGAGCGAAGTCACGAGCGCCGCGAACGTCGGCACGTAGACGGCGCGACGCACTTCCGACGCCGACAGCCAGCGCGGAAAGGTCGTGAACAGGAAGCCGAAGATGAAGGGACCGAGCAGGCCGAAGACCATCAGCCAGGCATGGACCCAGATTGGTGCTGCCTGCGCAGGCAGCACCACGGCCGGCCACAACCGGCCAAAGAGGCCGGCGGCCCACCACAGGCCGCCGGCCGTTGCAGTCAGCATCCCGGCGACGAACATCATGCGATGTGGCGCCGCCGGGAATGCGCGCCAGCGCGTCACGCCGCAGGCGCCTCCGGCGCGGCGACCGGTGCGCCCATCTTCTCGCGACGACGCCCCAGGAACAGCCGCAGGAAGAACAGCGCCAGGAAGACAGCGCCCGCTGCGAACAGGATGTCGCCGGGCATCCGCATCCACACCAGCGTCTCGATCAGGTCGGAGTGGATGAACTCCGGCGAGCGCGCGAACCAGAAGCCGTGCTCGACCGACGCCTTCACCTGCAGCAGGCCCACGGGTGCGAGCGACAGGACTGCCATCGCTGCGAGTCCGCCGTTCAGCGTCCAGAAGGAGCGTGCGATCGACTTTTCGTCCCATGCGCCACGTACTGGAACGAGACGCAGGCAGAACAGCATCAGGCCGATACCCAGCATGCCGTACACACCAAATAACGCAGTGTGCCCGTGCAGCGGAGTGGTGTTGAGGCCCTGCATGTAGTAAAGCGCGAGCGGCGGGTTGATCAGGAAGCCGAACAATCCTGCGCCAACCAGGTTCCAGAACGCTACCGCCACGAAGAACAGGATCGGCCAGCGGTAAGTCGCCACCCACGGCCGCGCCGTGACGTGCGAGTAGTTCTGGTAGGCCTCGAAGCCAATCACGGCGAGCGGTACGACCTCGAGCGCCGAGAACACGGCGCCGAACGCCAGCACCGCCGTGGGCGTGCCGGTCCAGTAAAGGTGATGCATGGTGCCGAGCACGCCGCCCGACAGGAAGATTACCGTCGCGAACAGCACTGCGTTGACTGCTGTGCTGGTCCGCACCAGACCGAGGCGGGTGAACAGGAACGCGATGACCGCAGTGGCGAACACCTCGAAGAAGCCCTCGACCCACAGGTGCACGACCCACCAGCGCCAGTACTCGACCATCGCCAGGTGCGTCCTGCTGCCCCACATCAGGCCCGCGCCGTAGAACAGGCCGATCGCCACGACCGACAGGAACAGGAGTCCCGTCAGGGTACGCGACTCGCCCGGGGTGCGCAGTGCCGGCCACAACGCACGACCGACGAGGACCAGCCACAGCATCAGGCCGATGAACAGGAACGCCTGCCAGAAGCGGCCGAGATCCACGTATTCCCAGCCCTGGTGGCCGAACCAGAAGTTCATCTCCAGGCTCATGCTCTGCTGCATGACCGAGATCCATTGCCCGGCGAACGCGCCGACCACGATTACCAGCAGCGCCAGAAACAGGAAGTTCACCCCGAAGCGCTGCAGTACCGGCTCACGACCCGACACCGCTGGCGCGATGAACAGTCCGGTACCGAGCCAGGCCGTCGCGATCCACAGCACCCCGAGCTGCGTGTGCCAGGTCCGGGCGAGCGAATACGGCAGGATCTGTGCCAACTCGACGCCATAGAAGGCCTGGCCTTCCACCGCATAGTGTGCGGTGACGCCACCGAGCGCCACCTGTACCAGGAACAGCGCCACTGCCAGCACGAAGAACTTGATGCTCGCGCGCATGGATGGCGTGAGCGACAGCCCTGTCAAAGGATCCTGCTCCGGCACCTCCGGTGCGGGCTCCTTGCCTGAGGTTGCGGCGTGATACCAAACCAGTGCGCCGACGCCCGCGATCAACAGGAAAATGCTCACGAAGGTCCACAGATAAGTGGGCGACGTCGGCACGTTGCCGACGAGCGGTTCCGAAGGCCAGTTGCTGGTGTAGCTGACCGACTTACCGGGCCGGTTGGTCACGGCCGACCAGGCCGACCAGAAGACGAAAGCGCCGAGCGCCTGGCGACGAGCCGGGTCCGGTACCGGGTTTTCCTGGATGGCGTATTGCTCGCGCAGCCTGGACGAAGCCGGATCGGCTGAGAATACGCTGTCGTAATGCGCGAGCACTTTCCCAATGGCGGCGGCGCGCTCCGGGCCGACCTCCACTACCAGCATTTCCGGGTTGAGCGTGTTGGCCCGTATCTCGACCTGCAGTTCGGCCTGCAGGGCCGCCTGGCCGCCGGCATCGAGCTGAGCGTAACTTCCAGCGCCAAGGCGGGCGGCGCGCGCATCGAGCAGGGCCATGGCCTCGCGGTGTAGCCAGTCGGCTGTCCAGTCGGGCGCCACATAGCTGCCGTGACCCCAGATGGACCCGACCTGGTGGCCGCCCATGGACTGCCAGACTTGCTGGCCGGTCTGGATCTGCTCACCGGTGAACAGCACCTCACCGGAAGCGGTCCTCACCTCGTTGGGGATGGGTGGCTTGGTCAGGTAGATTTCCCTGCCGAGCCAGCCGAGGATCGTGAAGGACACCAGCATGGTCAGGCCGAGCACGGTCCAGAGTCGTCGCGTGGAATTCATGTCGAGGCTCTCCATCAGCCGGGCGTGAATGCGGGTCCCGACTTTCCTGGAGGCGAGTCTCGTGGCGCGCCGCCGCAGGGGCATTGACCCGGGTCAACTGGTCCATAAGGGATTGCCGCCACAGCCGTGCATTGACTGGCCACACACGGGGTCCCCGGCTACGGGTTACCATTGGCGGCACCATGCTGGTCAAGACCGAAATGCGTGAATTGTTGCAGCGCAACCCGCTGTTTATCGCCTTCGACGATGAACGGTTCGAGCAGGTCGCCGCGGCCGCGCAACTGATAAGGCTCAACCCGCAGCAGGTGCTGTTCCAGCGCGGCGACCAGGCACGCTCGTTTTTCGTGGTGATCGAAGGGCAGGTGAAGCTGTTCCTGCAGTCCCGTGGGGGCGACGAGAAGATCCTGGCGCTGGTCAATTCCGGCCAGGCTTTTGCCGAGGCCGTCATGTTCATGCAGGGGCCGATTTACCCGGTTTCCGCGGGTGCAACCGAGCCGACGGCGCTGATCTCCATTCCCAATGCCGACTTCCTGGCTGCGCTCAAGGGCGATACCGGCACCTGCCTGAGGCTGCTCGGCGTCCTGAGCCAGCGGCTGCATGCCCAGATCGAGGAAATCGAGGAACTGACGCTGGAAAGTGCCGGCAACCGGCTGATCCGCCACCTGGCACGCCGTGCCGTGCGCGACCCGGACGGCACGCTGCGCGTGCACTTCGACGAGACGCGGCAGATGCTGGCCTCGCAGCTGTCCATCAAGCCGGAGACCCTCTCCCGGCTGACCCGTGCCCTCACCGATGCTGGCCTGATCGAGGCCGACGGACGCGACATCGTGATCCGGGACATGGAACAACTCGTCAAGCACGAGATGTGAGCCCCGCCTGCGGTTGACCCGCATCAAGGCGCGGCGAGGCCGCGACTCCTACCCTGAACGCAGCTTGGGCCCACCGGCCCTGGCCACACTGTGTCGGAGGAGTCGAGATGCCCAGCCGCAAGTTACTGACGACCGTCGGGTCGGCCTGCCTAGTCGCTTTGACGGTCGCCGCCATGGCGGCCGCACAGGTGCCTGACCCGCGTAGCGACGCGCCCACTGTCCACCAGGCCGAGGTGGCTTCCGCCAGTAACCCGGCGTCCGCCGCCGGCCAGAAGGTATTCGCCGCTGCCTGCATGGCCTGCCATCAGGTCGATGGCAAGGGCCTGCCCGGCGCCTTCCCACCGCTTGCCGGATCCGACTTCCTGAAGGCCGACCCGACGCGGGCGATCGGCATCGTCCTGCATGGGCGGACCGGACCGATCACCGTCAACGGCAAGGAGTTCAACTCGGTCATGCCGCCCATGACCCAGCTGTCCGACGCCGAGATCGCTGACGCGCTGACCTACGCGATGAACAGCTGGGGCAACGACTTCGGTCGCGTGACAGCCGCCGACGTGGCGGCGGTGCGCCAGGGACCGGCACCTGCCAAGACGGCGGAGTCGCCGACCGAGCATCCGGCCACCAGCGTCGCAGAGATGAAGTACTCGGGTGCGCCGTCCGCAATCGGCGCAGCCGCCGGCGAGATGCCCATGGTCATCTCGCCCGGTGCGCCCAACATGACCCAGGGCGAGTTCGACCACGCCAAGCAGATCTATTTCGAGCGCTGCGCCGGCTGCCACGGCGTGCTGCGCAAGGGCGCCACCGGCAAGCCGCTGACGCCCGACATCACCCAGGCCAGGGGTACGGACTACCTCAAGGTGTTCATCAACTATGGCTCACCCGCGGGCATGCCGAACTGGGGGACATCTGGCGAACTGACGGAGGCGGAAGTGGACATCATGGCGCGCTTCGTCCAGCACCAGCCGCCGACGCCGCCGGAATTCGGGATGCCCGAGATGAAGGCGAGCTGGAAGGTGCTGGTGCCGGCCGAGTCGCGCCCGACCCGCAAGATGAACAGCTTCAACACCGACAACGTCTTTGCGGTGACGCTGCGTGATGCCGGGGAGGTTGCGCTGATCGACGGTGACTCCAAGAAGATCATCAACATCGTCAAGACCGGCTACGCCGTACACATCTCACGACCGTCGCACTCGGCGCGCTACGTATACACGATCGGCCGCGACGCCAAGATCGACCTGATCGACCTGTGGATGGACAAGCCGGACATCGTTGCCGAGATCAAGATCGGCCTGGAAGCCCGCTCGGTCGAGACCTCGAAGTACAAGGGTTACGAGGACCGCTATGCCATCGCGGGAGCCTACTGGCCGCCGCAGTTCGTGGTCATGAACGGCGAAACGCTGGAACCGATCAAGATCGTATCGACCCGCGGCATGACCGTGGACACCCAGGAGTACCACCCGGAGCCGCGCGTCGCGGCCATCGTCGCCTCGCACGAACACCCCGAGTGGATCGTGAACGTCAAGGAAACCGGCCAGATCCTGCTGGTGAACTACGAGGACCTGGATAACCTGAAGATCACGACGATTGGTGCAGCGCGGTTCCTGCACGACGGCGGCTGGGACTCCACCCAGCGCTACTTCCTGACGGCCGCGAACCAGTCCAACAAGGTCGCGGTGATCGACTCGCGCGACCAGGACCTGGAGGCGCTGGTGGACGTCGACAAGATCCCGCACCCGGGACGTGGCGCCAACCTCGTCGACCCGGAGTTCGGGCCCGTGTGGGTGACCAGCGCGCTTGGCAACGAGAAAGTGACCTTCCTGGGCACCGATCCCGAGGGCCACCCACAGCAGGCCTGGAAGGTGGTGCGCGTGCTCAAGGGACAGGGCGGCGGCTCGCTGTTCGTGAAGACGCACCCGACGTCGAAGCACCTGTACGTAGACTCGCCGCTGAACCCGGACCCCGCCATCAGCCAGAGCGTGGCGGTGTTCGACGTCGCCAACCTGGCCGGTGGCTACAAGGTCCTGCCCATCGCGGAATGGGCCAACGTCGGCGAGGGACCCAAGCGTGTCGTGCAGCCGGAGTTCAACCAGGCTGGCGACGAGGTCTGGTTCTCCGTCTGGAACGGCAAGGAACAGCGCTCGGCGCTCGTCGTGGTCGACGACAAGACTTTGAAACTCAAGGCGGTGATTGACGACCCGCGGATCGTCACGCCGACCGGCAAGTTCAACGTCCACAACACTGCGCAGGACGTTTACTGAATCAAAAAGGGGACGTTCCTGTTTTCCTTCTCCGCGGCCGGAGCAGTACAGCTTGACTGTCTGTCACAGGAAAACTGGAACGTCCCCTTTTCTTTCGCTGACTGCCCCTCCCTTACCACTCGGCCGTCACCGACAACGCCCAGTTCCGTCCTGGCCGGCGATACAGGTCGAGCAGCGGATCGCTCGCCGGGCGGCCACGCACATCCGACCACTCCAGGTAGGACGCATCGCCCAGGTTGAACACGCCGGCGTCCAGCCGCCAGGTCCGGGAGATGCGCCAGCTGGCCGTGCAATCGACGCTGACGAAACCGTCCAGCATCAGCGGGTCGGGCCGGAGCGGATCGATACGGCGCTTCGGCGCGGCACCGATGACGGCGAGTCCGAATCCGAACCGATCCGATGAACCGGCGTAGCGCAGGCCAAGCACTGCGCGGGTTGGTTCGATGGAATCCAGCGGGACGCTGCGCTCGAGGTCGTCGCCATGCGCGTAGGCCGCGGACAGGTCTACAGTCCACCCTTCGAGCTGCGGTGCCGCACCGGCAAGGGACCACGACAGCGCTGCTTCCAGGCCCCAGATTTCCGCCCGGGCAACGTTCTGCGACTGGAACTGTATGACGCCGGTCTCCGGGTCGGGCCCCAGATTCACCTTGGACTGGATAAAGTCCTGATAGCGGCCGAACCAGGCGCTCGTGCTTCCGGACACCACGCGACCGTCGAGTCGCAGGCCGATCTCGATGCTGTCGCTGCGCTCCGGCTTCAGGGCCGGGTTCGGGATCGCCCGGACATTGAACTGCGGCAGGTCGAGGCCGATGTTCACGTCCTCGAACGGCGGCGCGCGGAAGCCGTGAGCGTACTGCAGGAACGCGGTCGCGCCGCCGCGCAGGCGCCAGCTGAAACCGAGCCGTGGTGACACGGAAAACGTGTCGACTCCGACCGGCTCCTGCGCCGGATTGTCCTCGCGGTAGAGTGCATCGGGCCTCGGCTCGAGTTGGTACAGGTCGGCGCGCAGCGCGGCGATGACGCTGAATGCGCCCTCCCCCGGCCGCCAGTCGTCCTGCAGGTACAGGCCCACCTCAGTGACGTCGGAGACCGGAAAATCGCGAACCGGCATGGACTCGCCGAGGAGAACCGTGGTCGTCTCACCGGTGTCCAGGTCGGTCTGCAATCCGTCCCGCCGCTCCTCAATGCGCGAACGACTCAGCTCCAGGCCGCCAACCAGACGGTGGCTGTCCGCGCCGGCCACAAACTCGCGCGCGACGGTGAATTCTCCACCCAGGGTCGTGTCCTGGTAGCGAAAGCGGCGATCGATGGCGACCGGTGCCGCCCTCGTCGTGCCCTGCCGCTCCTCATAGGTAATCTGGTCCACCGCGCCGCGCTGCCAGTACAGCCGCCATTCACCCCGGTCGAAGCCCGGCAGCGACTCCAGCGACTGGTCCATCAATAATCGGAAAGACTCCTGGCTGTCGTCGCCGCGCAGTAGCACAGTGTTCGCGAACCGTCCCCCGGACAACTCCAGCGAGTCGACGTCGGTCGCCGCGCCGAAGCGGTCGCCGGTGGCAGTCAGGCCGATGGGCCCGGTGTCGGTGTCGTGCTCGACCCGCAGATGCAGGGTATCGCGATACTTCGACGCGGGATTCGGATCCGGGGTCTCCGAGGCGATGTCAGCCTCGTCGCTGCGGCGCCAGCCGACGCCGAGCAGCGCCGACGTGCTCCCGGCGCGCCCGGCGGTCAATAAATTCGTGGACCAGCCGTCGTCTACGCCGGCGTAGCTCGTGCGCGCGGTCGCAGCCAGCACCTGACCCGGCTCGAGCAGGTCCGCAGGCCCGACTGTGGACAGCGCGACCACGCCGGCGAGCGCATCGCTGCCATACAGGCTCGACGCCGGTCCGCGCAGGACTTCCACGCGCTGCACGATACCGAGGTCCGTGAGCGGCCGGCCAGTGTCGCTGAAGCTGCCAATGGCGAAGCCGGCCGGCGCGGGCACGCCGTCCGTTTCCACCAGCACGCGGTTGCCGCCGAGACCCCGGATGTTGACGGCGCCGAGACCAAAGCGCGCCGGATCGTTGCCGACGGAAATGCCCGGCTCGAAACGGAACAGGTCGCGCGCATCGCGGGCCAGCGCACCGGCTATCTGCTCCGCATCGATGATCGACACGGTCGCTGCAACCTCGGACAGTGGCTGCTCGACCTTGCCGACGACCGTGACCGTCGGTAACTGGGGCAGGCCGTGCGCCTGCGCC